>NZ_JACDXJ010000003.1 GCF_013520865.1 Microvirga mediterraneensis
GTTGAATTACCGCGTTGACAGAGGCGAAGGTCGTCTCATGCAGGGCACCCGGCACGCCGGAGCAGGCGTCGCCATAGAGGACGAACTGGTGGCCGCGCGCACGGGGAAGGAGAGCCGGGATTTCGTCTTGCGGCATTTCGGCTAAGGTCCGGGGAGCAGAAGCCAAGACATGCCCTATCGTTCGTGATTTGAGAACCACCACCTCAGCGAAGGGGTCTGCCGTGTTTGATCCGCATCGTTGCCTAAGGCGGTGAACGGCGTTCTCCCGGATTGACGTAAGGGCACAGCCGATCATCAGGAGCGCCTCGCGGGTCTCAACGAAGACCCCTAGGTATTTCCTGTCGCGGTCTCGGGAGGGCCTCAGCTATAGTCGTCGGCTAACGTCGAATCCTATTCAGGGTGTCCCACATGATGACGATGCCGGCGCTCGTGGCGGACGAACTCGGCAAGCACCTTGCCGACGACTTCCGGCGCCTGTTCGGATCCTCGCACCAGGACGAGGCCGAGCGGCTCGACGGCATCGCACGCGTCGCGCTCGAGTGCCTCGGCAGGAGCGACGCCCTCTACCACAATGTCGAGCACACCTTCCTCGTCACCCTGGTCGGACGCGACATCCTGCGCGGCCGCATGCTGACCGAGCGTCTCGAGCCTGAGGACTACTCGCACCTGATCGTCGCCTGCCTGCTGCACGACATCGGCTATGTCCGCGGCATCCTCAAGGGCGACAGCCATGATCATTTTGTCGTCGACGCGGAGGGCCGGACCGTCACATTGGAGCGTGGGGCATCGGATGCGGCGCTCACCCCCTACCACGTCGACCGCTCCAAGCTCTTTGTCATGGAGCGGTTCGGAGCCTCGCCGACGCTGGATGCCGAACGGGTGGCACGAGCGATCGAGTTCACCCGCTTCCCCGCGGGCCAAACCGGCGACAATGCTCCGGATGATCGGGAAGGGCGGCTTGTCCAGGCAGCCGACCTGATCGGTCAGCTCGGTGATCCCTTGTACCTGAAGAAGGCCAACGCACTGTTCTACGAGTTCGAGGAGATCGGCCTCAACCGCCAGCTCGGCTACGCCTCTCCGGCCGACATGGTCGAGCGCTATCCCGACTTCTACTGGACCAGCGTCTCGCCGCACCTGGAAGAGGCTGTTGGGCATCTGAACGTGACGGCGGCCGGCCGGCAGTGGGTCGCGAACCTGCACAGCCACGTGTTCTGCGCCGAGCATGCGTTCGCGCTGATGGGACCGCAGAGATAAGAGATGACTGATCGGAGGCTGAACTAAGCCACTCCCACTGAAGCGTTCTGTCCATCGCGTGAAGACTGGCCGCCCTTACGGCCTGCTGCCGAGGCAAGATCCCGGTTCTGTGAGAACGACCGCTTGTCCGCGGGAACGCTCTTGCCGCCCCGGCTGGCGATCTCGCGCTGCCTCTCGGGGTCCATGGAGGCGAAGCCGCGTCGTGAGGTGTTCATTGCTCTCATCTCCTCATGATCTGGAACGAGATCTGGGAAACCGCCAAGCAAGGCAAAGGTTCAAGCTTGGCTTGACCGTCTTCACTGAAGGCGTACGGTCGTGGAGCGGCTGAATTAGACTCACCGCCCCGTCGCGCGATCCGGCTCTCGCTCTGTCGCGGCTTGGGCTCATGTGTTCAGGATTGACTGCGGCTGGGGTGGTCTGACCTGTCATTCGGGAGGGGAACATGGGTGAATGGAACACGATCTTTGACGGCGAGGTTGAGGGACGCCAAGTCGCGGTGAAGGTCTACCGGAGCAGCATTGAGGCCGACCAAGAGGATGATGAAGGTCCGGCTGTGCGGGTCACGACCACCTCGATCGACGAGTTTCCGGGCGGGCCGGAAGACGACGGCAACACTCTCCTGGTCCAGCGGCAGGAGACAGCGCGTTTCGTTACTCTGGAACCCTACAGTCTCGATGACCTTGAAGGTGAGTTGATGGAGGTCGGGTTCAGCCCCGAAGCCGCGACTACGATTGCCCGCAAGGTGCCGGTCTGAGGCATCTTAAAACTTAGTGAGGGGTAAACGCTCCACATCCGTTCCATGCTCATTCAGCATGGCAGGACCGACCACTTTCAGGTTTGTCTCACGCCGGACGCGCTGTAGATGACCCCTCCTCCGCCGCGGTGCTCCCGCGGCGAGTTTCCTTCTTAAACCCTGCTACTCCCATCGAGTGGCCTTTTCCCCGCTGCCAGCACGCAGCGCCTTCGCGCGTGGCTGGTCCACTATTGAGGTTGCGTCATGTTTTTGTCCGTCGTTCTTTCAGGTCTTCACCAAGGTTCATCTGCCTTTGACGGGAGCGGCTGCCATCACTCTTCTGCATCCGGACGATCAGGGCCGTGTGCGCGCTGAAGCCGCCCAAGCCCTCAAAGCCGGGATCGGAGCGCGCTTTGAGGCTACCGCCCGCGTCCTGCATCCTGGCTCCGAGACAAGCTTGCATGTACGGGTCAACGGTCAGGTTGCGGTGCCGAGCACTGGCACGGCGCAGCCTCGCAGCCCCTGTCTCGTCGGCACCCTTCAGATCGTCGCGCCCTCAGAGCCGATTGACACCGGATCGCATCCGGACGAACCGCGCCTGAACGCGATCCTCAACACCATGCCGCAGATGGTCTGGTCGACGCGGCCGGACGGCTTCCACGACTACTACAACGACCGCTGGTATGAATTCACTGGCATGCCGCATGGGTCCACCGACGGAGAGAGGTGGAGCGGCATGTTCCACCCTGATGATCAGCCCCGCGCCAGGGCACGGTGGCATCGCTCCCGTACGACGGGTGAGCCGTACGAGATCGAATACCGGCTGCGCCGGCATGACGGCGCGTATCGCTGGACCCTCGGGCGAGCTCTGCCGATCCGCAGTTCGGATGGGACGATCGAGCGCTGGTTCGGCACCTGCACCGACATCCACGACCTCAAGCTGTCGGAGGAGCAGCGCGAGCTGATTGCCCGCGAACTCTCGCATCGGATCAAGAACATCTTTGCGGTGGTCACGAGCCTCGTGACGCTGACATCGCGCGGTGACCCGGGGGCGCAATCCTTTGCCATCGGCTTGGTGCAGCGCTTGAGCAGCCTCGCGCACGTCCATGGCTACATCCAGCCGAACGTGCCCTGGGAGGAAGCCGAGCCGGCAAGCCGCACGGCCCTCGGCCTCCTCGGCATCTTGGTTCGGCCGTACCAGCACGACAAGGAAGGAGCGCCCGGGCCGGGGGTCCGGCGACTGGAGGAGCGGGTGAGCATCTCTGGCGATGATGCACCGATCGGAGCAGCGGCCGGAACGGCGTTGGTCCTGATCGTTCATGAACTCGCGACCAATGCCATCAAGTATGGCAGCCTCTCGCGCCCCGACGGGAGCGTCGCCATCAGGGGGGAGGCCTTGCCGGAGCAGCAGTTCCGCCTCACCTGGCAGGAACGCGGCGGACCGCCCGTCGCAGGACCGCCTGGCCGTCAGGGTTTCGGTACCTTACTGGCGTACCGCGGCGCGACGGGTCAGCTCGGAGCCCACATCGAGCAGGATTGGTCGCCGGACGGCCTCACGGTATGTTTGACAATGCCGATCGAATACCTGGGCCGGTAGCGGCTGCAACAGCAATGGCCACCCGCATGGCCGAGCTGGAATTCATCAGGGGAGCGGAAGGATGGTCTGGTAGGTCTCGCGCAGCACGCCATAACAGCGGCAGGACAATGCTTCAAGCCGAGCCCGATCGAGCACAATCACACTGGAGGAATCCAGTCGAACAATTCCATGGGCCTCGAAGGATCGGATCACCGCCGCCAAGCTCTGCCTCCGGACGCCGAGCATGGCGGCCAATAACGTCCGGGACAGCATGATGCTCGCGCCAGAACCGGTCCTGTCGTGAGCCTCGAGCAGGCACCGGGCACAGCGCGCCTCCAGCGTGTGGACGCTGCTGCAGGCGGCCGATTGGATCGACTGTTTCAGCAGCACCTTGCTGAAGCGGAGCAGTAGATCGTTCAGGATTGGATGCGTCCGGCTGAGCCTGAGCAACCCATCAATTGAAACGCGGGTTGCGGTTCCCGAACTGTGAACGACGGCGCGGCACAAGGCGCGCTGGTCATCGCCGAGCACGGCCCAGAAGCCGAGATACCCCTCTGCTCCGACCGTCGCGGTTTCAACCACCTTCTGATCGCTCATCGGAGACACGAGGGCGATGACGCTGCCGTGTGGAAACAGCGCCTCCCGTACCGGCTCTCCGAGCTCCTGAAGCACCCGGCCGCGGCTCAAAGAGATGATGCTCGCCTGCTCCGTGAGCGCCTCAAGGACATTCTCGGGGAGGGCGGCGAGGAGAAGGTTAGCGGTGTGCCCGCCCCCCGCGAAAGCACGACTGTCTTGGCTTGGCACGGCAACTCTACCGGAGGAACAGTTTACGTTGAGCGATTAACGCATCGAGGTCGGTCCGGTTCTCTATCCGGCGAGCCCCAACGCCCGCCTTGGTTTGAGAGATCACCTGGTCTCCACCCTAGGACCCCTGAGCGACTTCAGATCGAGCGTCAGGTGCTCAATCGACGAGAAGCGGTGCCTGAGTGGCGCCAAACCGGGCCAGCGGCACGCTTCAACCTGAGCCAGAACGGAAGCGCCATAGCGAGTTTGGCGCAAAGAACAGCAATTAAGCTACCTCTGGCCTCCTTTCTTGTCACCGGCCGGGAGCGGTTGCCACCACGGCATTGTCCGGTCGAATGCCGTCATGCCTTGGCCTGTCCCAAGGTGTCGGCCATGGTGGCGCCGCGCTGGCCCATCGGCCGATCCGGGCCAGTGGTCGTGTCCTTGGCTGTCTGGTGTTCCATCTCGGCGTTGATCTCGGCGCCGAGGAGCACGACGACGCCCGAGATCCAGATCCAGGTCATGAAGCCGATGACGGCGCCGAGCGAACCGTAGGTTTCATTGTAGCTGCCGAAGTTCGCCACGTACCAGGAGAACAGCATTGAGGCAACGAGCCACAGCACAGCGGCCACGAGGCTGCCGGGCGTCACCCAGGTCCACCGCGCCTTGTCGCGGCTCGGTCCGTAGCGGTAGAGAACCGCCAGGCCGAGGATCACTGCGGCCAGGAGAATGGGCCACCGCATCAGCGACAGCAGCCATTCGACGCTGCTGCGCAGCCCCACGAAATCGAGTACCACCGGCAGGATGACGATCCCGGCCAGGGCCAGCAGGAGGAACGCGATCGCGCCGAGCGTGAAGGTCAGGGACTGGACATTCAGCCACAAAAAGCTGCGCTTCTCCTCCTCGTCGTAGACGATGTTGAGAGCGTCGAAGATCGCCTTCATGCCGGCATTGGCGCTCCACAGCGACACCGCGAGACCGACAAAGAAGCTGAGGCCGAGGGCGCCCCCGCTGGCCGAAGCGATCCGGGAGACCTGCTCGCCGATGAGGTCGATTGCCCCGCCCGGAAGCACGCTCGACAATGTGACGAGATTGTCCCGGATCGTCGCGGGATCGGCAAACAGGCCATAGAGCGACACCAAGGCCGCCAGAGCGGGGAACAGCGCCAGGAGGGCGTAGTAGGTCACGCCTGCGGCGACCGACATGAGACGGTCCTGGCCAAACTCCTCGTAGGTGCGCCACAGGATGTCCTTCCAACCCTTGGCTGGAATGGCGGCAGGTGTGTCAGCCTGCCGTCCCCTGCCCGGCTCCGCTGCGGCCGAGGCTGGCGCATGCTGCTCGTCGGCGGCCTCGGGAACTGGCTGGCTTTGACGCCCCGCCTGGGCCGGAAGGCCCGAAGCCCGCGGCACGACAGTCCTGCGCCCGCCGGCCACCAGCTGGAGCAGTGCCCATCCAGCGCCGATGGCCAGAACGGTCGAAGCGATCGAGGGAGCGGAACGCTCCTGCGGATCTCGGCGAGGGGGCTTAGCAGTCATGACACGCGACGAACCCTGAAACACAAGCCCAGTCCATCAGGCTTGGCTGTTGATGTAACCGGTCTGCCACGGCGAAGGTTCCGGACCGACGATCGGCCCAAGTTGCTGCGATCTCGGGGACGGATGAGGAGGACCTCCTGGAAAGCGTGCCAATGCGCCCTACGACAATTGGATCGACCCGGAACGGCAGCACTAGGTGTCATCCGTAGTTAGGCGGGCAATCAGCGTTCCTGGAGGAGAACTAGCCGATGGAAAGGGTCGAGTTGGGGCACTTCGCCTATCGAATCCAGGAAAGCGAGGCAAGATGCGCCTGAGCCCGGATCAAACGGATGACCTTGTGGAATGGGCCCGCCAAACCCCGGGCGTGCAGGAGGTGCGGCTGTTCACAGGCTCCAGTGGCGAGCACGATCCAGCCGGCGTCGATCTGGCGCTGACCCTCGGCGGGTTTGACGTGGGCGATCCGCTGACCCTGTATTGGTTCGAACGGGAAAGATGGGAGGCTTCGCTTGCCATGACTTTGGGCCTCCCTGTTACGCTGCACTGGTATGACGCTCAAGGAGCTCCGAAGGTTTATGCCACCTACCAGGGTCACAGCTTTGTAGTCTACTCCGGCAAACCTTGAACCTGGAGAATATAGCAGCATCACGGTCGGGCGACCTGCTTCGGCTTATGGCCGTGGATCACCGCTCGAAGCAGCGTGAGGCGCGCGAGCCCCCAAGGCATGCGCATGGCCACAGACAGCGGTCCGAAGGCCAGCGTCTCTGCGAAGCCGTCCCTCTCTGCCCGCGTTCCTTCTGTCGCCGGAGAGACGCGCCGAATGCCCCGCGCTGCTCCAGATCCGGGAACCAGGATGGTTGGCGGCCCCAATCGTGTCTCCATCATGACCCAGGCGCTGTATGCGCCTCCTGCGGGCCTTTGTCCCACAAGAGCGAACACTTCCGCTTGCGGACTGCTACGGCTGATCAATCCGGAACGTAGCGATCGGTCTCCGGTTTTGACCCTCCTTCAGCGATGCTGGTGCCATCCGGAGCCTCACGCTCGACGATCGCGCGTTGCTTGCGCAAGGTGACCGGGACCTCGACGGTCTCAGCGGCAACGCGGCGCCGGATGTGCAATTCCTCCTTCAGCACAAGGCGCTTCTCCACCACGAGCACCTCCTCCAGCACCGGCACGATGGTCACGTCGCCCTCGGTTCGGATCTCCGGGGCTGTCTCAACCATCCTGTCGATCGGCACCCGCGTGACCTCCACGTCCTCGCGCTGCACGTCCGCGTGAGCGAGTTCCTCAACAGTGTCGGTGATCGTCCGCACGCGCACACGTCCGGGGACGACCTGCCGCTTGCTGATGGTGGCGGTCTCCTCAACCAGCGGGATGACGTCCTCGGCTACGGTGCGTGCGCTGCTCTTCAGAACATCATTAAGGACAGGCATCGGCTCTTGGTCATCCGTCGTGTTCGGGTTTGGGACTGGGTCAGCCATCGATCCTCTCAGGGCAAGCGACAACCAACGGATGCCCGGAGCGGGAGTTCCCGGCGCTGAAGAGGCTCTTGGAGCGGCCCGCCCGCAGAAACAGCTTTCGCCCGTAAGCCTGACAATGGGAACCGTCGCCGTGGTCGCACATTGAGCCCCTACGTGTTTGACACATAGGAGAAGCACCTTGTTACGTCTCGGTTTCGCAACACTCGCCGTCATCTCGACACTTGCTACGGCTGCCATTGCCCAATCCACGAACTCTGAAGGCGCTGGATCCTTAGCCGCGCAACCGACAAACAGCGGTGCGTCCAACCCGGCCGTCACCCACAAGCCCGCGGACAGCCCGCAGACCACCGGTACGGTCGAGCCTGGCGCCAACAGCTTCACGGAAGCACAGGCGCGCTCCCGCATCGAAGCTCAGGGCTTCAGGAACGTCGCGGAGCTGCGCAAGGACGATCAGGGCATCTGGCGCGGCCAGGCAGAGCGCGATGGCAAGTCCGTCAGCGTCGCCATCGACTACAAGGGCACCGTGCAGGCGCAGTAAGCCAGATGTGCCTCCCATCCAACAAACAAGACGCCGCCGAACAGCAGAGCTCAATCCAAGGAAGTGAAACGATCATGACCAGCAAGACCATCACGGCTTTCTTCGACAGTTATGAGGATGCGTCCGAGGCTGTCCGCCGCCTCGAAGCCACAGGAATTCCGCAGCGCGACATCAGTCTCATCGCCAGCAACGAGGGCGAGCGCTACTCGTCTCACGCCACGCGCACCTTCGACAGCACGAACTATCACGATGACGATGTCAGTGACGGCGCCGGCACGGGCGCTACGGTCGGCACCTTGGCGGGCGGCGGCGCAGGCCTTCTCGCCGGCCTCGGCATGCTGGCCATTCCAGGCCTCGGCCCGGTGGTAGCGGCCGGATGGCTGGTAACCACGCTCGTGGGTGCCGGGGCTGGTGCGGCCGTGGGCGGCATAGCGGGCGCTCTGGTCGATGCGGGTGTGGACGAGAACGACGCTCATGCCTACGCCGAGGGCATCCGCCGGGGCGGTGCCCTGGTGACCGTACGGGCCTCCGATGCCGAGGTCGACCGGATTGTCGACATCCTCGATGATGAGGGTACCGTGGACTTCGACGAGCGCGAGACCACCTGGCGCTCCGAGGGCTGGCCGGGCGTCAGCACCACGACCGGGAGCGCCGTCACCGCGACCGGCCTGACGGGTCGCGCCTCCACCACCTCCGGTCGTGCCGACGAGGTAATCCCCATTGCCGAGGAGGAGCTGCATGTTGGCAAGCGCGAGGTGAACCGCGGCCGCGTGCGCCTGCACTCGCGTGTGATTGAGCGTCCGGTGCAGGAGCAGGTCACCCTGCGCGAGGAGCGCGTCGCCGTGGAGCGCCGTCCGGTGTCCGGCACCGCGCAGGCTGGCACGCTCGCCGGTGATCCCTTCCAGGAGCGCACCATCGAGGTCGAGGAGCGGGCCGAGGAGGCGGTGGTCTCCAAGGAGGCCCGCGTCGTGGAAGAAGTGGTGGTGCGCAAGGAAGCCGAGCAACGCACCGAGACGATCTCCGACACCGTGCGCCGCACCGAGGTCGACATCGAGGACGAGCGTGCGAACCAGACCTCGCGCACCGGCACCACAGGTGATCCGAGAGAACAAAACCGCTCATGACCCTGAAGAAGCCCGGCCCATGGCCGGGCTTCTCCTCTCGCTCCAGGCTGTTCGCCTGGAAGATCACGTTGCGCCGTGAGACACGACGAAACAGGAGATTGCGATGGGACTGCTCGATTCGATCTTAGTCAACATGATAGACTCCGGGGGGGCCTCGACGCAGGGCGAGGCGGATCGACCTCGCGAATTCTCCAGACGCTCCTGATGTTGCTGGCGGCCAAGGCCTTCCAGCAATACCGCTCCGGTTCGCAAGGCGGCGCGGCCTCAGGCGGCGGGCTCGGGGACATCCTGGGTGGCCAGGGCGGAGGCCTCGGCAGTGGAATGCCGGGTGGTCTTGGCGGTGCCTTCCTAGGAGGATTGGGTGGCTTGCTGGGAGGCCTGTTCGGTGGTCCCAGCGGTCCCACCGAGGGTGGCCTAAGAGGTTTGCTGGATCAGTTCTGCCAGAACGGCGACGGCGATCAGGTCGATTCCTGTGTCGGTACAGGTCAGAACCGGCGGTTGGCACCCGATGAGCTCTCACAGGCATTGGGGACGGACACGCTCGACGAGCTAGTGCAACAGACCGGGCTGCCGCGCCAGCAGCTCCTGTCAGAGCTCTCAGAGGAGTTGCCCGACGCGGTCGACCAGTTCACGCCGGACGGTCGCCTGCCGACGGAACAGGAAGCTTCCGCTGGGTCTGACTGAAGGGTACGTTAGGCTGTCGCGCGGAACTTCGGTCTGGCTTACAACCGGATGGACAACCCCATGGGCAACCAGGCTCCCGACCGATCACAACTGGAACAGATCATCGCTGGGCTGACCGAAGGCGTGATCCTGATTGAGCCGGACCAGACCATCATTTACGCCAATGAGGCGGCGCTGGAGATGCATGGGGTCACGAGCCTCGACGCGCTCGGCCCGACCGTCGCCGAATACCGGAAGAACTTCGTTCTGCGCTACCGCAACAGGCGTCCCCTCGATCCCGGCCGCTATCCCATCGACCGCGTCATCGCAGGCGAGGTCTTCGACGAGGTTGTGGTCGTGGTGGCGCACAAGGACAACCCGGACAAGGATTGGGCCCACCGCATCCGCAGCCTCGTCATCACCGACCGCCACGGTGATCCGGATTGCCTCGTGCTCATCGTTCATGACGTCAGCGGACAAGTGGAGGCCGAGGATCGCTTCGAGCGCGCGTTCGCGGCCAATCCTGCCCCAGCCATCATCTGCCGTCTGACTGACCTGCGCTTCATCAAGGTGAACGAAGGCTTCCTGGAGCTCACAGGCTACAAGCGTGAAGACGTGCTCGGCCACACAGTCTACGAGATCGACGTGCTCGAACGCGCCGAGCGTAGGGAACTCGCCCTCGAGCGGCTGTGTGCCGGCGAGACCATCCCGCAGATGGAGGCGTGCCTCACGGTGCCAAGTGACCCTGGTGGGCGTCAAGTGGTGGCGGCGGGCCAGCCGATCGAACTCGGCGACGAGCCATGCATGCTGTTCACCTTCGCCGACCTGGAGCCGCGGCGTAAAGCCGAGACGGCTCTGCGTCACTCCGAGGAGCGGTTCGCCAAGGCATTCCGCTTGGCCCCCGTACCCACCACCATCGCCACAGCCGATGATCAACGGCTGATCGAGGTCAACGAGGCCTTCAGCAAGGTTCTAGGCTACGAGGCGCAAGACGTGGTCGGCCATCCGGCCCAGGATCTCGGCCTCTGGGCCGACGATGCGGAACGGCAGCGCTTCGAGACGGAACTCCGCCGGAAAGGCACGGTCAGGGACTTCGAGG
Organism: Microvirga mediterraneensis; assembly: GCF_013520865.1. Taxonomy (NCBI): domain Bacteria; kingdom Pseudomonadati; phylum Pseudomonadota; class Alphaproteobacteria; order Hyphomicrobiales; family Methylobacteriaceae; genus Microvirga; species Microvirga mediterraneensis. The sequence goes on from NZ_JACDXJ010000003.1 coordinate 10,784, forward strand.
CTTGCCTGCGGGTGAAGGGGGGCGACGACATCGCGTGCCTGATCTCGGCCGACACCATTACCTTGAGCGAGCGGGCGTGCATCCTGTGCTGCTTCCAGGACATCACCGCCCGGCGACGCTCGGAGGAGGAACTCGTCACAGCCATTGAGGCGGTGATGGCGGATGCGTCCTGGTTCAGCCGTGGGGTCGTCGAGAAGCTGGCTGCCCTTCGCCACCCGCCGCGGCCGGGTCAGTCGCCAGCCCAGGCCGCTGCCAGTGTGGCGGACCTGACGGCGCGCGAGCGTGAGGTTCTCGCTCGTGTGTGCCAGGGCCAGAGCGACGCTGAGATTGCAGCCGAGCTCAAGCTCGCCCGCAACACGGTGCGCAACCACCTCGCCTCGTTGTATCAGAAGATCGGAGTCAACCGGCGCAGCGCCCTGATCGTTTGGGCCCGGGAGCGCGGCATTGGCAGCGACGGGGTCACAGCAAAGCTTCCGCGCGGGCGAAACACCGGTTCAAGAGAACCAAGGCAAGTAGCGCGAAATAACCAGCCGAAATAATTCTGAACCTTCATGATTTTGACGGGTTAGGCGGTCGTGGCAGCACGGTCGTGTGCCGGGCCGCGCACGAGCAGGCCGATCGGAGGTTATCATGGACAAGGACCGCATCGAAGGTGCCGAGAAACAGACCAAGGGCGCCGTCAAGAAGACCATCGGCAAGGCTACGGGCGACACGAAGACTGAAGCCGAAGGCGCCCTCGAGAAGAAGGCCGGCCGGGCACAGAACGCGGTCGGCGGCGCGAAGGACAGCGTACGCGACGCCCTCAAGCCCCGCTGACCACCCGCAGCTGCGGCAGTCTCGCAGGCGTCTCAGTCCGAAGCATCCATCAGGGCGCCTGCGGGCACGATCGAAGGATCAAGAACATGGCCGACATGCATCATCCCGACACGCCGCGCAACCGCGGCGACCATGACGCTCCCCATATGAGCCCGGTGACGCCATCAGAGGATGCCCGCACCATCATGCTGAACAAGGTGTCCTGGGGCGCCGTGCTCGCCGGCGTCGTTGTGGCGCTGGTAACGCAACTCATCCTCAACCTGCTCGGGCTCGGCTTCGGCGCCGCGACACTTGATCCTGCAGCCGGAGCCGGCGAAAACCCGTCGGCGTCGACCTTCTCGATCGGCGCCGGCATCTGGTTCGCCCTGGCTGGCATCATCGCGTCTCTCGCCGGTGGCTACGCGGCAGGCCGTCTTGCCGGCAAACCCAAGGAGTCGACGGCCGGCTGGCACGGCCTGACCGCTTGGGCGCTGACGACGCTGGTGATTTTCTATCTCCTGACCACCACGGTTGGCGGCATTCTCGGCGGCGCCTACCGCACGGTGACAAGCGCCCTCGGCAACGTCACCCAAGCAGTGGGCACGACCGCCCAGACGGCAGCCCAGGTGGCCGCCCCCAACCTGTCTCATGTCACTGATCCGTTCGCTGCCATCGAACAGTCGATCCGCGGCGCGACCGGCGGCAACGATCCGGCAGCTTTGCGTGACGCCGCCGTGGCGGCTGTCCGAGCGGCGCTGACCGGTAACCAGCAGCAGGCCGCGGATGCTCGCAACCGCGCGACGGATGCCCTTGCCCGAGCACAGAACGTTCCCGTCGACCAGGCCCGCACTCAGGTGCAGCAGTACGAACAGCAGTATCGTCAGAGCATCGACCAGGCCAAGCAGCAGGCCGTGCAGGCAGCGGATGCAGCGGCCTCGGCCGTGTCGCGCGGTGCCTTGTTCGGCGCGCTCGGCTTGATCCTCGGCGCCGTGGCGGCCTGGTTCGGCGGACGCATGGGTGCCGTCGAGCCGACGATCACGGCCCGGATGGGCCTGGGTTCGGCGAGCACGAACACCATCGTGGGCCGCACCCACAATGCCGCGCAACCGACGAAGACCAGTTCCCCAACCGATAGCCGCACCCCGCGTCCCTAACCTTACCATCATCAGGAGATTGATCATGACGCAGCAGACGATCATCGCGCAATTCGACAGCCGCTCCGACGCGCAGCAGGCCGTGGAAGCCCTCACCGAGGCCGGGATCAGCCGGTCCGCGATTCGCCTGGTTCCCGAGACGGAGACGTCCGGCTACCAGCGCACGGATCAGCGCTTATCCTATGACCGCACGAGCGACGAAGGTGGCTTCTGGTCCTCGCTCAGCGACTTCTTCCTACCGGAGGAGGATCGCTACTCTTACGCGGAGGGAATGAGCCGCGGCGGCACGACGCTGTCGGTCACGGTCGAGGAGGCGCAAGCCGAGCGCGCTGCCGACATTGTCGAGCGCTATGGCGCCGTTGACATGGACGAGCGCGAGAGCACCTGGCGCAGCGAGGGCTGGACCGGCTACACGGCAGGCGCGACGGGTTCAGGGACCGCCAGCATGCAGACCGACGCATCGGCGGCAACCGGCGTGACAGCCGATACCCGGGCAAGCACCGGCGATACCGAGGTGATCCCGATCGCCGAGGAGCAGCTGCGGGTCGGCAAGCGCCAGGTAAACCAAGGGCGGGTGCGCATCCGCTCGTACGTCGTCGAGACGCCTGTCAGCGAGCAGGTCAGCCTGCGCGAGGAGCGCGTCCATGTCGAGCGTCGGCCTGCCGACCGCGCCCTGACGGGTAACGAGAACCTGTTCCAGGAGCGCACCATCGAAGCCGAGGAGCGTGCCGAGGAAGCCGTCGTGTCCAAGGAGGCACGGGTAAAGGAAGAGCTGGTGATCCGTAAGGACGTCGAGGAACGAACCGAAACGGTGTCGGACACGGTGCGCCGGACCGAGGTCGACGTCGACGACGAGCGTGGCGTATCGGAGACCCGGACCAGCACGACCGGTTCGTCCAACGATCGAGGGCGAGCCTGAGGTGAGGAGGTGGCCCGCGGGTCGGGCCACCTCGTGCCTTGGCCCTTGCAGATGGGCGGTTTGGGTCAAGGCTCGGTACGTCCCGTCGCGAGCGAGCCCATGTGTTCCGCACGAGCATGACGCAAGCATCGAATGATCGGACGAAGACTTAATGGTGGCGATCTCGCGCCCGCGAGGCTGGACTGCACATACAACCTGTTCCGTAGAGCGGAATGTGCAAGCCTGATCTGTGCCATACCTATCGACCGGCCGGTGCCGGTCTTCGTGTCAGGGCAGAGGTGGCTTTTCGCCCTTTCCCTTCACCCTATGGATTGTCTACCACCTGGCTTCCTCACGAAGGCAGCGTCCGAGGCTGTGCGGTTCAACGGCTTCTATCTGTTCCATCTGACGGTGGAGCAATGGCTGGAAGACAGCGGCCGATTCCCAGCATCTGACATGGAAATCAGGGTGCATGTGCGCGCCATCCTGAAGCAACTGAGAGCCACCTGAAGGGTACAGGTTGCCGGCCCTCACCAATGGTGATGCGATGAGTGGGGAATGAGTGCGTGTCCGTGCTGCCTTGTCGTCGAGGATCGGACGCTCGTTGCCGCGTCCATCGAGATGTCCCTCGCAAATGCAGGCATCCCCGTGCAGACGGTGGCGACCCTTGTCGATGCACGAGCCTGGCTGGAAAAGAATACCGCTCACATCGCTGTTGTCGATCTCATGCTCCAGGACCGTCCCATGACGGAGTTCGCAGGCGAGTTCGACAGACGCGGCATTCCGCTTGTCATCTACTCCGGGTGTTCCCAGGGCCAGGAAGTGCCGACCAGGCTCCAGAGGGAGCCGCGAATGGAAACTCCGACAGCTTACCGCGATCTACTGAGGGTCGTGCTGAAGACCCTCATGGAATTGTCGAGCTAGAGTGCCTCCGATCCGGTCCTCAATTCCTGACGGCTTCCAAGCGAGCCTTGAACCCTGATGGCACGATCTTGGCGGTAACACATGTTCTCTCTTTGCAGAAAGCCTCGTTCAGCCAGTGGGCCACCAGAGTGCAGACAGGACCCACGGGTGACCGCCGCGGAGTTCCGCCCCGACCTTGTCGGCAGCTCCCCGGGCGTTCGTCGGATCGGGCAGATCCACTCCATCCTCGTCCCAGTCAAACCGGTCCTTGGAGCGCAGGTGGAAGGCGTAGCGGGGCATTGGCATCCCCTCTGTGATCACGGATTGGGCGGCGGCGACGGGAGGCTACAACCTCGGGACACCGCACCTTGTTCGATGACAGAACCACATTTTGCGCGGAGGCTTAACCGGCCCCGGCACCCTCGCGTCACTTTGGACGGAAAGCCGACAAGGAACGGGCCCTGTCGCGGGGCGACGGGCCCGGGGTGACACGCAGGTCACACATCACTGATGTTGTTCCGGAGGATCCGGTCAAAAAGGCTCACATTGTGAAGCTGAGACAGGCACCTCCCGACGGAAAGACGTGGGAGACGGTCGCAGCCCAGGCGGATTGTCGATTTCGGCCTCCCTTTCAGCCCAAGCGGCGGCGGGTGCGCGGTTCAGGCGGCATGTGATCGGGGTAGCTTGAGGAACCCACGGTAAAAGCCACCCCGTTCCAAAGGTCAGCCTGCACCGGCCCTGACGGGTCCGCTCTAACCCATGTGAAACTGAGCCGCAGAAAATGAAGACCCCAAACCCTCGCGTGCGTGATCCGCGGAAGCCCGGTTGAGCGACGTGGCCGGTTCCCGTCGCCGACGGCATGGTGCCAGTCTACCAGCATGGGGTAACAGTCGTTGGCCCTGTCGTGGCCCGGGTTTGGTCCGTCAGGCCTTCGTGGCCCCGACGGAGTCGGCCATGGTGGCGCCGCGCTGTCCCATCGGGCGGTCCGGGCCAATGGTCGTGCCCCGGGCAGTTTGGTGCTCCATCTCAAGACTGATCTCGGCCCCGAGCAGCACGACGATGCTCGAGATCCACGTCCAGGTCCAGGTCCAGGTCATGAAGCCGATCACCGTGCCAAGCGAGCTGTCACTTTGCCTTTAACTTTGAGATTCGTCGCGTTGGGTGCCGAAAAGCAAGATTCTTTGCCCTTAAAGACGAGATGCCGATCAGGTTTGTTCGGTGCTCTTTGATCCTGCGTGTGAAAGCGGTGCTGTATCTGGCGCGATACGATCGACGGTGGCGAGCCAACGGGCTTCCTTGTGATAGGTCCGGAGCAAGGCGATCTTGGCGAACTCTGTCAGGTCCCGTTTCATCTCCATCGCAGCCAGCCGCACACCCCTGTAAACGCTGTCTCACTTTTAGGGGGAAAAATCTCGATTTTATCGGCAAAATCTCACATTTACCGGCAAAGGCTTGCCCTTGATTTTGTTGAGTTCCTTATCTCGCCTTTAGGGGCAAAGCGACAGCTCCGTCGAGGGCAGCGATCAGCGGTCCGCCCTGGGACAGGCTCATGCGATGCGGGCTGGCATGGTCGCGTGCCTCGACACGATCGGCGATCTCGGCGAGGCGGCGGCGCACCGTCATATGGTTGGCGCCGGTGCCGCTTGGAAGGAACAAGGCGATGACATGGGCGGCCTCGCGAAACGACAACCGTGCGCCAAGCTCGGCCTGAATGCGGACGAGTTCGGGTGTGGCGCGCCCCTTCAGGAGCATCGATACACGGTTGGATCGCTCACCGGATCCGGTGGGCCCGGCCTCAAGGCGGCGGCAAGGGCAAGGACGGATTCGCGGCTGCCGGACGGGCACCGTACCGAACAGAGTTTGGATGACCCGCCGCCGATGATCATGCAGCGGGCGTGTCAAACCACAGTGCCTGCACCAGCGATCCAGGGCGGCACTCTGCTCGATCTGGCCCTCGATCATCCGCAGCTGGAGCCGCTGCAGCAGATCTTTTGCTTCCGCAAGTCGAAGACCGAGGTCGTCCGGAGCAGGGGCTGACAGATCACGGCGGATAGCACCGATGTCGCAGCGCTCGCGCGTTCCATCGGGTCGCCTCGTCTCGATACAGATCGCCCACTCCGTCACAGTCATTGCGCGCCCTTTCCGGTTATTCCGTCCAAGCGCTCATGATCGGGTGCAATCGTTACCCCCAGGTTTGTTCCACTCCCGGTTCCTTGAGTGACCTGGATGATGTCGCGGCAGACATGCTCGATGCTCCCCCGATGTCGTGCCCCAGCGACGGTGGCCGAAGCTGGTTGATCCCCTGCTTCATCACGGCATTGAGCTGCTGATGCTCACGCTCAAGCGGGTTGAGCATCAGCTCGATTTTCGCCATTGTCCGCAGGAGGTCCTTCACGCGCCTGAACAGCTTGGGGTCAGGGGCGATGAGGAGGCTGGCGGGATCTTCGATGAACTGCCGCACCGCCGCCGCGAGAAGCTGAGAGTTGAGGCTGAACACGAGGTCGCGCAGGGTCTCGATCCACTTCTGCCAGTTCACTGACAGGACGTTCGTCTTGAACTGCAAACTGGCGACCCGCGTGCTGACGAACGGGCTGGCAATCGACGCGACCATTGCCATGGTGGCCGAGATCAGGGTGATCGATTGCGGGTTGACGTCCATGGTCAACCCACCCGTCTGGTTATCGGAAGAACGCGATGTAAAGCGTGCCCCCCGAGATCGACAGGGCAATGATGAGCGGGAGCCATCGGGACATCTTGCATCTTCATCTGTGAGGGGTTGGTAACGGGCCCCGGCTGCTGTCGCCGAGGCCCGATGCTCGTGCGGCCTGTGTGGAGGGAGCACAGGCCGCACGAGCCTCAGTGGTTAAGCGAGTGCGGCTTATGCCGGTTGATGGGCTGCGTCTGTCGCCTCCTGCTCAATTTCGGACCGGGACGGCGGCTTGATCCGGAACCAGGCCACGTACAGCGCCGGCAGGAACAGGAGGGTCAGCAGGGTGCCCACGATGATGCCGCCCATCATCGCGTAGGCCATTGGTCCCCAGAACACCTCGCGGGAGATCGGGATGAGCGCCAGGCTCGCCGCCGCGGCCGTCAGCATGATCGGCCGTGTGCGGTGGGTGGTGGCGTCGACCACCGCGTCCCACGGGTCCCAGCCCTCTCGCCGGTGGTCCTCGATCTGCACGATCAGGATCACGGAGTTGCGGATCAGGATGCCGATCAGCGCCAGCACGCCCAGGATCGCTACGAAGCCCAGCGGCGCCCCGCTGGGAATCATCGCCGCCACAACGCCGATCAGGCCGAGCGGCGCCACCGCCACCACCAGGAACAGCCGCTGGAAACTCTGGAGCTGGATCATCAGGATGGTCGCCATCACGAATAGCATCAGCGGAACGACCGCCGCAATGGGTCCCTGCGCCTTGGCGCTCTCTTCGACCGGACCGGCAACCGTGACCGCATAGCCCGCCGGCAGTCCCTGCCTGAACTCCTGCACCCGCGGCTCAAGCTGCTGGACCACGGTGGCGGGCAAGGTCTCACCCAGGATGCCGGCCTTGAGCGTAATCGTCGGGGTCCGGCTGCGACGCCATACGATGGGCTGTTCCAGCTCGTATCGGAACGTGGCGACGGCGGCCAGAGGAACCGACTGCCCACTCTTCCCCGGCAGCTGCAGGTTCTGGAGCGTCTCGATGGAGCCCCGCTCGGCCGCGTTGGCGCGGGCGACCACGTTGACGAGATAAATCCCATCCCGCACCTGCGTCAGGGCCGTGCCTCCGACAACCCCGTTCAGTGTCTGGGCGATGTCCTCGGAGGTGACCCCGAGCTGGCGCGCCTTGTCCTGCAGCACGTCGACCTTGACCACCCGGGCAGGCTCGTTCCAGTCGTACCCGATGTCGACCAGCAGCGGATGGTCGCCGATGGCGGTGGCGAACCTCTGAGCCAGCTCCCGTACCTTCTGAATGTCCGGCCCGCTGACGCGGTACTGCACCGGGCGGCCCGCCGGCGGCCCCAGCGGCAGCAGATTCACCTGCACGTCGAGGCCGACGAACTCCTGGCGGGCAACCTGCTGCAGCCGGGCCCGGACGCGCTCGCGCGCCTCCAGATCCTTTGTGACGATGACCATCTGGCCGACATTGGGGCTGGGCGGCTGGACGTCGAAGGCCAGCACGAAGCGCACCGCGCTCTGGCCGACATAGGACGACCAGTGATCGATGTCCGGATCGCCCGCGAGCTTCGTCTCGAACCGGTCCATCTGGGTCTTCGTCTCGGTGATGGTCGCGTTCTGCGGCAGGGTCCAGTCGACGATGAGCTCCGGGCGGTCCGACGATGGGAAGAACTGCTGCTGGACGAACTGCATCCCATAGACCGATGCACCAAAGAGCCCGAGCGTGACCAGAATGGTGATCCAGCGCCAACGCATGGCCACCACCAGAAAGCGCGAGAACGCCGCCATGAGCCGGCCCGGCTTGTCATGATGCTTCTTCATCGTCTTCGGCAAGAGCGTCACGCCGAGAAGTGGGGCGAACAGCACCGCGACAATCCACGACAGCAGCAGCGAGACGGCGATCACGACAAACAGCGTGAAGGTGAACTCGCCAGCGTTGCTGTTGTTGAGCCCGATGGGGATGAAGCCCGCCACCGTGACCAGCGTTCCGGTCAGCATCGGGAACGCGGTCGAGGTGTAGACGGCCGTGGCGGCCTTCTTCAGGGTGTCGCCGGCCTCCAGGCGCGCCACCATCATCTCAACCGCGATCATCGCGTCGTCGACAAGAAGCCCGAGCGCGATGATCAGGGCGCCGAGCGAGATGCGTTGCAGCGAGATACCGAGATACTGCATCGCCACGAAGGTCATGGCGAGCACGAGCGGGATCGACAGCGCCACCACAAGGCCGGCGCGTAGCCCCAGGCTGATGAAGCTCACCACCAGCACGATCGCCACGGCCTCAAACAGAGCCTTAGTGAACCCGCCCACCGCGTGCTCGACCACGATCGGCTGGTCGGAGACGAGGTGCACGCCGACGCCGATGGGCAGCTCGCCGATGATCGTCTGCATCCGTTCCTTCAGCGCCTCGCCGAACTCCAGCAGGTTGGCGCCAGGCTTCATGCCGATGGCCAAGCCAATCGCCGGCTGGCCGTTGACGCGGAACAGCGACTGCGGCGGGTCGGTGTAGCCGCGGGTGATCGTAGCGACATCGCTGAGGCGGAAGAAGCGGTCGTTGACGCGCAGGTTGATGGCCCGCAGGCTTTCCTCGGAGGTGAACTGCCCGCCGACGCGCACGCTGATACGCTCAGGGCCGGCCTGGATGACGCCGGACGGCGCAATGGTGTTCTGCGCCTGCAGGGATTGGATTACCGCTTGCTGGTCAATCCCGAGCGCCGCGATCTGGCGCGTCGAGAACTCCAGGAAGATCACCTCGTCCTGGGCGCCGATCAGGTCGACCTTGCCGGCGTTCGGGACTGTGAGGATCTTGGCCCGCACGTCCTCGACATAGTCGCGCACCTGCCGCCGGCTCAGCCCGTCCGCTGTGAAGGCGTAGATGTTGCCGTAGACGTCACCGAAGCGGTCGTTGAAGAAGGGCCCGGCCACACCCTGCGGGAACTGGCCGCGAATGTCGTTGACCATGTTGCGCACCTGCACCCAAATGCCGGGCACGTCGCGGCCCTTGGTCGTATCCCTCAGGTTGACGAAGATCGTGGTCTGGCCCGGCGAGGTCATGCTGCGCGTGAAGTCGAGGGACGGGAGCTCTTCGAGCTTCCTCTCGATCCGGTCGGTGACCTGGCTGATGGTGTCCTCGACCGAGGCGCCCGGCCACTGCGCGCTGATCACCATGGTCTTGATCGTGAACGACGGGTCCTCCTCGCGCCCCAGGTTCATGTAGGCCATGACACCCGCGATGGTGGACACGATCATGAAGTACCAGACGAGGGAGCTGTGGCGCAGCGCCCAGTCCGAGAGGTTGAAGCCGTTCTTCACTGCGATGCCTCGTCTGAAATCTTGACCTGTTGCCCGGGCGTGAGGCTGTTCACGCCCGCCGTGACCACGCGGGTGCCCGGGGCGATCCCCTCCGCGACCCGGAACGATCGCTCATCGCGCGCCGCGACCTTTACGTCCTGAGGGGAGACTGTCTTGGTGGCTGGATCGATCACCCAGACCATGGTCTTACCGTCGCGCTCCAGGAGCGCGGATGCCGGCAGCTGGATGCGGGGGGTGTTCGTCGTACCCAGAACCGCGGTCACTGTGGGGCCGAGCCGAAAGCTGGCCGGAGGATTATCGAGCGTGATCCGAACCCGCCGGGTGCGGGTCGCTGGATCGGCCTGCGGCGCGATCTCGCGCACCCGGCCGGTGGCCCGCACGGACGGATCCAGCTGCAGGGCAACCTCGAAGCGGGCTCCGGACCGCAGGCTGCCGTTGATATCCTCGGGCACATCGACGACGGCCTCGCGGATGTCCGGGCGGGCAAGGGTCACGACCGTCTGGCCGGGCTGCACCACCTGGCCAACCTCCGCCTCGACGGCCGTGACCACCCCGTCGAAGTCGGCCCGCAGCTGGGTGTAGCCGAGCTGCTCCTGGACCTTGGCTAGGTTGGCGCGGGCGCGGGCGACGGCCGCGGCCGCGGCCTCGCGGGCCTGCTGGGCGGCCTCGAACTGCGCCTGCGTCGTGGTCCCCTGCTCAAGAAGCGTCCGCTGGCGGGTCTCGGTCGCGGTTGCGTTCTCCAGTTGCGCCTGGGCATTCGACACCTCGGCCTGGGACGACCGCATGGCGAGCTCGAACGTCATCGGATCGAGGGCGGCCAGCTGCCCCCCCTTCTTTACGGTGTCGCCGACGTTGACGGTGCGGGCGACCATCCGGCCGAGCACGCGGAAGCCGAGGCTGGACTGGATCTGGGGCTCGACGGTCCCGGCAAAGCCCAGCTCCTGGCTGGCCTGCGGGGCGGCAACCACCGACAGGACGGGGCGGACCGGCGGAGGTGGCTCGGCCGGTTGCTCCTGGCAGGCGGCAAGTGCCAGCGTGGCGCCAAGGGCGAGGCTCATGCGGAAAGCTTTCATCGGGGAGCCCCCTCGGCCAGAGTGACGGTCTGGTTCGGGCGCAGGAGCTGCGCCCCGGCGGTGACGACCATCTCGCCTGGTTGGAGGCCCTCCCGCACGACAATGCGGCCGGTGTCGTAGCGCTCAACCACAATCGCCCTCAGCGACACTGCCTTAGAGGATGGATCGACGATCCATACGGCTGGCCGGCCCTCCTGCGAGAACAGCGCGCTCCAGGGCAGCACGATCGTCTTGCGGGGCTTGAACCGGCCCTCGCCGCTCACGGCGGCCCCGAGGGTCATGGCCACCGGCGGGCGCGCGATGCCGAACTTGACCCGGACGGTGCCGCTGGCCGGGTCGACGGTTGGCGAGACCTCCCGCACGGTGCCGGTCGCCCTGACGGTGGGATCAGACACCAACCGGATCTCGGCGGTCCGGCCAGCGGGTTCCTGGATGAAGACAGACTCGTGCACGTTGAACACCGCATCGCGGGGCCCGTCAGGGGCGAGAGTGAACACCGGTTGGGCGGCCTGCACCACTTGGCCGACCTCGGCGTTGCGGGCGGTGATCACGCCGGCAACGCCGGCACGCAGCGTCGTCTGGGCGAGCTGCTCGCGGGCTGTGCCCAATTGCGCCTTGGCGGCGGCGAGGGATCCCTGCGCCGTGCGGAAGGCCTCCTCCGCCTGGTCATACTCCCGGCGTGTAGTGTAACCGCGCGAGAGCAGGGTCTTCTGGCGCTCGAAGGCGGAGGAGGCCTGCCGGAGCTGGGCCTCGGCGGCCCGGACGGCGGCCTCGGCGGCGGTCACGTTGGCCTGCTGCTCCTCCGGGTCGATCTTCGCCAGCACCTGATCGGCCGAGACATGCATGCCAACGTCGGCGCTGCGCTCGGTGATGCGCCCGCCCGCCCGGAAAGCGAGATCCGTCTCAACTTGGGCTCGGATCTCCCCGGTGAGCGTGATCGTCGGTGCATCATCGGTGAGCTCGACCATCTGGGCGTGGACCATGGCCGGGGGCTTCTCGGGCACGGCCTCCTGCTGCTGGCAGGCGGCCAATCCGATCATCGCCAGGGCGCCGATGAGCCAGGCTGAACCGCAACGTGCGCGACGATCCTTCATTGAGACTTCTTCCATTTCGCCAGATCGGGAAACTCCGCGGACGGGACAAAGGTCGCGGGCCAATCTAGCCCACCGCTATTATTGACATACACGAATGTCAATAATCTATGGACGCGCGTGTATGTGAGTTATAGTGTCAGCCCTGCTTGCATACCGGCTGCGGCTTATGCCGTGTGGCCTGCCCCATGTAGGTGATCCGTGTGTGATGTTAATTCAGCGTTGGTCTGGACGCCAGCTTGGAAGCCAGGACCAGGACCTCTGGTGCGGGCGGTCGGTAGCCCAAGGATGAGTGCGGGCGCACCGTGTTGTAATGGCGGCGCCAATTTTCGATCACCACCTTTGCCTCCTGCAGGGTGTAGAAGATCTCTCCTTTCAGCAGTTCATCGCGAAGCTTCGAGTTGAAGCTCTCGCAATAGCCGTTCTCCCAGGGACTACCCGGCTCAATGTAAGCCGTCTTCGCCCCAACCGCACCGATCCAGGCCCGAACCGCTTGGGCCACGAATTCGCTGCCGTTGTCGGAACGAATATGGCCCGGAATACCGCGCAGGATGAACAGGTCCGAGAGCACGTCGATGACATCGACGGCTTTCAGCTTCCGGTTCACTCGGATGGCCAGGCATTCACGCGTGAACTCGTCAATGATGTTGAGCATGCGGAACTTGCGCCCGTCATGGGTGCGATCCTCGACAAAGTCGTAGCTCCAGACGTGGTTGGGATACTCCGGCCTCAGCCGGATGCAGGATCCGTCGTTGAGCCAGAGCCGCCCCTTCTTCGGTTGCTTTTGCGGCACTTTGAGCCCCTCCCGTCGCCAGATCCGCTCGACCCGCTTCTTGTTCACCAGCCAGCCGGCGTCCCGCAGCAGGGCCGTGATGCGCCGGTAGCCATAGCGGCCGTACTGGGTGGCCAAGGCAATGATGTCGGCGGTCAGGGCCGCCTCATCTTCCGGCTGCTTGGGGATCTTGCGCTGGGTGGAACGGTGCTGGCCCAGGACCCGGCAGGCCAGCCGTTCTGAGACGCCGTACCTGGCGATCACATGCTCCACACAGGCGCGACGGCGGGCGGGGCTCAGTAGTTTCCCGAGGCGGCCTCCTTGAGGATGAGCTTCTCCAGGGTGAGATCCGAGACCGCTCGACGCAACCGGGCGTTCTCCATCTCGAGTTCCTTGAGCCGCTTGACCTGGTCGGATTTGAGGCCGCCGTACTCGGAGCGCCACCTGTAGTACGTGACCTCCGTCACACCAATCTGCCGGATCGCCTCCGCGACTGTCCGGCCTTGTGCCGTCAGCACGTCAACCTGCCGCAACTTGGAAACGATCTCTTCGGCTGTATGCCGCTTCTTGCCCATCTTCAGTCCTCCTTCGGCTTAAAAGCCATACTTCAGGGAGGATCACTTTGCAGGGGGCAGACCATGCAAAAGTTTCCCGAGGGAGTGGCGGAGTACGCCCCGAGCGGCTTGAAGGGCATCGCCCTGTTTCGGATCGTGCCGGAGGTGATCTCCATTCTCGATTACCGCAAGGGCTTTGGTCACGCCGATCTGGTGACCGACATCGGCAATGTCGAGGGACGGTCCTAACTGCTTTGAAGTGGGCACGTGAGGTTCTCGGTCGCCGTGGCCATCATGTGCTAGGCGAACAGGAGGCGCTTCAGTCGGCAAGACGCGTGAGGGTCGCCTCGAAGCTCAGGCCTGGGTGGTCCGGTGAGGTCCCCGACAGGTGCGCCGACTGCCCCTCAGCCACTCCCTTGAGATGCAGACGGGCCTTGGGGAGGCCGAGCACCGACATGATCCCTGGCATGACCGAGTGCGTATCGGCCACGAGCCGGGCATCGATCCCGCCCTGAGCGATAGTGTACTCCCCCGTGTAATACATCACGGAGTCTCCCCCTGTGAGACGTCCCTCCCGCACTGTGACAACCCCGGTTCCTTGCCCCAACTGGGTCTGAAACAGCACCTTGTACAAACCTTCTTCCATGTCCTCAGCATCCCTGTCTTTGTAAGCTTCGCTGCCACGCGAGGCGTCCGCGGAACGGGCCCCCTTGCCTTCTGGGCTCAGTGGCCAGAGCCCATCACGGCTCGCGCACATAAGACCCCGGTGCCTCGCCGAGAACCGGATAGGCTGGCGGAGCCCCAAGGGCCGGAGGGAGCACCGGCTCGCCGGATTCGGACGCCAGCCAATTGACCCATTCCGGCCACCACGATCCGTCGTGAGGCTGCGCCATGATTTGCCAGGTTTCGGGATCGAGGTGACGATCCCTTTCGGTCTTTGTCAGCACCCGATAGCTGCGATGAGGCCGGCCAGGTTCCGAAACGATGCCGGCATTGTGGCCGCCTGTGGTGAGCAGGAAGGTGACGTCCGTGTCGGTCAGGGTGTGGATCTTGAACACGGAGCGCCATGGCGCGACATGATCGCGCTCAGTGCCCACCGCAAAAATGGGAACGCGGATGTCGCCAAGAGAGATTGGGCGGCCTTCGACCTTGAAGCGCCCCTCGGCGAGATCGTTCTGGAGGAAGAGCTGGCGCAGGTATTCCGAGTGCATTCTGTAGGGCATCCGAGTCGCATCGGCATTCCACGCCATCAAGTCGATCATCGGCTCACGCTCGCCCATCAGGTAGTTGTGGACGATGTAGGACCAGATGAGATCGTTCGAGCGCAGCAGCTGGAAGGCTCCTGCCATCTGCTTGGCGTCGAGATAGCCTTGGCTCCACATCATGTCCTCCAGGAACCGGACCTGGCTTTCGTTGATGAACAGTGTCAACTCGCCCGCTTCCCTGAAATCCGCCTGGGCCGCGAATAGCGTGACCGACTTCAGACGGTCGTCGCCATCCCACGCCATCGCGGCTGCGGCAATCGTCAACAGCGTGCCGCCCAGGCAGTAGCCGGTGGCATGGACCTTCTGGTTCGGCACGATGGCATTGACCGCATCAAGCGCCGCGAGCACGCCCAGCCTGCGGTAATCCTCCATGCCGCGGTCCCGGTCTTCGCGCGTGGGGTTCTTCCACGAGACCATAAACACCGTGAAGCCCTGGTTCACGAGAAACCGGACAAGGGAGTTCTCCGGAGAGAGGTCGAGGATGTAGTACTTCATGATCCAGGCGGGCACGATCAGCACGGGTTCGGGCCGCACCTTCTCCGTCGTCGGTTCGTACTGGATGAGCTCGATCAAATCGTTCCGGTAGACGACCCGGCCCGGCGTGACGGCGACGTTCTGGCCAACCTTGAAGGCCTCCGTTCCCACCGCAGGCTTGTTGCGGATCAGGCGCATCCAATCTTCCAAGTAGTTCTGGAAGCCTTGAACGAGGTTCTGGCCGCCAGTTTCCAAGGTCCGCCGAGTCACGACGGGATTCGTCAGGATGAAATTCGAAGGCGAGAAGACGTCGAGCATCTGCCGTGTGGCGAACTCGACCACGTTCTCGTGCTGCCTTGTGACGCCGCCAACCCCGGTCGTGGCGTTGTGCCACCACTGCTGCTGCAACAGGAAGGACTGGTAGATCAGGTTGTAGGGATACCTGCCCCATTCCGGCGCGGAAAAACGCCGGTCCTGCGGCAGCGGCGTGATGCAGGGTTCGCAGGATCCCGTGGTCGCCGCCTGCTTGAGAGTCTGATCACCAAGGCGGGCAACTTTGCGGGCCCCCTTCACAGCCAGTTCGAGCTGCTTGCCGGGGGACGAGGCGAGATGGACCGCCCAGTCCATGTAGGCTCCCACCAGCGCCGCGGGCGAGAGCCCGGAAGTCAACCGGGCCGCCAAGGCGTGAACAGAGCGGTCCAGGATTTCGGCGAAGCCCTCAGGCCATGCGTCTGGAACCTCGGTAGAGGCAGGGGCCTTGCACGGAAGTTTCGTCGGCGCTGGAACAGTATTCTCGTTGACGGAATGCGGGATTGCGATCTGGCCTGAACTCGGTGCCCTCGAAGAGGATTGCAACTGAGTCGCACGAACTTGTCCAAGCGTCGCCATACCGGTTTATCCTTCGCTGCTTGTTGCTGCAGGAAATGAATGAGGCATCATCCATATATCTGCCATTAGTCAACAATCGTTGATATGGATCAAGGGTCTAGCACGCAGGAGATTGGATCGACGTTCTCGTGTGCACGACACGCGGCGGTGAACACAAAACCGTCCTACGTGGGCGCGTCTGCCGGGATCTGCTTTGTGGGCATGGATCTCGATCCCGAGGCCACAGCTCCCATGGCGCGGTGATTTCAGCTCAGCACAGCGTCGGCGGGCATCAGTAACCCTCGGCACGATACCTGGTCCGACCGATCATTGCCTGGTCCTGCTTCTGGTCCGGGATTTGCCTCGTGCTTCACAGGGTTGCTTGCTTCGGTCGCATCTTGTCGGCTCCTTCCTGCCGCTCCCCCTCGAAGGCGAAGGGCCTGGGACATCCGGCGAGCCAGCCGGTCGAGCAAGATTGACGGACCCAACCGGGCCCATCTCCCCAAGGCAGCTGTCCATGATCCGGGCAACCAATGGAGAGAGGACCTCCTGCCGCACATCCTTGAGGGCATCGCTCTGCAGGACGTACCGCATCATACCGATTCCGAGCATGCATCCGGCTGCCAAGGCAGCCCGCTGATCCGCAGGATCATTCAGGAGGGCTGACAACGGGCCAAGGAGATCCTCCTGCATGTGTCGGCGTATGATGGCTCCGGCCTGGGGGTGAGAGATCGAGCGGACGAGCATCTGCAGAGGGTCTGGTTGATCTGCTTTCTTTCCCACGGGCTCCTTGAGAAGTTCAGTCGTCAGATGTTCGCTCAGCGTTCGGTCGCCGGCAGCCAGCAGGGCCTCCCCGTGAAACGTCTGCTTGAGCGTCGCCGCGAAGAGTTGCTCCTTCGAACCGAAGGCCCGGTGGACCAGCGCGACATCAACCCCGATGTCAGCCGCGATGTCGCGCAGGCCGACATGCTCGTAGGAGTGCATCGAAAACCGGACGGCGGCGGCGGCGAGGATCCGCTCCCGGGTCGACTGAGACTGTTGATGGATCTTCTTCGATGACGACATCCGAATTGGTTCCAAGGCGATCAGCCGTTTTAAAGTGCACAACAACACCTTCGATCCTCTCGAGCGTTGATGTGCATCAACGCTTGCCTGGATCAAATGAGCCCTGAACCATCAGGAGGCACTCAGTCGCCCGCCTCCGCAGCGGTCCGGTACTGCCAGCCCCAGTCGCGGATCTCGGGCATGTCCTCGCCGTGTTGCGCGATGTAGTCCTTGTGCTCGATCAGCTTATCACGGACTGCCTGCACCACGTAGGCCGCCATCGGCGCCAGCTTCGGCACATGCCGGGCGGCAGCCTCGACGAGGTGGAACCGGTCGAGGCGGTTCAGGACGACCATGTCGAAGGGCGTGGTCGTCGTGCCCTCCTCGCGGAAGCCGTGCACATGGAAGTTGCCGTGGTTCGTCCGCTTGTAGGTGAGCCGGTGGATCAGATGCGGGTAGCCGTGGAACGCGAAGATGACCGGCTTGTCCTTCGTGAAGAGCAGATCGAACGCGCTATCGCTCAATCCATGCGGATGCTCATCCGGGGATTGCAGGGTCATCAGGTCGACGACGTTCACCACTCTCACCTTCAGGTCGGGCGCGTGCTCGCGCAGCAGGCTGACGGCCGCAAGGGTTTCGAGCGTCGGCACGTCGCCGGCGCAGGCCATGACGACATCCGGTTCCACGCCGCGATCCGTGCTCGCCCATTCCCAAATCCCGATCCCGGTGCTGCAATGGGCGACGGCCTGATCCATCGTCAGCCATTGCGGCGCCGGCTGCTTGCCGGCCACGATCACGTTGATGCGGTTGTAGGTCTGAAGGCAATGATCGGCGACATTCACAAGGCAGTTCGCATCCGGCGGAAGGTAGATGCGGACGATCTCGGCCTTCTTGTTCGCGACCACGTCCATGAAGCCGGGATCCTGATGGCTGAAGCCGTTGTGGTCCTGGCGCCAGACATGGGACGTCAGCAGGTAGTTGAGCGACGGGATGGGCCGACGCCATGGCAGCTCGCGGGCGACCTTGAGCCACTTGGCGTGCTGGTTGAACATCGAATCCACGATGTGGATGAACGCCTCGTAGCACGAGAAGAAGCCGTGGCGGCCGGTCAGCAGATAGCCTTCGAGCCAGCCCTGGCAAAGATGCTCGCTCAGCACCTCCAGCACCCGTCCCTCCGGCGCGAGGTGAACGTCCTCGGGCAGGATCGGCTCCATCCAGGCGCGGTCGGTCTTCTCGAACACGGCATCGAGGCGGTTGGAGGCGGTCTCGTCCGGACCGACCACCCGGAAGTTGCGGGACGTAGCGTTGAGGGCGACCACATCCCGGAGGTAGGTCCCGAGAACACGGGTGGCTTCGCCGACCACCTTTCCCGGCCCATCGACTTGGACCGCATATTCCCGGAACTCCGGCAGACGCAGGGGGCGCATCAGCAGGCCACCATTAGCGTGTGGGTTAGCGCCCATCCGGCGCTCGCCAACAGGTGCCAGCGCGGCAATCTCCGGACGCAGCCTTCCGGCCTCGTCGAACAGTTCCTCCGGCCGGTAGCTGCGCAGCCACTCCTCAAGTTGCTTCCGGTGGGCGGGATTGCGGCGGGTCTCAGCGAGCGGCACCTGGTGGGAGCGCCAGAAGCCTTCGGTTTTGAGACCGTCAACCTCTTTCGGCCCGGTCCAGCCCTTGGGCGTCCGCAGGACGATCATCGGCCAGCGGGGGCGCTGGATCTGCCCGCCTGCCCTCGCCGCGTTCTGGATTGCGGCGATCCGATCGAGAGCCGCGTCTATCGTAGCCGCCAGAGCCTGATGGACTGCCTCGGGCTCGCTCCCCTCGACGAAGAAAGGCTCGTGTCCGTAACCGATGAGAAGGCTTTCGAGCTCGTCGCGGTCCATCCGGGCCAGGATGGTGGGATTGGCGATCTTGTATCCGTTGAGATGGAGGATCGGAAGAACCGCGCCGTCGTGGGCGGGGTTGAGGAACTTGTTGGAGTGCCACGAGGCGGCCAGCGGCCCGGTCTCGGCCTCGCCGTCGCCGATCACGCAGGCGACGATCAGGTCCGGATTGTCGAAGGCGGCCCCATAGGCATGCAGGAGCGCATATCCCAGCTCTCCGCCCTCATGGATCGAGCCGGGTGTCTCCGGTGCGGCGTGACTTGGGATGCCGCCCGGGAACGAGAACTGGCGGAAGAGCTTTCGCAAGCCCTCAGCATCCTGCGAGATGTCCGGATAGATCTCGCTGTAGGTGCCCTCCAGGTAGGTGTTGGCAACCATGCCGGGGCCACCGTGGCCGGGTCCGCAGACGTAGAGGACGTTGAGGTCCCGCGCCCGGATGACCCGGTTGAGGTGGGCATAGATCAGGTTCAGCCCCGGTGTCGTGCCCCAATGCCCGAGCAGGCGCGGCTTCACGTGCTCGGGCTTCGGCTCCTCCCGCAGCAACGGGTTGTCCAGGAGGTAGATCTGGCCGACGGACAGGTAGTTCGCGGCCCGCCAGTAGGCGTCGATCCGGTCCAGCTCGTCAGGGCTCAGCGGATGTTGCGATGGATTCATGAGCACTCTTCCCGAAGACGTACCTCAAGGCCGGACATAGGCCTCGGTCGTGTAGCGGCGCATCATGCGCTGGCTGTTGAAGTAGGACGGGATCTTGGCGATACCCTGCTTCATCATCCAGACCCAGCGGGCACGGTCCTGATGGTAGAGAGGCAGGACCTGTCCTTCGAGCTTGGCATAGAGCGCGTCGGCATGCTGCCCGGCCTCCTCGGCTCCGTCCCGGCCGATGGACCAGCCGGTGATGCCATCGACACAGGCTTCGACCCACCAGCCGTCGAGAACGCTCAAGTTCAGGACTCCGTTCAGGGCCGCCTTCATGCCGCTCGTTCCCGACGCCTCAAGCGGCGGTTGCGGCGTGTTCAGCCACACGTCCGTTCCGGCGACCAGGGTCTTGGCAAGGGCTATGTCGTAGTTCGGCAGGAACGCCATGCGGATGCCGGGGGCGAGCGCGCGCATCCAGTCGTGGATCTCCCGGATGAGCTGCTTGCCCTCTTCATCCCGCGGATGAGCCTTGCCTGCCATGACCACCTGGAAGGGAAACCGGCCGTTGATCGAACGAATCCGCTGCAGATCTGAGAACAGGAGGTCGGGACGCTTGTAGCCTGTCATGCGGCGGGCGAAGCCCAGCAGAGGCACATCCGGATCCATGGCCACGCCCGTGCTTCGCCGGATCGCCTCCAGGAGGTCGTGCTTGGCCGCCTTGTGCGCGGCCCAGACATCCTCGTCCCGAAGGTGCTCGGCCCGGATCAGCACCTCCGGCTCGTGACCCCAGTTCGGCAGGATCTGTTGATAAAGCCGGGCGAAGGCTTCATGAGTCCAGGTTACTGGATGCACGCCGTTCGTGACGGCCGCGATCCTGTAGCCGGGGAACATCCGCTTGGTCGTCTCCGCATGGCGGCGCGCGACGCCGTTCACATAGCCGCTGAGGTTGAGGGCCAGCCGTGTCATGTTGAGCCGGTCTTCGCCCGCCAAGGGCTTGAGTTCGTCGAGAGGGACGAAATCCGCCCCCAGGACACGTCTGACGTCGTCATAGGAGAAGCGGTCATGTCCGGCCTCGACGGGCGTGTGGGTGGTGAACACGCACATGTCGCGGACGTGGTCGACCTCATGGGCCAGCCGATTGGCGCCAGGATCGGAACGTTGCCTCCGCCGCAGCAGCTCCAGGGTCAGGAAGGCCGCATGCCCCTCGTTGAGGTGGTAGGTCCCGATGCTGAACCCGAGGGCCTGGAGCAGGCGGACGCCGCCGATGCCGAGCACGATCTCCTGCTTGAGGCGGTAGACGTCATCGCCCCCGTACAGGCGATCCGTGATCCTGCGATCCTCGGGAGCGTTCTGGTCGAGGTCGGTGTCGAGCAGCAGCACCGGGATCTCATGGCCGATGGGACATGTGACGACGTAGAGCCAGGGCCGAATCCAGACGGACCGGCCCTCGATCCCGACGGCGATCATGGCGTCCAGCGGCGTGGCCCACTCCGCCGGGTTCCAGGGATCGTCGTGCGCCACTTGGGAGCCGTCGGCGGCGATCTCCTGGCGCAGGTAGCCGGCCCGGCTCGCCAGGGTCACGAACACGACCGGCAGTTCGAGATCCGCGCACGACCGGGCGGTGTCGCCGGCCAGAATGCCGAGGCCGCCGCTGTAGCTGTGGATCTCCGGCCGCAGGGCGATCTCCATCGAGAAGTACGCGATGCTCGTGCGCTGGAGAAACGGGAGGATGGCGGCCACGGTGATATTCCTGCTGATAGCTCGACCATGAGCTTGGACGAGGGAAAACTATCCATCATCCTCCAGGTTGCCTTGATGCGCGTCAACGCAACACTTGGCCCTGAGGAGTAGTCTCCGATCAAGACCGGACGGCACCGGCCGTGGCACATTCATGGTCAGGCAGGCTCCGATGGTCGCTGCGGCAACGAAGGACAGTCGATGGACCGCGCGTCATCGTTACACGGTATCCTGAACATACCGGCAGGCCCGATCCAGATGGGGCGCGGCGAGCCCCTGCCGCTCGGCTTGCAGGACTACCAGGACGGCACGAATCTCGCCGTCTTCAGCCGCCATGCCACCAGCATGGCGCTACTGCTGTACGACAGTGTTGATGCAGCCCTGCCATCCCTCAGGATCGATCTCGAACCGGATCGCCACCGGACCGGCGACGTCTGGCACGTCCGGCTCCATGGAGACCTCCAGGGGATGCTGTACGCCCTGCAGGCTGACGGACCCGGGGAGCCCGATCAGGGGCTCCGGTTTCAGCCGGATCGGCCGCTGCTGGAGCCCTATGCGGCCTCGGTCGTGGGCAATGGCTGGAGCCTACCTGCCACATCACCCTCGGAGCCTGCAGCATGGACGCACCGATGCGTCATCCCCGACCATTGGTTCGACTGGCAGGACGAGGTCCGCCCCCGTCACCTGTGGAACGAGACGATCATCTATGAGACCCACGTGCGCGGGTTGACGGTGCATCCCTCGTCGGGCGCCAGGCACCCCGGCCAATACCTGGGCCTCGTCGAGAAGATCCCTTACCTCAAGCGTCTCGGCATCACGGCGGTCGAACTGATGCCGGTTCAGGCCTTCGATCCTCATGCAAGGCAGAAACGCGATCCGCGCACCGGGGCGCCGATGCCGGACTACTGGGGCTACGATCCTATGGCCCTGTTCGCACCGATGCCAGGCTATGCATCGGGCTCATCGCCCCAAGCGGCGGTGACGGAATTCAAGACGATGGTCCGCGAACTCCACAGGGCCGGCATCGAGGTCATCCTCGACGTCGTGTTCAACCACACGGCCGAAGGCGGCGAGGACGGTCGAACCTACAGCTTCCGCGGCCTCGACAACGCGATCTACTATATCCTCTCGCCGGATCGCCGCCGCTATCTCGACTTCACCGGCTGCGGCAACACACTGAACTGCAACCACCCGGTCGTGCGCAGCATGATCATCGACTGCCTCCGGCACTGGGTGGTGCAGATGCACGTGGACGGGTTCAGATTCGATCTCGCCTCGATCCTGGGCCGGGACGCCGAGGGAAACATCCTGCCGAACCCGCCTCTGCTGGAGCAGATTGCCGAGGACCCGCTGCTGCGGGACGTGAAACTCATTGCCGAGGCATGGGACGCCGGGGGCGCATTCCAGGTGGGTGAGTTCCCCGGCACGCGCTGGGCGGAATGGAACTGCCATTACCGCGACGACGTCCGGCGGTTCTGGCGCGGCGATGCGGGCATGACCGGCCGCTTCGCCACCCGCCTCTGCGGTAGCGCCGACCTCTACCACCAGAGTGGCAACGGCTCCCCTATCAAGAGCATCAATTTCGTCACGTGCCATGACGGCTTCACGCTGAACGACCTCGTCTCCTATGCGGCGAAGCACAACCAAGCCAACGGCGAGGGCAACCTCGATGGTCTGACCGAGAATTACAGTGAAAACAATGGCATCGAGGGGCCCACGGAGGATCCCGCAGCCGAGGCGATGCGTCTGCGCCAGATCAAGAACATGCTCGCGTCCCTGTTCCTCTCGCGGGGTGTGCCGATGCTGCTTGGCGGTGACGAGTTCCGGCGGACGCAGGCCGGCAACAACAATGCCTATTGCCAGGATAATGAGACCTCCTGGTATGACTGGACGCTTGCCGATCGGAACGCACATCTGGTGGATTTCGTCAGCGATCTGATCGCACTCCGGAAGGCGCATCCGGTTCTCGGCGCGGATCGCTTCTACAGGTCTGAGGAGATCGAGTGGTTTGGTGCGAATGGCGGGCCGGTGGATTGGGACGGTCCCGACAACCAGGTCGGCTGTGTGGTTCATGAGTACGAGGGTGGAGCCCTGTGCCTTCTCTTCAACGCGGCACGTGCTCCCTGTCGGTTCATAATCCCGTCATCAACCCGACGCTGGCATATCGCAATCGATACGGCTGATCCTGCTCTGCGGGTCAAGGAGGTTGTCAGCGGCGCGATTGCGCTTGAGGCCCGTGCCACGGTGGTCCTGATATCCAGGAGCAAGGGCCAGGATGGTCCTGCAGGCATGATCGACGAGACCAGCACCTGGAGAAGGAGTTGCACGAGCCTGCAGGTTGCGCGACGGGTGGTTTAGAAAGGCGTCACCATGCTGGATCCGAATCCCAATAGGGGCTCACCATCGTCTCGGGGTTTCCTCTCCGTGCTCGGCCTCAAAATCTCCACAGGACGGGCACTGATGCGACTGGAAAGGCGGCAGATTCGATGGAGGCGCCGGCGGCAAACCGATCCTGACCGGCGAACCGGTTGAAAAGGCTGATGCATCTCGCAACCGCTGGCCGTGTGCCCTAGAACGGTCAAGTCATGCCAAGAATCGCCACCGGAGGGACCGCCCCTGTACCAGCCTCTCAGATTTCGCTTGACGGACAGGTCCTCGGCTACCCGGTCGAGACGCACACCCCTTGGTGGTCTGGCCGCCATCGGCATGTCTGCCATCCTCGCGGGCTGCGGGGCCTTGCCCCGCAACCACTTCACTGCCGCGGACCAAGCGGAGGCGAACGTGCCTGGCATGCCGGACGTCCGGTTCTGGGCAACTGCCGGGAGTTCCGCCCGCCAGGCGGCGCAGTTCAACCCGCGGTCTTTGAGAGACTTGAACTATCTCGCCCTTTCCGGCGGCGGAGGCGACGGTGCGTTCGGGGCGGGGTTGCTGAACGGATGGACGCGGACCGGCACCCGTCCGGAATTCGCGATTGTCTCGGGCGTCAGCACCGGAGCCCTGATCGCACCCTTCGCCTTCCTGGGAAGTGCATACGACGACACCCTGCGCGAGATTTACACGGGCGGCTACGGCAGTACCCTTCTGGAGTCACCCAGCCTCATCAACGCCATCTTCGGATCCGGGGTGTTTGACAACAACCGCCTGAGATCCCTGGTCCAGCGGTTCGTGACGCCGGAGGTGGTCGCGGAGGTTGCGCGCGAGTACCTCAAGGGCCGTCGTCTTCTCATCGTCACGACAAACCTGGATGCCCAACGTCCCGTGATCTGGAACATGGGAGCGATCGCCGCGAGCGGGTCGCCCGATGCCGTCGAGCTGTTCCGTTCCGTGATGACGGCCTCGGCCAGCATCCCGGGCGTGTTCACGCCGACCCTGATCACTGCGCTGGCTGATGGACGCCTGTTCCAGGAGATGCATGTCGACGGAGGTGTGACGGCAAACGTTTTCATCCTGCCGCAAGACATCGTCACGCAAAACGTCCGCCCTGGGCCTGGCATGCGGGTCAGCTTCTACGTTGTCATGAACGGAAAGATCGAGCCGTCCTTCACTGTCGTGGGCAACAGGGCGACAGAGATCGTCGGCCGTGCCGTGACGACAATGACCCAGGTCCAGAGCTGGTCGACATTGCAGGCGACCCATGATTTCGCACGCCGCAACGGCTTCGGGTTCAACCTCGCTTACATCGAGGCGGACATGCCCGAAGGTGGATCGATGGGCTTCGACAGGGAGTACATGCGGCGGATCTACGCTTATGGCTACGATCAGGCTTTGTCGCAGACGGTGTGGAAGCGGAACCTGCCTGGGAAAGAAGCTTCCATGACGAGGCCTGTGCGAGGGCGCTCAGCCCTTCCGGAGTAAGGGCGTAGCGAACGGGTCCCCCCGCTTCCGGATCCGCAGCCTCCCTTGCAAGTCTCGCGCACCAGCCATGTCTAATACATTGGCCAAAGCGCCTCTCGTGACAGCTCTTGCAGAAATTCGAGCTCGTTCTTGGGACGCTTTCTCTGGTACAGGAGCAATCTTCTCGGCTCGGCGGCGAACAGTATTTTCGAATACGATTGGGAGACTTTGGGGAGGCGTGCGACGGCTATGCGTGATGCATGCAGCAACACCAGACCAGCTGGTGCTTGCCGCTAACGTGCATGACATATCGGAGGGGGCAGGAGGTGTTTCCGCGGGCATGTCTTCAATTATCGCCCGGACGGGGGCGTACTGAGACGTCGACGCACATCCGGGCGACCGTCCAACCGCTTCCGTGAACTCAAAGGCTTGGTGCGGGCCGGCGAGCCGCTTTTGAGCCAATATTGTTCTGGATCAAGGAAAGATCTCGGCCGCCATAACACTTGAGATGGGGCCAACATGGGCCATGTTCCGAACGGATCGTAGGGAGACAAGGTGATGGAGCCGAACGCGCGCAAGCAGCAGTGGACCCTCTGGTATATCTTCGCGGCGTTTCTCGGTGTCCTGCTGATCCAGCAGTTCTGGACGACGTACCGGCAGGTCGAGACCATCCCCTACAGCCAGTTCGAGCAGCTTGTTGCCGACGGCAAGGTCGCCCAGGTCACGATCGGGCAGGACACCATCACGGGCGCCCTCAAGGAGCCAACGGCGGAAGGCCGCTCCTACTTTGCGGCGGCCCGGGTCGACCCGACGCTGGCCGAGAAGCTCGCCGCCAAGGGCGTCACGGTTACGGGTGCTCCCTCCGGCGGCATCATCTCGACGATCCTGTCGTGGATTCTGCCGGCCTTTGCCTTCTATCTCCTGTGGTCGTTCCTGTTCCGCCGGGTGGCCGAGCGCCAGGGGCTCGGCGGCCTCATGTCGATCGGCAAGTCGAAGGCCAAGGTCTATGTCGAGACCGACACCAAGGTGACCTTCGCGGATGTCGCCGGGGCCGATGAAGCCAAGTTCGAGCTGCAGGAGGTGGTCAACTTCCTCAAGAACCCGAAGTCCTACGGCCGTCTCGGGGCCCGGTTGCCCAAGGGCATCCTCCTGGTGGGCCCTCCCGGCACTGGCAAGACCCTGATGGCCCGCGCCGTTGCTGGCGAGGCTGGCGTTGCGTTCTTCTCGATCTCCGGCTCGGAGTTCGTCGAGATGTTCGTCGGCGTCGGAGCGGCGCGGGTCCGGGACCTGTTCGAGCAGGCTCGGAAGGCTTCGCCCTGCATCATCTTCATCGATGAGCTCGATGCGCTCGGCCGCAGCCGCGCCGCCGGCAACATCACGGGTGGGTACGACGAGAAGGAGCAGACGCTCAATCAGCTCCTGGCCGAGCTCGACGGCTTCGATCCGTCGAGCGGCGTGATCCTGCTCGCGGCGACGAACCGGCCCGAGGTGCTCGATCCCGCCCTCCTCCGGCCAGGTCGCTTCGACCGGCAGGTTCTCATTGACAGGCCCGACCGCAAGGGCCGCGTGGATATTCTGAAGGTTCACGTGCGCAAAATTCAACTCTCACCGAGTGTGAACCTCGACGACATCGCTGGCCTGACAACGGGCTTCACCGGCGCCGACTTGGCCAACCTCGTCAACGAGGCGGCGATCATCGCAACCCGCCGCAACGCCCAGGATGTCTCCTTCGACGACTTCACCGCCGCCATCGAGCGCATCGTCGCCGGCCTGGAGAAGAAGAGCCGCGTTCTCAATCCGGAGGAGAAGCGCCGGGTGGCCTATCACGAGATGGGCCATGCCCTGGTCGCTGCGAGCCTCTCCGGAGTCGACCCCGTGCTCAAGGTCTCGATCATCCCGCGCGGCGTCGGGGCGCTTGGCTACACCATCCAGCGCCCGACGGAGGACCGCTTTCTCCTCTCGCAGAGCGATCTGCAGAACCGCATCGCCGTGCTCATGGGCGGGCGCGCCGCCGAGTCCCTGATCTTCGCAGGCGAAATCTCGACCGGAGCCGCAGATGACCTGCAGCGGGCGACGGCGGTCGCCTTCGAGATGGTGACGCGCTACGGCATGGCGGGCGCCACCGGGCAGCGCACCTACCTCCCCCCGCAACAGCCCTTCTTAGGCGCGCCATCGATCGAGAGGCCGAACGCGTCCGAGGAAACCCTGCGCGAGATCGACGTCGAAAGCCGTAATCTTGTCGATCAGGCGTTCGAGCGCGCCCTGGCCATTCTTCGCGACCGGATGAGCGATCTGGAGGCCGGGGCAATGCTGCTCCTGAAGAAGGAAACCATCACGGTTGACGATTTCCCGGCGCTCCGGCAACCTGATGAATCCACTCCCGACAGAGTGGCTCAATCCGATCGCCGCGGAACAGGAGCCAGGAGTGAAGAGGGCCTTCAGCCCGCGGCTTCTATGCCGCGGGCATAGCGAGGCGTTTGCCAATTTTGACGAGAAGCCTGCGGCGCATGGGCTCGACGGCGATGTTCCGACCCATGTCAGCCAACCGCCGGGCGGTTTCCTGACTGGAGACCCCTGGCGCCCCGTTTGAGAGGTGAGCCAAGCGCCCCTCCACGGAGCGAACCCAGAACCGACCATCCAAACTTTCGGCTGTCGGCGTATCGCAATCTCGGTTCAGTGCCGACCCCAGGGGCGATGCTGGTTCGGACCTGGTCATTCGCATTCTCTGCCGTGGATTTGTGTCGACGGTTCAACCCTCGACACAATCTGCGGAAGACGCCAATGGGGCCGCGCACCTTTCCGGAGTCATTGCATTTGCAGGACGATCCGCCCGTCGATCTGGCCGGCTTCCATGCGCTCGAAGATCTGATTGATGTTCTCGAGCTTGTCCCACGAGAAGTGGGCCGCGACCGCACCCTGACCGGCAAAATCCAGCGCTTCTTCGAGGTCCTGACGCGTGCCGACAATGGACCCGCGCACCGTGATGCGCTTCAAGACCGTGTCGAAGATCGGCATGGCGAACTTGCCGGGTGGTAGGCCGACCAGCGCCATGGTGCCGTGGGGGCGCAACACACCGAAGGCCTGCTCGAAGGCCGCGGGCGACACGGCGGTGACGAGCACGCCATGGGCTCCGCCAATGGTCTTCTGTAGCTCGTGCACCGGATCCGCCTCACGAGCGTTGATCGCGATCTCGGCCCCGAGCGTCCTGGCGAGCTTGAGCTTCTCGGGATGAACATCAATGGCCGCCACCCGCATGCCCATGGCTTTGGCATATTGCACGGCCATGTGGCCAAGGCCGCCGATGCCAGAGATCACCACCCATTCGCCGGGCTTCACTTCGGTCTCCTTCAGGCCCTTGTAAACGGTGACCCCGGCGCAGAGCACGGGCGCCGCCGGGCCGAAGTCGAGGGTGTCCGGCAGGCGGCCG
The DNA here is from genome assembly GCF_013520865.1 of Microvirga mediterraneensis. Lineage (NCBI taxonomy): Bacteria > Pseudomonadati > Pseudomonadota > Alphaproteobacteria > Hyphomicrobiales > Methylobacteriaceae > Microvirga > Microvirga mediterraneensis. The sequence continues at coordinate 39,159 of NZ_JACDXJ010000003.1, forward strand.
ACATAGTTCGGGTCGGCCACCGCGTATTCGGCGAAGCTGCCGTTGACGGAATAGCCCGTGTTCTGCTGCGAACCACACAGGGTTTCCCACCCAGTGCGGCAATGGGGGCAGTAGCCGCAGGCCGTATGCAGCCATGGAATACCGACCCGATCCCCTTCCCGGACGCGCTTCACGTCACGACCGACCGCCGCCACGATGCCGACGCCCTCATGACCTGGAATGAACGGCGGTTTGGGCTTGACCGGCCAGTCGCCGCGGGCCGCATGAAGATCGGTGTGGCACACACCGGTGGCCGCGATGCGAACGAGGATCTGATCGGGGCGTGGCTCGGGCACCGGCACCTCCTCGATCGCCAGCGGTCGTCCGAACTCCCTAACCAGGGCTGCCTTCATCATCGTGGTCATGTGTTTTTCCTTCTTTGAATGGTCCTGATATGCCCCGGGCGATGAGATGACCTGGATTGGAAACAAGACGGGCTCGTCGCTGCCCTGATGGCTCATGGGTTAAGCCATGTCGGTGATGGTCGTCCGGAACCTTGCCAATGAGAGGCTGAACAGGACAGCCCCAATGGCCGCCAACGCGAGAAACTGCGGCCAGACCACGTCCAGACCCGCCCCGCGGTACAGGATTCCTTGGGCCAACGAGATGAAGTGTGTTGTCGGCGCCGCGAGCATCACATACTGAACCAGCTCCGGCATGCTCTCGCGCGGCGTCATGCCGCCCGAGAGCATCTGCATCGGAATCAGGACCAGAATCAGCAGCATGCCGAACTGCGGCATGGAGCGGGCCACCGTTCCCATGAAGATGCCCATAGACGTAGTGGCGAACAGGTGCAGGGCCGCACCAGCCAGGAACAGCGCGACCGAGCCTTCGATCGGAACTGACAGCAGCCCTTGGACGACAAACGCGAGGGAGAAGGCGCAGGCGGCGAGAACCACCAGGGCCATGGACCAGATTTTCCCGGTCATGATCTCGGCTGGCGTGACCGGCATCACCAGCAGATGCTCGATGGTGCCGTGCTCCCGCTCGCGGATCAGCGCCGCCCCGGTCAGGATGATCGACAGCATCGTGACCTGGTTGATGACCTGGATCACCGCGCCGAACCAGCCCTTGTTCAGCTCGGGGTTGAACCGTGCCCGCAGCGCGAGATCGACCGGCAGGACCTGCGCCGCGCGATAGCGTTGAGCGAACGCATTCACCTCGCCGCCGACGATCTGCTGGATATAGCCGCTTCCGGTGAAGGCCTGGCTCATGCGGGTCGCATCCACATTGAGCTGAATCGTGGGTTGGCGGCCGGCCAGGACGTCCCGCTGGAAGTTGGGCGGAATGTCGAGCGCGAAGGTATCCAGCCCCGCGTCCATCCGGGCGTCCATCTCGGCCGCGGTGATCAGTTTCGGCGCGACGAAAGACGGCGGGTAGAACGCCCCGACGAGGCGGGCCGAGAGCGGTGAGCGATCCTCGTCGACGATGGCGATCGGCGCCCGGTTGAGTGTCTCGGGCATCGCGGTGGCGGCGGTGTAGACGGCTGCGGTGAAGGAATAGACGACAAGAAACAGCATCATCGGATCGCGGGCGAGACTGCGCAGTTCCTTGATGCCGAGATTGAAGATATTGGCCCACCGCATCGGTCAGGTCTCCTGCTTCCTCAGGAGCATCACGCTTGCCCCGATGAGCACCGGCATGGCGATCAGCAGAGGCCAGAAGGAGGCCTGCAGATCCCAGAACCCCAAGCCCTTCGAGAAGGTGCCACGCGAGATGGTCAGGAAATGGGTGGTCGGATAGATCCGTCCGATGAACGCCCCCACTCCCTCTAGCGAGGAAACCGGATCAATCATGCCAGAATACTGTGCCGCTGGGATGAGAGTCGCGATGGCGGTACCGAAGATCGCCGCGATCTGGCTGCGCATGAAGGACGACATGAGCAGGCCCATGGCGGTCGCCGCATACGTATAGGCCACGGCCCCCAGCGCGAGCGTCAGGACGCTGCCGGTGAGCGGCACGCCGAAGGCCGTGACCGCCAGCACGGTCAGCAGCAGGAAGTTGAGCATGGCCAGCCCGACATAGGGCAGCTGCTTGCCGAGCAGGAATTCCAGCTTGGTGACGGGCGTGACGTAGAGGTTCACGACCGAGCCGAGCTCCTTCTCCCTCACGACGCTGAGGGCAGCGAGCATGGCCGGGATCAACAGTAACAGGATCGGGATGACCGCCGGCACCATGGCCTTCAAACTCTCAACATCGGGGTTGTAGCGGAAGCGGGTCTCGATGGTCACGGGACTTGCCGCTTCGATCTTCGAGGCCAGCCATTGGCTATGCATGCCCTGCACGTATCCACTGACGGTTTCGGCTCGCATCGGCATGGCGCCGTCGATCCAGGCTCCAATCTGAACCTGCCGTCCCCGCGCGATGTCGCGTCCGAAGCCGGGCGGGATCTCGAGAGCCAGGGTGAGTTCGCCTGCGCGCATGCGCCGATCGAGATCGTCGTAATCCGTAATCGGCGCATGCTCGATGAAGTAGCGAGATCCGGCGAGATTGAGCGTGTAGTCGCGGCTGACCGTGGTCTGGTCCCGGTCCAGAACGGCGAAGGAGAGATCCTCGACGTCCATGCTGATGCCGTAGCCCATGATGAACATGAGAAGGATGCTGCCGAGAAGCGCCAGCGTGGCCCGGATCGGATCACGGCGGAGCTCAAGCGCCTCGAGCATCATGTAGCTGAACATGCGGCGGGGATTGAAAAACCGCCCTGCCGCCTTCTGGCCGGAGTGGCCGACTGGGACGACCGGTTCCGGTTGCCTCGGCAGGGCCTTTTCCTGCGCCATCGGCGCAGCGCCTGCCTGAGTTTCGGCGACGGCATCCTCAAGGTAGCTGATGAACGCCTCCTCCAGCGTCCTCACCCCACGCTTCTCGACCAAGGCTTGAGGCGTCTCGCTGACGAGAACGCGTCCGGCATGCATCAGCGAGATCCGGTCGCAACGCTCGGCCTCGTTCATGAAGTGCGTCGAGATGAAGATCGTCACGCTGTCCCTGCGGGCAAGGTCGATCATGATCTGCCAGAAGGCGTCGCGGGCGATCGGGTCGACGCCGGAGGTCGGCTCGTCCAGGATCAGCATCGCGGGCTCGTGAATCATCGCGACCGCGAGGGACAGCCTCTGGCGCTGCCCGAGCGGGAGCCTGTCCGGCAGCAGGTCCATGACGTCGCCGAGATCGAAGCGGCCCGCCATCCTCTCGATCCGGCCGGGAATGACCTCCTCGGGCACCTGGAACAGGCGGGCGTGCAGCTCCAGGTTCTGGCGGACGGTCAGCTCCGTGTAGAGGGAGAACGCCTGCGACATGTAGCCGACATGCCGCCTGGATTCGATGTCCTGAGCGTTGACGGGCTGCCCGAACAGCCAAGCCTCTCCCTCGCTCGCCGGCAGCAGGCCCGTCAGCATCTTCATGGTCGTGGTCTTGCCGCAGCCATTCGACCCGAGAAAGCCAAAGATCTCGCCGCGCGGGATTTCGAAGCTGACATGATCGACGGCCACGAAGTCGCCGAAGCGCATGGTCAGATCCTTGGCCCTGATGGCGATCTCGGTCTCGCTGCCCGAGCGCGGAACGATCGTCACGGCCCTGTGACCCTGGCGCTTCTCCTCGGGCATCAGGGCAATGAAAGCCTCCTCGAGCGCCGTGGTCCCGGTGCGCTTGAGCAGATCCCCTGGGGTGCCGGTGGCGAGCACCCGTCCCTCGTCCATGGCCACGAGCCAGTCGAAGCGGGCGGCCTCCTCCATGTAGGCGGTGGCGACCACCACGCTCATGCCGGGCCGGCCCGCCCGGATGCGGTCGATCAGCTCCCAGAACTGGCGCCGCGAGAGCGGGTCCACGCCCGTCGTCGGCTCATCGAGGATCAGCAGGTCCGGATCGTGAATGAGCGCACAGCAGAGACCGAGCTTCTGCTTCATGCCGCCGGACAGCTTGCCGGCGGGCCGGTCGACGAAGGGCGCCAGACCGGTGCTCTCGACCAGATCGGCGATACGGCGTTTCCGCTCCGCCCGGTCCTGGCCGAAGAGACGGCCGAAGAACTCGAGGTTCTCGAAAACCGAGAGCGTCGGATAGAGGTTTTTGCCGAGGCCCTGCGGCATGTAGGCGATGCGGGGGCAGACATCCTGCCGATGCAGCGCCTTGGCCATGTCGCCGCCGAGCACCTCGACACTGCCTGTCTGGAGCGCCCGCGCGCCTGCGATCAAGGAAAGGAGGCTGGATTTGCCGACGCCATCGGGGCCGATCAGGCCCACCATGCAGCCAGCCGGGATGTCGAGATTCACGTCGTCGAGAGCCCGTGTCTTGCCGTAGACCAGGCTGATGGCCCGCAGATGGGCGACGGACGTCGGCGCGGCACTGATCGGTGCGGCGCGGTTCATTGGTTCTGCCATGGCACGAGGTTCTGCAGGCTGGACGGCCATTCCATTCCTTCTTCAATCCTCACATAAGCCACACCTGGCAGGCCGGTCTTCACGTCACGGATGTATTTCTTCAGCAACTCGGGCGGGATCTGTGCCTTGACCCGGAACATCAGCTTCTGCCGCTCGCTGGCCGTTTCGACCGTCTTGGGCGTGAACTGGGCGACATCGGCCACGAACGAGGCTTTGGCCGGAATGACGTATTGAGGCACGGCGTCGAGAACGAGCCGCACCTCGCTTCCGATCCTGACTCTGCCCGCACTCTCCGTGGGCAGGAAGAAGGTCATGTAGACGTCGCTGAGGTCGACCATGTTCAGCACACGTCCGCCTGCCCCGAGCACCTCGCCAGGCTGCGCCACCCGGAACTGCACGCGCCCGTCCCGGGGCGACCGGAGGGTGCTGTCCCTGATGTTAGCCTGGATGCTCTCGATGGTGGCCGCGGCGGCATCGACCGCCGCCTGGGCATTGATCACCTGCGCCTCCGCCGTGGCGATGGCCGCATCGGCCGCCGCGACCTGGGCTTGCGCCGCGCTGACAGCCGCGTTTGCGCTCTCGAACTTGGCCCGGTCGGTGTCGAGAACCTGTTGCGACGTCGTTCCTCGCGACGCGAGCTCCTCGGATCGGGCGAACTGTTTCTGGGCAGCGTCCCGCTCGGCCTCGCGCTGGGCGACAAGGGAGGTGGCCGCCTGCCGCTCGGCTTGGCGCTGGACCACCTGATGGCGGGCGGTCTCGATGCTGACGACCGCCTGCTGCTTCTGCGCCTCGGCCTGCTTGAGCTGGGCCTGAAGCACTTCGGTGTCCATCCGAGCGAGGATCTGGCCTGCCGTGATGAAATCGCCTTCGTTGACCAGGATGTCCTCGATCCGGCCCGCCGTCTTGGTGGCGACGTCGATCTCGACCGCCTCGATCCGGCCGTTGCCGCTGGCCAAGCCGTCAGGCAAGCCTTCTGGCTGGAGGAACTGCCACAGCGCGTACAAAACAGCGGCGGCAACCATAACGGCCCCGATCCTGAACAGCCAACGGTTCGGTTTCTTCATCATACCTCAAGTCCATCCTGTTTCGGGCGAGGGCCACCAGGGACACCTCGTAATGCCGCCACGACAACGGAAGTCTCCCTTACATGGTCTGGAAGTCAACCGACGTTGATATACATCAAGGTTGCCGCGGAGAAGGATCGATATCTGGGTCTTCGTGGGGTTTGATTGCCCTGTAGCGCCAGTCTGGCACCGGCGGAGAACGAAAAGCGAGTTTTGCGAAGATGAATCGAGTTCTTTCTGCGGCAGTCCTCACGGTTGCGGGCATGATCAGCATTCCGGCCCAGGCCGAGGTCGTCGGGAAGGTGAGAACCGACTGGGTCGGGAATGACATCGTTATCGAAGCCATCCAGGACCCCAAGGTGCAAGGCGTGACCTGCCACCTGACCTATTTCGAACGCAGTCTGATTGACAGATTGCAACAGGGGAACTGGTTCGAGGACCCCTCGAACTCGGCGATTGCTTGCCAGACGACCGGTCCCGTCACCATCGGCGAGATCGATCTCGACCGCAACGGCGAGGAGGTCTTCAACGAGGGTCGAAGCCTGATTTTCAAGAAGCTGGTCGTCAACCGCATCTACGACCGGCAGAACAATACTCTGGTCTATCTCGCCCATACCCGTCAGGTGCAGCAGGGCAGTGCCAAGATGTCGATCTCGACTGTGCCGCTCTACAGCGTGCAGGCGACCTGGACCAAGGGCCGCCCGCAGTAGCGGTTCAGGATTGCACGCTTCGCTGCGGACCTATCATCAGAACAAACTTAGAGGATCGAATGCTCAACTGGGTTGTCCGGGGATTGTTGATCGTAGCCGGCGTGGTCACGGGATGGTTCGTCGCCAAGGACGCGACGAACTTCGGCGTCATTCAAATGATGGTGGCGCTCCTGTTGCTGACCTTGATCATCGCCGTGATCGCCTTCTGGCCCGATCATTGGAAGATCAGGCCTCACCAATCCGAAAAGACAAACCGATGAATGATACCTCCCCTGCCGGCGAGCCCGTGGACACGCTGAGCAACAGGACGTTCGACGAAATCGCGATCGGCGACACCGCCGTGATCGAGCGCACCCTCACCGCTGACGACATCCGGGCTCTTGCCCTGCTTTCCGGCGTAACCGACCCGCTCCGGCAGGACGCCGATCAACCTACTGCCGCGTTTCTCCATGGCATGGTCGCCCACGGCATGTGGGGCGGCGCCCTCCTGTCGGCCGTCGTGGGGACGCGCTTGCCAGGACCCGGAACGACCTATCTGGGCGAGACGCTTCAGTTTCTCTCGCCGGTCCAGTCCGGCGATACCCTGGCCCTCAAGGTCGAGGTGACGGCACGTGATCCCAGGACCCGGCAACTTCGGCTCGCCTGTCACTGCACGAACCAGAACGGCGATCGCGTGATCGAGGGCTCGGTCGACGTCATCGCCCCGGCAGAGAAGGTCACCTGGTCCCGCAGCGCCCTACCCGAAGTCAAGCTCACGATTCAGAGTTCAGGCATGGGGCGGCTTCTGGATCATGCTCGCCTGCTGGGGACCATAAAGGTCGCCATCGTCCATCCGTGCGACGAGGTGAGCCTCTCCGCTGTGATCGAGGCCCGCGCCGCCGGCCTGATCGACCCGGTCCTCGTGGCGCCGCGGTCCCGCCTCGAGAGCGTCGCCACGTCGGCAGGCATCGACCTCTCCGGCATGAGCATCGAGGACGTGCCGCATAGCCATGCCGCAGCCCAACGGGCGGTCGAACTGGCCTCGTCCGGTACTGTCGAAGCTCTCATGAAGGGGAGCCTCCATACCGACGAGCTGATGGGAGCCGTGGTGGCCTCGGGCAGCGGGCTTCGCACCAAGCGGCGCGTCAGCCACTGCTTCGTCATGCAGACCCCGGCCTATCCGCGCCCGTTCATCGTTACCGATGCCGCCGTCAACATCGCCCCGTCGCTGCCGGAGAAGATGGATATCGTCCAGAACGCCATCGAGTTGGCGCATGTTCTCGGCGTGAAGCAGCCCCGCGTCGCCATCCTGGCCGCCGTGGAGACCGTCTCCCCCCGGATGCAGGCGACGCTCGACGCGGCGGCCCTGTGCAAGATGGCGGATCGCGGCCAGATCACGGGCGGCGTGGTGGACGGACCGCTGGCTTTCGACAATGCCGTCTCCGCCGCTGCGGCAAAGATCAAAGGCATCGTCTCGCCCGTGGCGGGCCAAGCCGACATCCTGGTCGTGCCCGATCTCGAAAGCGGCAACATGCTCGCCAAGCAGCTCGAGTATCTCGGGAATGCCGATTCTGCCGGCATCGCTCTCGGCGCCAAGGTGCCGATCATTCTGACCAGCCGCGCCGACGGGCGCGATTCCCGCTTGGCGTCCTGCGCCCTCGCCGTGCTGCTGGCCCATCACTACCGAGTGAGCCCTCCATGACCGACCTGATCCTCGTCCTCAACTGCGGCTCCTCGAGCATCAAGTTTGCGCTGTTCGACACCAATGGCGTCCAACACAACCGTAAACCGGTCTGGAACGGCAAGGTCGACGGCATCACCGGACCCAGCCCAACCTTCGGCGAGACCGGCGTTGTTCCCTCCCCGATTGCTCTCGACCCGTTGGATCCCTACCATGCCGCCCTCACTCACATTGCCGGACGGGTCCAGGCGCGGCGTGGCGATCACAGGATCCGCGCCATCGCGCACCGCGTCGTCCATGGCGGAAGCCGCTATTTCGAGCCGACCCTCGTGAATGCCGAGGTTTTGGCGGACCTGCGCAGCTACATCCCCTTGGCCCCCCTGCATCAGCCGTTCGCGCTTGAGGCCATGGAGCGGCTCCTGGAGGAGCAGCCCGAACTTCCCCAGGTCGCCTGCTTCGATACGGGGTTCCACCACACCCTGCCCCATGTCGAGCAGATGCTGCCGCTCTCCTGGGAGGCCTGGGAGCGGGGAATCCGCCGCTACGGATTCCACGGCCTGTCATACGAATACCAGTCGATTGTGCTGGCCGAGCGCTACGGCGGCCGCGCCCGGGGGCGGACCATTGTCGCCCATCTCGGGAGCGGCGCGAGCCTCTGCGGCATGCGCGATCTCCAGAGCGTGGCGACCACGATGGGCTTTTCCGCCCTCGACGGGCTCATGATGGGAACCCGCACCGGCGCCCTCGATCCCGGCGCCCTGCTGTATCTGATGGAGATCGAGAAGATCTCGCTCCATGACGTCGGACAGCTTCTCTACCACAAGTCCGGTCTTCTCGGCCTGTCCGGAATTTCATCAGACCCGCGTGTCCTGCTCGACCGGGAGGCTGAGGAGCCCCGCGCCCGCGATGCCCTCGCGCTCTACGTCCGCCGCATCGTGCGCGAGATCGGCGCGATGACCGCCGCCCTCGGCGGGCTCGACCTTCTCGTGTTCACGGCGGGGATCGGTGAACACAATGCGGTTCTGCGGGAACGCATCTGCCGGGATCTGGCGTTCATGGGCGTCGCGCTCGACCCTTCGGCTAATCAATCCAATGGGCCGATCATCTCCGCCGAGGCCAGCCCGGTCCTGGTCGCGGTCGAGCCTACGAACGAGGAATGGATCGCGGCCCTGCGGACCAATGAGCTGCTTGCGGGGCCTAATTTCTCTGGGACCCGGTCCTAGATGACGCTCCTGAGCCACCCCTTCAACGCTCTGATAATCGCACGAGGGTGGGGTGGCGCATGGGAATTCCCTTGAGATCGCCCTTACTCCCGGTCCTTGTCGCGCGTCCGAAGCTCCTCAATGGCCGCCGTCAGGTCAGACCGATACTTGTCGCGCAGGATCATCATCACGTTCTCTGCCGCCCTCTTCCCGATCTTTGCGACGAAAAAACGGTCCAAGGCGGCCTGCTGTGCCCGACAGTGATCGAGAGCTTTCTCAGCCAACGCTTCGGGCGTCCGCGGGCCCTGAAGCCTTCCTTTAACGAATAACGCGGCGCAGGCCTGCCATCGGTCATTCAGAGGCCTTGCCTCCTGGTGGACAGCAAGCGGGTCGAACTCATCCGATCGCGTTGGGTGGCCTGGGGCCAATAAGATGGTCAGGGCTCCCATGAAACCTGCGATACGCGAGCGTGACTTCAGAGAGCGATCCCTGAAGGAGAGTCTTTCACAGCGCCCTTTTTCGAGAAATCGTCGCTCTGATGTCATCACTGGCTTCCTTCAGGAGCATCCTGGGTGACGACGATCAAGAATTCCTTACTGATTTGCAGTCCCCCTGAACCGCTTCGTCTCAATCAAATGACCTTGCCGCGAGAGAGAAACCCTTTTCGGCTTCACGCCGCGCTGGCCAAACAGGCGGGCCCTGTGCCGGTCCCCCAATTACCCGGGTGATCCCGAGGGGAGTGCGTGCCGTTCATGGACGAACCGCTCCCGCGCCAGCCGATCCGGTTCATGATCGGCGCCAAGCTGGGACCAAGGGGACGGCGATGGCGCTCGTGGATTATTAAGGCCTGGCCTTCGGCTCGCTTAGTCGCCGGAGCATCAGTTCCTTAAAGCCATCTGGTCCGCCCCGTTCGAGAAACGCCGCGCCTCGACCTCCGACACCGCGAGGAGGCTTCCTCCCTCATATGGCGGTACCGAACAGGGCTCCTATTCCCGCTGTTAAGGCCATGGCAAAAGCACCCCAGAAGGTCACACGCAGGGTTGGTCTAACGATGCCCGCGCCTCCCGTCCGTGCCCCTAGAACCCCCAACAAGGCCAGGAACACCAGTGATCCGGCCGATACGACCGGCACCAGCCACTCCGCCGGGGCGACCAGCACCAGAAGCAGGGGCGCGGCCGCCCCGACCGAAAACGTGGCCGCTGACGCCAAGGCGGCCTGCACCGGGCGGGCGGTGGTGAGCGCCGAGATCCCCAGTTCCTCGCGCGCATGCACGGCCAGTGCATCCTTGGCCATCAGCTGCTCCGCAACCTGACGCGCCAAGCCCGGCTCTACGCCACGGGCGACAAAGATTTGGGCCAGCTCGTCCTTCTCGTAAGTCGGATCGTCCCTGAGCTCGCGCTTCTCCCGCGCGAGATCTGCCTGTTCCGTATCGGACTGCGAGCTGACCGAGACATACTCGCCTGCCGCCATGGACATGGCGCCGGCGACCAGACCGGCCACGCCGGCAAGCAGCACGCTCCCAGGTGAGGCCGTAGCGGAAGCCATGCCCAGGATCAGGCTCGCGGTCGAGGTGATCCCGTCGTTCGCCCCCAGTACAGCGGCTCGAAGCCAACCGATGCGCCGGATCAGATGGTTTTCTGGGTGGATGTGTCTCATGGAAGAATTGCCTTCTGTTCCGGATCAGGGCCATTTCTTGGGCGGGGCCATGACGGAGTGCGGGACCGGATCGGTGATGCAGCGCTCGAGGATTGAGTCGATCTCGTGCTTGCTCGCCTTGTCAATATGCTAGCCGTCGACTTCATGAAGGGGCGAGTTGATCCGGCCTGCTGTTCCATCAGTCAGCCTGTTGCGCCCTGCAATGGCATGGACAGGAGAAGGCGTAAGCCCTCAGGGTCATACTCGACGCGAATGTCGCCGCCGGTTTCGTCGGTCAGTGCCCTCTGGATGAGCATGGATCCGAAGCCCTTCCGTTTCGGTGGTCCGACGCAGGGCCCGCCAGCCTCGGTCCACGCGAGCTGCAACCGATCAGAGCCCGTGGTCCGTTCAATGGACCAGGTCACGCTGACGCGCCCCTCCGGTACCGACAATGATCCATGCTTGATGGCGTTGGTCGTCAGCTCGTGAGCCATCAGTGCGATTGAGACACTGACCCGCGCCGGGAGAACGAGGTCAGGTCCCTCGAGCTCTACCCTTTTGACACCCGCGTCGTCATAGACCTCGAGCTCACTGCGAAGGAGCTGACGCAGGTCGGTGCCGTGGTTTCGATCCATCCGAAGGTTTTGCATGCGCGCCACTGTTGCCAGGCGCTGCGAAAATCGCTGCTGGTAGTCCGGCACGCTTTCGGCGAAGCGGGCCGTGAGATTGGCGAGTGCCTGAACGATCGCGAATGTGTTCTTGAGCCGATGGTTGAGTTCGCCGACAAGCACCTCCCGCTGTGCCTCTCTCGACTTTCGATCCGTCACATTGGCAATGGTGCCGACGGCCCGCACAGGCGCGCCATTCCCGTCATGTTCCCGGACCCGGCCATGGATCGCGACCCACGGCCAGGAACCGTCCTTGGCACGCAAGCGGCAATCCTGGCTCCAAGCGGTTGCCCGGCCTTCCAGAGAAGCAGCCAATCCGCGCAGCACTTCTCCCTTATCGTCCGGATGAATCAGCTTTTCCCATGATTGGATATGAGACCTCATCTCGCCGGGTTCATAGCCCAGCATGGTCTGAAGACGTTCGCTGCTCCAGACTTCGCCCGTGGTGATGTTCCAGTCCCAGAGCCCCAAATCTTCAGTCTCGACCGCAAGGCACAGGCGCTCCTGCATCTCGCATTGGCTGAGTTCCCGAACCCTGCGCTCCGTGAGGTCGAAATTGACGCCAACGATCCTTCTGGGGAGACCATGGGCATCGTGCTCGACCTTGGCGCGGGCGAGAATCCACCTGACCGCCCCATCGGGATGAACGACGCGGAACTCAGTTTCGTAAGGCAGCGCCCCATCCAGAACTTTCCTTGTGTCGGCGATGATCGAGGTGACATCGTCCGGATGCAGACAGCTGACGAACACATCGTGGGTGACGGGTTCGCCCACATCAACTCCGAACAGGCGATAATTCTGATCCGACCACCACACCCGGCCCGTTGAGATGTCCCACTCCCAGATGCCAACGTCGCCCACCTGCTGGGCCAGAAGCATGCGGGTATCATCGGGAGACGACGGTTCTTGCGTTGGGAAATACAGGTTGACCGGGGAAACGTTCGGCATCGGGAGTCTCAAAGGTGAATGCGCTGGCGCGCTTTCTAAGCCCACGGCAGCCGAGGCACTTTGCGCTTGGTCAAGGTTCGATACAGCGAAGATGCTAGGACGGCGACGCCGCTGTACGATGGCGGAATCGCGGCTACCTAAGTGGGGGGCGCCTCGATCACCACCTACCCTCACCATGCGCCAGGGCCTGACATGAACGTTGCCAGAATCAAGATCGCTTTCGCCGGTCTCGCCGTTGTCATCACGGGGCTCTGGCTGCTGAGCCTGTCAGAGGCGACCCTGACAGGGGGCTTTTGGCCGCTCCGAAACGCGCTGGTGTACCTCACCGGCTTCCTGGCGATCGGCTTCATGTCGGCGGCGGTGATCCTGGCGGCGCGTCCCATTCAGATTGAAGGGTTGCTTGGTGGCCTCGACAAGTTCTACCGCCTGCACAAGTGGCTTGGCATCGCCGCGGCCGTCATGGGCGTTGTCCACTGGCTTCTCGAGATCACGCCGCGCTGGATGGTGGGACAGGGCTGGCTCGAGCGCCCCCAACGCCCGGCCCGAGCGGCGGAAGTCGCCTCCGGGTTCGATCCCTTCCGCGACTTGCATGAGGTGGCCGCCGGGCTGGGCGAACCGGGGCTTTACCTCGTCCTTATCCTTGTGGCGCTGGCGCTCTGGAAAGGCTTTCCGTACCGCTACTTCTTCAACACCCACCGGCTGCTGGCGGCGGTGTATCTTGCGCTGGTGTTCCATTCGGTCATCCTGATGGGGCCGGGCTACTGGGCCGCGCCGGTCGGACCGGTCATGGGCCTCCTCATGGCGGCCGGTTCCGCCGCCGCGGTCACGTCGCTGGTCCGGCGCATCGGCAAGTCCCGCCGCGCCGTCGGATCGATCACGTCGCTCGATCACCATACCGACAATGCCGTTCTGGATGTTGGCGTCCAGCTCACCACGGCCTGGCCGGGGCACCATGCCGGACAGTTCGCCTTCGTGAATTTCGGCGGCGGCGAAGGCGCCCACCCTTTCACGATCGCGTCCGCCTGGCGCAAGGACGGGCGCCTGATGTTCAGCATCAAGGGACTCGGGGACTACACCCGCTCCCTGCCGGAGCAGCTTTTCGTCGGTCAGGCCGTGACGGTTGAAGGGCCATACGGACGGTTTGATTTCCGCGGTGAGCGTGGGCGCCAGATCTGGATCGGAGGCGGGATCGGCATCACCCCCTTCATTGCCGGCCTGCAGGCGCTCGAGGACCAGCGGAGCAACCAGCCCGTGGACCTGATCTATTCGACGAGCGCGCCCTCAGAGGCCTTCATCGCCAATATCCGGCGGCTTGCCGAGCGGGCCGGTGTCCGGTTCCTCCTGATGGTGACGCAGAAGGATGACCGGCTCACGCTCGAGCGTCTCGAGGAGATGGTGCCCGAGTGGAAGGAGGCCGATCTCTGGTTCTGCGGCCCTCTCGGTTTTGGCCGGGCCCTGCGCGATGCAATGACCGCGCGAGGCCTGCCCGCCGACCGGTTTCACCAGGAGTTGTTCGATATGCGGTAAGTCCGTACGTCTTGAACGGTCGCCTAGAAATACCACCGTTGGGTCCCGGTGGCCTTGACCCTCGCGGCTTCCATTTGAGCAAGCGCGAGGGCGGTCAGAACGACTGCGAGCACGAGCGGCATCGCCATGAGAATCGAGGCAGTCATGGCAGCTGCTCCGTATGAGAATGTCAGGTGAAGCGATGACCACCGGCGGCGGAGCGCCCGTGTATCGTCTGGAAAGCGCGCGAAACTTCGGGCCGACCATGTGTTTGCCACTGCAGCCTCGTGGTGCGCTCGATGCCGGCTAGGGTCCGGAATGCAGGAAGCTCCTGCTCATCGAACATGCTGGCGAGCGCCCCTGCCAAGTCGGCCTGCCGCCGATTCAGGACCTGCAAGCGGGCGATGTCCGCAGCGGTCTGCTCGCAGCAGCGGTCAATGTAATCGGTTGTCATTTCGGATCGTCATGTAGGTGATGGCCAGGCTCTTCATCCGCACGGACAATTGGCTATGGCGTTATCAAAAAGGCTGGACTGGATGCGGTGCGGATAGCTCTGTCCACCCGGAACTGAATCATGCTTGGAGTGAATGCCAATCGCATCGCAAGGTCCGCTGCTCCAACAAGGATCAGGAGCACGAGTACCGCCCGCCTGCCTGCATTCAGAAGCTGGATGGGATGGCTGATGCTCATGGCTGACTCTCAATCTTCGGTAACGAGAACATAAGAGCCTGCCTGTGTGACGTCCGAACAGCGCGTGGGTAATAGTGTGTGCTGGTCCATGACAGTTCGTAACCGTCGACGGGAAAATGTGGCATTTCTCGGCTGCAAGGCGAGGTGATCCCCGGTGGACCTGCCCTGCATCGGATGGCTAGCCTCCGACCACCTCCCGAAGGGTTCGAGCCAGCTCCAGGGTGGTATAGGGCTTCTTGAGCAATCTCGTCTCCACGACCTGCCCGCGCCTGACCACATCAGGCTCGGCATAGCCCGAGGTGAACAGTACCTTGATCTCGGGCCGCATCGCCCGCACGGCGTCCGCCAGCTCTGATCCGGTCATCCCGCCCGGCATTACCATGTCGGTGAACAGCAAGTCGATCTCGGGATGCTGGTCGAGGACCGCCAGCGCCGCCGGGCCATTGGCTGCTTCCAGCACCCGGTATCCAAGGGCTTGCATCCGCATCAGGGTCATGCGCCGCACCCGCGGCTCGTCCTCGACCAGCAACACGGTCTCCCCCCGGCCCTGATAGGCCTCGGCCGTCGCCTGGGGCTCATGGTCCTCCAAAGCCTCGTCCATCACAGCGGCCCGTGGCAGATACATGCGGATCGTCGTGCCATGGCCGGGCTCGCTGTAGATCGCCACATGCCCGCCCGACTGCTTGACGAAGCCGTAGACCATCGACAGGCCGAGCCCGCTGCCCGCGCCGACCTCCTTGGTGGTGAAAAAGGGCTCGAAAGCCCGCTCCTGCACGTCCCGGGGCATGCCCGTGCCGGTGTCGGTGATGGCGATCAGGACGTAGCGTCCCGCTCGCACCTCCGGATGCATGCGGGCGTAGTCCGCATCAAGTTCGGTGTTCTCGGCCGTGATCGTCAAGCGCCCGCCGCCCGGCATGGCATCGCGGGCGTTGATGGCCAGGTTCAGGAGCGCGTTCTGCAGCTGGCTCGGATCGACCAGGACCGGCCAGAGGTCGTTGTCGGACCGGCCTGTCACCCTCACCGTCTCGCCCAAGGTCCGCCGCAGCAGCGGGGTCATCTCCCCGACCAGCATCCCGACATCCGTGAGCCTGGGCTGCAGCGGCTGCCGACGCCCGAAGGCCAGCAGGCTCTCGGTGAGCCGGGCGCCATGCTCGGCCGTCTCGCGCGCCTCCCTGGCCAGTTCCGCTTGGACGGGATCCGTCGGATGTCCGTCCGTCAGCCGCATCTCGAGCATCTCGAGATTGCCGAGAATGACGGTGAGCAGGTTGTTGAAGTCATGCGCGATACCGCCGGTCAATTGGCCGACGGCCTCCATTTTCTGCGCCTGCCGCAGCTCCTGCTCGATCTTCTGGTTGGCGGTAAGATCGCGGATGAAGCCCGTGAACAGGAGTCTCTCGCCCACCTTCACCTCTCCGACCGCCAGTTCGACCGGGAATTGGCTCCCGTCCTTGCGCTGGGCCTGCACGACCCGGCCAGTACCGATGATCCGTCGCTCGCCGGTGCGCACGTAGCGTGCGATATAGCCGTCGTGCTCTTCCCGGTGGGGCGAAGGCATGAGCATGCTGACGTTACGCCCGATTGCCTCCTCGGCGCGATAGCCGAAGAGGGTCTCGGCGGATCGGCTGAAGGACTCGATCAGCCCACGATTGTTAATCGTAATGAGAGCCTCCGGCACCGTGTCGAGGATGGATTGAAGCCGGGCCTCCCGCTCGCGCAGGGCTGCCTCGGACCGCTTGCGTTCCGTGATGTCGACTGCGGTCGACATGGCGCCGATCACTGCTCCCGTCGTATCGCGAAGTGCCGTGGCATTATAGAGGAGGGCTATCGAGCGGCCATCGTCGAAGCGGACCTCCCACTCCTCGTTGCGGACCTCCTCGCCCCGGATGGCCCGCGCCAGCGGGTACTCGGTGACTGGAGGCTCCACATCATTCCGATAAATGCGGCGAGGCGGATAAGCGGTCGCGCTGAACCCGGATGGCGCAAATTTGGAAATGAGAGGCACGTCGAGCAGCTTGGCCGCAAAGCGGTTGGCCTTCACCTCCTGCAGGTCAGGATCATAGGTGAACCATGTCGCCACGGGAGCGGTCTCGACGAGGGCCTCCCATTCCAGGGTCCTGGCCCGGAGGGCAGCCTCGGCTGCCTTGCGCTCCCTGATATCGAGAGTGAAGGCAGCCATGGTCTCGCCGCCGCCCAGCTTGGCCAAGCCGACCAGCACCGGAATCCGCTCGCCGTTGCGCAGATACTCCTTCTCGTACAAGGTCGAGACGCCGCGGGTGCGCGCCTCAGCGACGGCCCGCTCGTCTGCCGCAAGCCACTCGGGTGGCGTGATCTCGTCCCAACGCACGTGCCCTGAGAGGAGGTCGTCCCTCGTGCGCCCGATCAGATCAAGGTAGGCCTTGTTGGCCTCGACGATCCGGCCACTCTCATCTCCAACGACAGCCCCGATCGGAATGGCATCGAGAATGGTCCTGAGGCGGGCCTCACCTGCCTGTAGCGCTTCCTCGGCCTGCTTGCGCTCGCTGATGTCCTCAACCACCGAGATGCGATAAGGCTGGGAGGTCCCCGCCCCCGCGAGCGAGGACGTCACACGAACCCAGACAAGGGTGCCGTCCTTGCGCCGGTAACGTTTCTCGATCTGGCAACGCGGCATCTCGCCGGCCAGGAGCCGACTGGCGAGAGCCTGCGCCTGAGGCCGATCCTCCGGATCGATGAGATCGACGAAATTCCGCCCGATCAACTCTTGGCGCTCATACCCGAGAATGCCGCAGACGGCTTCGTTGACGTCGAGAAGGCGGCCATCGCCATCCACCAGTTTGATCCCAATCGCAGCCTGATCGAAGACGACTTGGAACCGATCCACGGCGGAGGACTCTTCGACCGCTCCGCTGGAGGCTGTCGAGCCACCTGTGATCGACTGAAGCGGCTCGTCCTGATCTTGACGCATGTCATGCGTCCTTTCGTACAAAAGTCGCCCCTCCCAGGGACGGAAACTGAACTGTTTCTTAGCACTCACCGTTGGCCTGCCGAAGCTTGGCGGGAGATGGCAAACCTTGCCTGCCCTGACCTTTCCTCCTGGCATCGGGCCCAAAGGCCGGCCGTCGTGGAACATTCCACAATCTGTGTGCCTGCCGTGCCCACCCAATCCTTTTGGGGGTGTAAGACGGGGGCTTGTAGCATGATGGCTTCGGCGCGGCCCTGATCCTGATCAATCGCGTTCGGTCGAGTTCGAGACGACAGGCTGATCAACGAATCCTCCGGCATGTGAAACAGATGGTAGCTGTTGAGCCTGGCTCCGAGATGAGCCGCCGAGCGATCAAAGGTTGGAGGGAGTGCCGCGTCCCCCCTGAAGGTCGTGGCGTACGCCCAAACGCTCCCGTCGAGGAATCCCGGAACCGGTTGACTCTCTGGGACGGCGCAACACAGATCCTGTGCCGTCTTATGCCGGAACACATTGAAGTTTGTTTCAAGCGCCCGCTCGATTGCTGCTCGGGTCATTGTCTGCGGTTCCTGACTTTGTCGCTTATGAATTCGTTTCGGATCCGGTGCAGATCGCAACACGCCGGACGATCCACCCGTCCCGGTCGGTCCAGAGCCGCTTCCGAACCCGGGGGCAGCCCGTATCTTTCTTGGGAGCGGCCGGCTCTGCCTGATGGCTGAGAGGGACCGAGGGCTTTGCGGGAGCTTCCGTAGCCCTGGGCCCGCGCTGGTGGCGCAATCGGGGCTGGGGCAAGCGTTACCCCAATGACGATAGCGAGGACCATAACGCGCCGTCCTTGGGCGCGCTGCCTTGGCATCATGAGATCAACTCCTCGGAGAGATTCGTGCGACGAATGCGCGCTTTCAGTGCGGCCAAGCGGTCATGCACGAGGTGGAGCACAGATCCTCCTCCACCTCACCGGCGAGTTCCTGCACCCTGCTCATGCGCCGCAGGACGACCCTGCTGCGCCCCTCCAGCGCGATCAGCCCGTCCCGCCTGAACCGGGACATCACGCGACTGACGGTTTCAAGGGTCAGGCCAAGGTAGTCCGCGATGTCGAGCCGTGTCATTGGCACCTCAATGGCTACCGGGCATTCGCAATCTGCCCCCGTCCGGTGGGCGGCCGAGACCAGAAAATGGGCCACCCGTTCCTCGGCTCCCATTTGCCCGAGAACGATGATGTGGTGCTGGGCGGCATTCATTTCCTCGAGGATGTGGGCCAGCACGAGCGATCTCAGACGCTCCGATCCCTCGGTCATCGCTTGAAGCTGGCTGCGCCCGAGCCGGCGCACCTGCCCGCGCGTGATCGCCTCGGCGGTGTAGCGGTAGGTGCCCTGGCAGGAGAGCCCGAGCGTCTCGCCCGCGAAGACGAAGCCCATGATGGCGCGGCGCCCGTCGGCCAGGATGCGATAGAGGCGGAAGCACCCGTCGACAACCTGGACGGCATGCGAGGCCGCATCCCCCTCCCAGAATGCCGCCTCGCCCGCTGCGAGGGTCTCCATCGGCCGCGAGGCGAACGCGCTCGCCAGGGTCGAGGGCCCGGCTTGGATGTCGAAGGGCGGAAGGGGCGCGCCGCTGGTCGAGGGGGCAAGGTGGGAGGCGTACATCAGAAGCTCCAGTCGGGATCGTTCGGTGCCCCGACTAAAAGCAGGCGATTGTCACAGATGAACCTTGGCTGTGTATCGGCTCGTACCGGTGTGTAACAATTTGTGACAGGCGGGTCGCTCTCCTCCTTGAGGCCAGAGACCTTGGCCTATACTCTCATGGCATACCTGCTAGACCTCTGGATTCCTATCAGACGTCATTCACATCATTCATTATTCCCGCAAATTGGATTTCTCTTTCCTTCGCGTGTCCGACGGTCCTCACATCCTCATCGTTGACGACGATTCCCGCATCCGCCAAATGCTCTCCCGGTACCTGTCCGACGAGGGCTTTCGGGTCAGCGCCGCGGACGGCGGCATGGCCATGCGCGAATGCCTCACGCAGACGCCGCCTCACCTCGTTCTCCTGGACCTCGTCCTGCCGGGCGAAGACGGTCTTCAGCTGGCCCGGGAGATCCGGTCCCATCCCAACTCCGGCATGATCGGCATCATCATGCTCACCGGCCGGTCCGACATGGTCGACATGGTGGTCGGTCTCGAGGTAGGCGCGGACGACTACATCGCCAAGCCGTTCCACCTGCGGGAGGTCCTCGCCCGGATCAAGAGCGTCCTACGCCGGTTGCGGCCTGCCACCCCGGCGGAGTCGCCCTCGGACGACCGGACCGTTGATAGCGAGGTAATCGAGTTCGATGGCTGGCGGCTCGACTTGGGACGCCGGGAACTGCGGGCGCGCGACGGCTCCGAAGTCCTTCTCACGACCGGCGAGTTCGATCTGCTCGTGACCTTCGTCAAGCATCCAGTCCGAGTCCTCAGCCGCGATCAACTGATGGATCTGACGCGGGGGCGGCAGTGGGAAGCGATTGACCGCTCGATCGACGCTCAGGTGGCACGTCTGCGCCGCAAGATTGAGGCTGATCCCAGGAACCCTGCGCTCGTCAAGTCGGTGCGGGGCGTGGGATATGTTTTCACGGGGCGAATCCGGTAACCGCAAAACCCGTCAGCGCCTTGCTCCGATCCCGCCTCCCTACACGGCGTCTGCGAGACCTACGTTGTGACGTCCGATGTTCCCTGATTCAGGGCTGATGGGGAGACGCTGATGCCAGCATCCGCAGAGGCGGTAGAATTGGCCTCTCAAACCGAAAAAGCTTCAGCTAAATCCGCGGCCAACCGGCGGACGCCCAGCAGTCGCCGAGCGTCCGCCAACGGTTAGGATCGGCTATTGGAGGTACTTGCCCCCATTGATCGACAGCGTCTCGCCGGTAATGAAGCCCGCATCGTCCGAGACGAGGAAGACAACGCCGCGAGCGATCTCCTCGGGTGTGGCGAGTCGCTTTGCGGGCACACCATCGATGATGGATTTCAGGATGTCCGGCCTGACCGCGGCGACCATTGCTGTGTCCGTGTAGCCCGGTGCAATCGCGTTGACCGTGATGCCGCGCGATGCTCCCTCCAGTGCCAAAGCCTTCGTGAAGCCGATCACGCCGGCCTTCGCCGCCGCATAGTTGGTCTGTCCGGCCTGGCCAGAGAGCGCATTCACGGAACTGATGTTCACGATGCGGCCGAACTGCCGTTCTCGCATCGTTTCGATCACGGTCCGGCACATGTTGAAGCATCCACCGAGATCGACATCGATGACCATGCGCCACTGCTCCGCAGTCATCTTATGGAGCATGGCGTCCCGCGTGATCCCCGCATTGTTGACCAGAATGTCGATAGGTCCATGCCGACTGACGATTTCGGCGGCGGCCTTGGTGCAGGCATCGAGGTCGGAAACGTCCCATGCATATACGGGCACGTCGTGGGTGTGGCTGAAATCGGTGGCCTGCGCGTCATTCCCGTAATAATTGGCGACAACGGAATAGCCCGCAACCTTCAGGGCCTGACAGATCGCGGCGCCGATTCCCGTTACGCCGCCGGTCACGAGTGCGAGACGTTTCATGATGTAGTTCTCCTAACGGGACGTTTGTCATGTCGCACCTTGCACATCGGTCAATTTGCTTCTTTGCGCAGGATCAACTGAGGATCACCTGAGCATGGTCGCTCGAGGATTTCGACGCGGCTTTCCAATGTTTGATTTTACGCAAAGTGTCTCGGCTCGCTGCATGTTCTTTTCCCGCCGCCGACAAGCCACGGTGGCGCGTCACAACTGGACTAAGATCATGAACCTGAAATCCCTCCTGTCGCTTGGCAACAAGGGCAATGAGATCGCCAGCACCGAGACAAGCCCGTTCACCTCACTTCAGCGCGAGATCGACCGTGTCTTCTCCGACTTCGCCCAGGGATGGCCGAGGCTGCACCAGCCCGATCTAACTCCGCGCATGGACGTGACCGAGCGCGGGAACGAGATCGCCATCACGGCCGAACTTCCCGGGCTCCAGGAGAAGGACGTGAAGGTCGAGCTCGTCGACAATCTCCTGACGATCAGCGGTGAGAAGAAGATCGAGAACGAGACCAAGGACGACAAACGTTATGTCCTCGAGCGCAGCTATGGAGCCTTCTCGCGCTCGATCGAACTGCCCGAGGGCATCAACTCCGACGACATCAAAGCCTATCTGGTCAACGGGGTACTGACCGTGACCTTGCCCAAGCCGCCGGAGGCGGAGCCATCGGCGAAGCAGATCGAGGTCAAGGCTGCCGCTTGAGCGGGGCCATTATGGGGATGTGCCGGAGGCCGTGGCGCTCCGGCGCATCTGCCACATTTGGATAGTACGTCGACATCGATTGTCGGGTCCCGATCCGGCTGTCGAGCAGCTCCCCGAACGAAAGCGCGCGTAAGCGACGCAATCAAGGATAAGAGAATCAATATGAGCATCAATGGAAAAGTGGCTCTCGTGACGGGGGCAGGCCAAGGCATCGGCCGCGGCATTGCATTACGCCTGGCGAAAGACGGCGCCGACATCGCTATCGTCGATGTCAACCAGGAAAAGATGGCAGCTGTCGCAAGCGAGGTGGCGCAGATCGGACGCAAGGCAACGATCTTCCGGGCAGATGTCGCGAATCGTGACGATGTCTACGCCGCGGTTGAGCATGCCCAAAAGGAACTTGGCGGCTTTGACATCATGGTCAACAATGCTGGAATCGCCCAGGTCCAGCCTCTTAGCGATGTCACGCCGGAAGAGGTCGATCGGATCCTGAACATCAACGTTCAGGGTGTGCTCTGGGGAATCCAAGCCGCAGCGAAGAAGTTTAGGCAGCGCAAGCAAAAAGGCAAGATTATCAATGCATCCTCGATTGCCGGGCATGATGGCTTCGCCATGCTCGGGATCTATTCGGCTACCAAGTTTGCTGTCCGGGCATTGACCCAGGCTGCGGCGAAGGAGTTCGCTGGCGATGGGATTACGGTCAACGCCTACTGCCCCGGCATTGTCGGGACCGACATGTGGGTCGAGATCGACAAGCGCTTCGCCGAGCTCACCGGCGCTGAGGTCGGCGCGACCTACAAGAAGTATGTTGAGGGCATCGCGCTCGGAAGGGCCGAGACTCCGGACGATGTCGCAGCTTTGGTTTCCTATTTGGCTGGCCCGGATTCCGATTACATCACGGGACAGGCAATCCTAATCGATGGCGGCATCGTGTATCGGTAAACGATATCAGCCCTTGTATCGGCTCCCTTGCGGAGCTCAGCCGGCCGACTGCTCCCGGATCTTTTGTGACGGCCCACCGGGCTATCCTTGCGTCCAGCCCCGCGCGGTCAAGACCAGAGGCGGTGACTAAGCGCCGGTCGCTGAGGCTAAGCTCCGCCTCTCGCGGATTACATTCCCAGTCATCGGAATGACAGTTCCGCCGCCGAGATCGCTGCTCCACAGCGAAGGGCGGCGGAGCCTACCAGCGCCGTATTCCTTCAGCCCCATCGCCCATCGAGAGGTGCCCGACGCGGTAAGCCCGGATGTTGGGGCCCTGCTCTATCTCCGATGCCGCACTCCAAAGCCTGAACCGGACCCGTGTCCACGTCGTCGGTTCAAAACCTGTAACTGAAGCAAGCGCGCTACCATGGCCTAGAACGGCAATCGCTTCGTCGCATTCGCGCCGCCGGATCTCATCGAGCGGCGCATAGGGCTCGATCGGGAGAATCTCCCGTGTGGCGAACTGCGCCTCCGTCAAGCCCGGCGCCGCGCAGGTGTCGCTTTGCCTTTAACTCTGAGATTCGTCGCGTTGGGTGACGAAAAGCGATATTCTTTGCCCTTAAAGGTGAGATGCCGATCAGGATTGTTCGCTGCTCCTTGATCTCAAGGTGCGAACTCGGTGCTGTATCCGGCACGCAATACGATCGACGGTGGCGAGCAATCGGGCCTCCCTGTGATAGGTCCGGAGCAAGGCGACCCTGGCGAAGTCATCGATACCAATGGTGAACAACGCCGCCTTGAGCAGCGGACGCTTCTGGACTGCGGCAATCGCGGCGAGGCAGAAGAGCCGGACTTCTGGATTATAGCTTTGCAGTGCCGCAGTAGGGGTTCCGCGAGCATTCTTGAGTGCCATGGCAAAGGCAACGCCGCGCATTGCCCGTCGGATTTGACTAACGCTGTTTAGCGTCACTGCAGATCCAAGCAGGGCAGCACCCACGCGGGCACGATGAAGCAACTGATCCGAAAGCAAGCCGATGCCAGGCTTGCCGAGTATCGGGGTCAGTAATGCTCCGCAGACCTGGCAGTCGACTGCCCATGCCCGTCGCCAATGTTTGAGCGCCAGACCCTGTCGCGAACAGTTTGGACACGTATGGAGCGGTACTTGCGCTGTCAGTGCGGCTTCGGTCTGGGTCAGGAGAGGAAACAGAAGTGACTGCACGCGGTCGACATCAGTACGAGCAAACGCAGCGATCCTTTCAGCAGCTTCTGTCTCAAGCGCGAAGTCGAGCATGATGGTATGACGACGGTCGATGCCGACGTGCGCAAGAAGATCGACCAAATTGCAGTAGTTGGCAGCGGCAAGCCGCGCGAGCCAGCCGGAAAGCAATTCGTCAGGGTGGGGCGAGACAGTCTTCGGCAGCGGGCGCAGCGTCAGGCTCCAGACTTTTCGAGCCGCCGCTGAACCGGTGCATGGCGTGACCAGACTGGCGTCCATTTGGTGATTACGTCATCAGTGATGCATTCCTCGCCCGAGCGAATGGCATCGATGGAAAGATCCTTGACCAACGCGAAGATGCGCGATGTCACCCCACCGGTCAGCGCCAGCATCTGCTTGAGGGACTTGACCCTCAGATTGGACTTCTTCTGCAACGGCATGGCAGCGATGAGGGTCTGGATCATGTCCGAGAACTCGGCGTCGTCGCGCCAGTTCGGCAGGTGATGCTCATCCAGCCTTCGGGCAAGCTGGACATCCCCGCGAATGGCATCTACGGCCTCACTGACCCCCAAACAGACCAGCGACGCTTCAAGTTCATTGCTGAGGTAACGCAGGACATTCAGGAAGCGGCGCTGCTCGCGATGGGTCCCGGCCAATAGGTTGTGGACTTCGTCGATCATGATCATCCGCAGGCCGAGGTCGCGCAGGAGGGCTATGACACGAACCTCAAGAGAGGCGACGCTTTGTGCGCGTAAGCCCAGCGACGTTGCCGGCGCGCCAACGGCTGCGAGAATGTGCAGATAGAACCGCCGCTCGTCTGGGGCCGGAGGCGCCTGCAACAAGAGCAGCGGTGTGTGGGTTATGCCTGCGACCGGATCATACTCCGGTGCGTATCTGCGCGACAGGTTTCGGGCGATCATCGTCTTGCCAATGCCCGACGCACCATGAACCAGAAGGCCAGGCATCCGGGTTTGCCGTGGCGCTTCTATCAGGCTCTGCAACCTGTCCAGAACCTGCTCTGCGCGTGGAAAGCCGATCCAGATGTCCGATTGAATGAGGGCGATACGACCGTCTTCCCCAGTTCCGTCTGCTCTCAAGTCACCATCTCTCCACCTTGAACAGGGGCCGCGAGGTATCACCAGTGTCGACAGGGCGCAGCCCCTCGGGCGGTGGATCGGACCGGATTGAATCTTTCAGCGTACCTCGTCTTTCGCGGGATCGCCGTTCAGCCTTGGTCAGCCGTCGGCTTTCATCCGCGATCTGGCGTTGCTGATGGATCAACTGGGCAAGCACCGTCTCATTGGACCCCTTCTTGCCCAAAGCACGACCCTTCTGCATGGCTTCGCGATATTCCCAAAGCGACACCGGCGGGATTTCCAGGTTGCGGTACCGCGCTTCGACACAACGTCCGCCTTCCAGTTCGACCCATATCGCAGAGAGGTCGCGGGGATCGTACCGCACGACCACTTTTCCATCCTTACGGCTGACATGCCCCGCCAGGGCATCCGCCCAATAGCGGATGCCGAACAGATGGATGCCGTCACGCCGAACCTGCCGCTGTTCACTTGGTAGGAAGCTCACTCGAAACGCATCCATGTCGACGGGAATGTCGCCCGACATTTCTCCAGACAGCGCCTCCCATTTGGCAACGGGAGTGCACCCAAGGCTCGAGTGAATGCTGTTGTTGTAACGGCAGATTTCCAAGGCGAACCAGCGATCGAACTCACTCAGGGTCATCGTGGCTATGGCTTCGGCGTTGTAGCTGCCTTTGGCGGCGACAGACGATTGCGTGGTCCCAGGTAAGAGATGAACGGCTCCCATCATTGTCCCGATCAGACGCTCGATGTGACCGCCGAAATGCGGGCTTCCCGGCGGCCTGTACACGAGACCGATCCCCCATTCCGCGCAGGCCGTCTGAAACGCCCGTGATCGGAAGTCACGACCGTTGTCAACATGGATGCTGCGTGGTCTGCCCTGTGCTGGCCAAGGGACATTGCTGTCTAACTCAGGTAGCAGTTCTGCCTTTGGTGCGACCGCCCTCGTAAGACAGAGAGCGATTGACAGGCGAGAGGGCGCCTCGAAGCTGACGTAGTAACCGGCCACCATCCGCGTCGCGATATCGATTGCAAGGGTCACCCAAGGTCGGCCAATGGGTTTGCGCTCGAAACTGTCGACAAGAATAATGTCCGCAGGCGTATGGTCGATCTGCACGACATCGAGCGGAAGGTTAGCCCGATTCGTGCCCGGCACGGGTCCAAACTTTTGACGTGCCGCCCTTGCGCCCTCTCGCGCCTTCATGACCTCGCGCTCATCCATCGCATCAAGCCGTCGCTGAATGGTTCGCCGTGTCGGCGCTTGCCAACTACGTTCACCACAAGCAATGCGGATCTCCAACACAACCCGCGACAAGCTCGGACGCTCCCGCCTCAGGAAATAGCGGCGAAGATGCTCTTCGATAAGCTCTTCGACCGCGCTGGATATCACCGTGGTGCCGGCGCGGCGGCCGCGCTTCTGCGGCACCAACGCACTGGTTCGCCCGCCTTCCTCGGCAAGGCGCCGTATCCAACGCCAGACCGTCGCCCTACTGGCACCGAGCTCCCAAACCGCATCGCGAATGCCGGCTTCCAGACTGCCTGTGCCCGCAAGATATGCCTGAACAAGCGGACGCAGGACGGCGGCCCTCCGCAACGCTTCGACGCCAGCCGTCTCTGTCAGATCCCGTTCCCTCTCCATCGCAGCCAGCCGTACGCCCCTGTAAACTCTGTCTCACCTTTAGGGGGAAAATTTCCCTTTTAAAGGCAAAATCTCACATTTAGCGGCAAAGGACTACCATTGATTTTGTTGAGTTCCTTATCTCGCCTTTAGGGGCAAAGCGACACCTGCCTTTGAACACGCCATGCTCCGTCATTAATCCCAGGGAACAGTAGCTGAAACTCTGGAACAAAAAGTTTGCGACATGTGTGGACGCCCCGTGTGACGCAAGAAGAATCTTTGGATCGGTGCAGCGCGTGGTCAGGGCTGACATGTGTTCGGCCTTTGATGCGGCTCACATGCCGCGGGCCCGGATGGGAGTTCGCGGATCAGGTCCAAATCAGAACCACGTGCTTGAAGCACCTGTCGCAAAGCTGGTTTTCCTGATCCCGTCTCGTTGACCGTTGCGCCATCTCTCTCCTTCGATCTTCCCACGCCCCAGCAGCCCCCCCGCCGCGATGACTTATGCCGCCGCGACTGGAGCCTGATAAACCCCGCCTCTCGCCATGAGAGCCCAGATAATGCGGGCCATCTTGTTGGCCAACGCCACCCGCACCAGCATCGGCGGCTTACGCGCGACCATGCGCGCCATCCACGAGCCCGCGGGAGCCCCGTTGCGAGCCACCCACCGGACGACGGCACCGGCGCCGATGATCAGCAGGCGACGCAAGGTCCGCTCGCCCATCTTGGAGGTCGCGCCCAGCTTCTGCTTGCCGCCGGTCGAATGCTGCAAGGGTGTGAGCCCCACCCAGGCGGCAAAGTCCCGCCCGCGCTTGAAGGTCTCAGCCGGTGGTGCCAGCGCCGCCAGAGCCACCGCGGTCACTGGACCGACGCCCGGGATAGTCATCAGCCGCCGCGCTGTCTCGTTCTCTTTCGCTCGTCGGGCGACCTCTTGGTCCAAGCCTGCAATCTTCTCATCCAGGCGATGGAGCGTCTCGATCAGCATCTGGAGGATCGGTCGGGCAATCTCAGGGATGGGTTCGTCCGGATCCTCAACAGCCCGCACGAGCTGATGCACATGAGCCGGGCCTTTGGCCACCACGATGCCGAACTCGGTCAGGTGCCCACGTAGGGCGTTGATGATCTGGGTTCGCTGCCTGACCAGGAGATCGCGGGCCCGGAACACGAGGGTGGCGGCTTGGGCCTGCTCGCTCTTAGGCGCTACAAAGCGCATGGTCGGGCGCTGGGCCGCCTCGCAGATCGCTTCCGCATCCGCCGCATCGTTCTTCTGGCGCTTGACGAAAGGCTTCACGTAAGCCGGCGGGATCAGCCGGACCGTGTGACCCAGCCTGCCGATCTCGCGCGCCCAATGATGTGAGCTGCCGCAGGCCTCCATCGCCACGGTGCAGGACGGCTGCGCTGCGAAGAACGCCAGAACCTGATGCCGCCGCAGCTTATTGCGGAACAGGACCGCTCCGGAGGCATCAGCTCCGTGCGCTTGAAAGACATTCTTCGCAAGATCCAAACCGATTGTGCTAACCTCTCCCATGGACGCCTCCCTCAAGTGGTGCTCATCAACACCTCCACTTTGGCACACCAAGGCCGTTGGGGGGCGTCCACCCCATCAGATCCCTAATCTTTGGCATCATGTGAGGCGACCCTTAAGTCCAGCCTTTGAGCGCTAACCATTTGAGCGCCGACAGGCTCGGCATGAACAGGTACTCGCCGCCCTTCATGACGTTGAACGTCTGCACCCCATCAATGCGTTTGCGTGCCGGCGCTTGGGGGATCGTAAAGCGACCATCCTCCTCATGCAGGCCCACGATCGGGTCGCGCTCCTCGCCGAGATCGACGAAATTGCCACGATTGATCCATTCCTGCTGCATGAACTCGATCGTGTCATAGGCGCGCGCGCTGATGAAGATGAAGAAGATACCGCGATCACCCTTGGCATCGTCCTCGGGCGCGACGTCCTCAGAATAGACCGGACCGAAAGTCGAGGACCGGCGTATGATCCGATGGATGTTGATGTCGGTCAGCAGGGTGAGCTCGGAGTCGCGCGGATTGAGGCGGCGCATATGGCAGCCAAGCGGCACGATCCGTCCCTTGGGATCGTCCTTGAAATTGAAGTCGTTATTGCGCTGCGGATCAGCGCCGAGTTCCGGGTCGTCATGATCCGGTGACAACGTCAGCGGAGCGCCGGAGCGCCAGCGGCCGAACATCTTGGCCGCGAGAAGCTCGCGCTCCTCGGCCGTCTCACCATGGGCCTTGAGGAAGGCATTAAAGCAGCCGACCCGGCTCTGAAACTTGCGCAGCACGACGAAGGTGCCGTTCTTCCCGAGCGCGGCGGGTTCGGGCATGCCAAGCGCATGACCGTTTTCGCTTTCATAGCCCAGGATGAACTCGCCGGCCTTGATCGGACGTTCCTCGCCGGGAATGGGATCGACGCCGCTGCCTTCGACCGTGGGTTGCGAGATCGAGTCCCGGAAACCGAAGGGGTTCTTGGCACCATCCGGCGCACCGAAACGATGCTCGCCTAGCAGCGTCACGCCGGTGCTCTGGTCGAGCTCGGCGCGCGCCGTCGTCAGCGCCTTGTCGAGGGCTAAGTCGTCCACGGCGTAGATGGTTAGCGCCAGATGGCAGTTACCCGGCTTGAAAACGTCTTCCCAATGCTCTGGCGCGTTCGGGCCGAAATCGCGCAACTGTTCGCGCCGTGCGGCCATGCCCTGCTGGAAGGGGAGAGGAAAGGTCTTGAGTTGGTCATCGGGGACGCCGAGCGCCTTGAGGCCTTCGAAGCTCAACGCCGCGCCGATCCAGAAATCGAGATCCTCGCTCCAATTGTCGGCTGACGCGATATGCGGCGCAAGGCGGCCGAGCAGATCCCGCGCGCCGTCGGCCTCGTCGAAGTGGAGCATCGCATGGACGCCGACATAGGGCTCGGGCCGGCTGCGCAGGATCAGCGCCTGGATGTCATGAAGTTCGAGCGTGACGCTGTCGCGGCGGAAGCGCTCTTTCATTTTCTGCAGGATCGCCATCGCTTCAGCCCACCTTGTCGAGAAATTCGTCGACGGCGCGCTCCATGCGCTGTAGGCGCCGGACATCCACCACGGTTACCTGGGGATTGGCGACGAACCAGCCCGCCGCAGTGATCTGGTGTGAAGCAATAAAATCCTTGACCTTGGGGCTGGCGATACCCGGCCATCCCTCAACCGAACTGAAAATGAGATCCATAAGGTCAGGGATCTTGGTCGCAAAATCGTTGATGTAGGTATCCCAATCGCCATCATAGGTCGTGGCAAAGAGGATGCGCGTGTCATTATCAAAGAAGACAAAGCGCATGTCGTGCAACGTGCCGACCTTCTGCGCGCCGTCGAAGTTGCCGCTGACCAGCCCAAAGATGCGCCGCAGCCGGTCCGCGCCACCCGGCTTCAGGGCGGCAATAGCGGTCAGTTCGGAGACGTTGCCCGACTGCGCGCCGACGCGGCCAGCGGAGCCCGCCGTACCCTTGAGATCGGGATTATGTTTGGTGACCATCTGCTCGAGGGCGAGCTTGGCAAGTTGCGGCGCATCGCCGACAACCTCCTCGATCCTGCGCCGGATGGCCTGAAGGCGGGTTTCGTCGATCTGAGGGATTTCTTCGGTATCGGCCATGGCAGGCCTCCTTTCTCGAAATTTGGCGGGTTCGCGCAGGCTCAGTCCGGAATGGCGGCGATGCTGGTCGGCTCGACCCGCGGCTGGGCGTTCATCTCGTGGCGATATCGCGTGGAACGCTCATAGGCGGCGATCCGCACGCGCATGATCGAGCCTAGCGGCTGATGCTCGCGAATGCCGTGCCAAGGGTTGAAGGACAGGACGTCGTCGCCATAGACGCGGCGCGCGGGCGAATAGGCGTCCTGGGGCGGAATGCACAGCGTTGCGATCGGCTGGTGCGGCGACAGGTCCTCCGGCCAGAGCACGGCCGCGTCCTCGACCGGCATCTTCTCGAGATCGGCACAGAGCTGTGCCCGGAGTTGATACTCGGCTCCATGCTCGCGAAAATGCTCGACCACCAGGTCGCGCATCGTGGAATCCTCGACGGCTCCGACATTCTGTCCCGCGAGCGCCCGCACATTCTCGGACAGGGGCGCCGCGCTGATCTTGGCAATGTAGTCGCCAAAGCGGATCGCCGCCATCGAGTGGTAGGTCTCACCCAGGAGATGAACATTGTCTCGGGCGAGGCCCCGCAGTGTCGCGCCCGGCTCGACGCCGACCGCCTCGACCGCCGCCTCGACGCCGCGCGCAACGCCGGCCATGGCGCGCTGAAGGAAGGCCGGATTCTGCGCATTCTTTTCGAGGAGACCGATGAGTTGGCGGTACTTGCCGATCGTTCCGAAGCTCAGGACCGGGATATTGACCAGCAGGAAATCCTGATTGCGTCCATCGTCTGCGGGCAAGAGCCGTTCGCCCTTGACCCCGAGCACCTTGATCGCCATGCCGCGCGGCGCGGGAATCACGTCGGAGTGAATGTCGCCGGGCGCCGAGGAGAGGCGGATGATCACCGGATAGGTTGCGGGGCGCCCGAATAGCCCCTGCCGCAGATGGGCCGGCAGTTCCGGCACGATCAGCTCGCCCTTCAAAAACCCATGGCTCTTGGCATGCGCGTCGCGCACTGCATGCCGATGTCGCTCGAAGGCCCGGCGATTTGTCGAAGCCATGACTTCGAGAATTTCGGCGGTGAGCCGGTCTTCGTCATCGCCAACGATCTCCACATCAGGGGAGTAGGAAATATAGGTTTCAGCCAAGGCCACTCCTTTGCGCATGGATTTGATGGCGAATGAACAATTTAGCCTTGAAATCGTCACCCGTTCAGAATATCAGATGATATCTGGTTTTCGGATCAACGCTGATTGATGACAAAGGTTTCAGCGGCGTGGCGGTTATTTAAGGACCAGCGGGCATGCGGCCTACGCGCAAGGAAACACAGCGCCAGACCCGGGATCGGCTCATTGCGGCGGCACATGCGTCGATCGTCGAAGAAGGTGTGGCTGCGATGTCGATCCGCAACATCTGCAGCGCTGCCGGTCATTCGCAGGGGGCGTTCTATTCGAACTTCGCCAGCAAGGATGACTTGCTGGTCGACATCCTGCAGAGCCACATACAGGATGAAGTGACGATCTTGCGCGATGTCGTCGCGCAATGCGTCGGGGACGATATCGAGGCGACGCTCGAGGTGCTCGCCAACCGGCTTGCAAAGCTCGCCGAAGAGCCTCAATGGGCGCTGCTTTCGATCGAGCTGCAACTTCATGCGCGACGGGATCCGGCTTTTGCGGAGCGACACCGGGAGGGCAAGGCGGCTTGCTATCGGATGTTCGGAGAGCTTGTGGCCGACCTCGTCAGGCGTTTCTCGCTGCGGCCTGCCTTGCTGGCGGAGCAAACCAGCATCGGCCTCTACGCGCTTTGGATGGGGCTGGCTGTCCAGGGTGATGTCGAGGGTGCCATCCCCCGCGACGAGATGCTGGTCGGCTTTTTCCGCGCGATGGCGGGGCTGAAAGCTCGGGAGCCGGCTCTGTCATGAACCAAGTCGGTTCCAAGCGCCGACGGATCGGCTGCGACGCTGCGGGAACGCCGCTGCCCGGGAAGGTCAACGCAGAGCGCCGCTTCCACATGGCATTCAAGGCCGAAGAGGACGACATCGACGAGCTTGGGCACGTCAACAACGCGACCCGGGTCGTCTGGATACAGGATGCGTCCGTCGCCCACTGGCTGGCCGCCGCGCGGTCAGGGGACCGCGACTGCTTCGTGACCGCGGTATTGCGCCACGAGGTCGACTATCGCGGCAACATACGGGCTGGCGATGAGGCGATCGCTGTCACCTGGGTGGACGGTGCCCCGCGCGGCGCGCGCTACGCGCTTCGGGTCGAGTTTACCGGCGCCGACGGGAAGGTGCTGGTGGCCTCCCGGTCGGAGTGGCCTCTGATCGACCGGCTGACCGGCAAGTCGGCCCGTGTGTCCGCCGAGATCGCCGCGCCATTTCTGAAGACGGACGAATTCTGAAGACGGACGAACGCAGCGAGAAGAGCACTCATGACTGACATCAGCAAAGTTACGGTGCTCGGCACTGGCGTGCTCGGTAGCCAGATCGCGTTCCAGACCGCCTATAGCGGTTTCGATGTCGTTGCCTACGACATCAGTGAAGAGGCGCTGGCTCAAGCGCGTCTGCGGCTGGCAGGTCTCGTTGAGACCTATCGAAAGGAGGTTGTTGGGGCGGCCGGCGGCAAGGCGGACGATGCCCTGAAGCGTATTTCGCTATCCGCCGATCTCGCCGCGAGCGTGGCGGAAGCCGATCTGGTAGTCGAGGCAGTGCCCGAAGTGCTGGAGATCAAGCAGGCGCTCTACGGGAAGCTCGCGCAACTCGCGCCTGGACGTGCTTCAGTTTAGATACTGCTGGCGAATGGGTTGGAGCGGTTGAAGCGGGGTCGGCGTTCAGGCTGTAGGGGGCTTGGATTTAGACCGGGAGGGTTCCCATGTCGCTCCGTCCGACCGTGAGCGGTGATGTTCCAACCTCGACCGCAAGCGTTGCCCGTGCAGCCTTTCCCCGTGGCAATCCTTATCTGCTCTTACGCGACCGCCTCGGGACAATTTTCACCGACGCCCAGTTCGCGCCTCTCTTCGCCCCTTGCGGACGGCCAGCCGAATGCCCGTGGCGACTGGCGCTGGTGACCTTGCTGCAGTTCGCCGATAACCTGTCCGACCGCCGGGCAGCCGATGCGGTCCGCAGCCGCATCGATTGGAAGTACCTTCTAGGACTGGAATTGACCGACCCTGGCTTCGATGCCTCTGTTCTGAGCGAATTCCGCAGTCGCCTGGTGGCAGGAGGGTTGGAAGAGCATCTCCTCGATACGCTTCTGGTCCTGTGCCGTGAGCACAAGCTGCTGACCGCCCGAGGCCGCCAGCGTACCGACTCCACGCATGTGCTCGGAGCCGTCCGTTCCCTGAACCGTCTCGCCTGCGTGACCGAGACCATGCGGGCGGCCCTGAATGCTTTGGCCTCCGCCGCACCCGCGTGGTTGCGCGCTCATGCCAATCCCATCTGGATCCAGCGGTATAGCAAGCCGGCTGACGACTATGATGTCCCACAGGGCGAAGCGAAGCGGCAGGTCCACGCTGAACAGATCGGGCACGATGGCCATCAGTTGCTCGCGGCGATCACAGCCCCTGACGCACCAGCATGGTTGCGCGAGATCCCGGCTGTTGAGCTGCTGCGGCAGGTCTGGGTCCAGAATTTCTATCTCACCGACCAGGCTCAAACCGTAGAGCCTGGGGTCGGTGCATTCTCCGAGGCCACTCCCCGGGTGCGGTGGCGGACCGAGCATGAGGGATTTCCACCCTCCCTGCTGATGGCCGGATCACCCTACGATCCAGAGGTCCATTATGCCAAGAAGGGAACGACAGCCTGGATCGGCTACAAGGTGCATCTCACCGAGGCTTGCGACGAGGGCGGACCACACTTGATCACGCATGTGGAGGCCACGTCGGCACCTGTTGTCGATCTCGACGCTCTCGACGACATCCATGCGGCACTCGAGGCCAAGGGCCTGCTGCCCGATACTCATCTTGTCGACGCCGGTTATGTTGCGGCCGACCAACTTGTCGCCAGCCGGAAGAAGGGCGTCACGCTTTTAGGGCCGGCTCCCAAGGATTATCAGTGGCAGGCCCGTTCAGGTGAGGGCTTCACGGTGCAGGACTTTGTCCTCGACTGGGACCGGGAGGTGGCGACCTGCCCGGCCGGGCACGAGAGCAAGAGTTGGAGCCCTGATTATCACCAAAGACGGACCGCGTTCAAAGTTCGCTTCTCGACAACAGATTGTCGCCCCTGTCCCTTGAAAGCACAGTGTACCCGAAGTGGGCGGCGGCTGCTCACGCTACGACCACGCGAGGAACACGAGACACTGGAGGCGGCTCGCCAGCGCGAGGAGCAGCTTGCCTTCTCAAAAGAGTATCGACAGCGCGCCGGCATTGAGGGAACGATTTCGGCGGGCGTCCGGGTCCTGCATCTACGGCGCTCACGCTACATCGGTCTCGCCAAGACGCATCTCCAGCATGTGCTGACGGCGGCCTCCATGAACCTCATCCGACTAGGAGCCGCACTCGCTGGCACTCTGCTCGCACGAACGCGGCAATCCGCATTTACCAAGCACATGATGGCTCCCACTCCGGCATGAGGAGTTCGCCAGCAGTATCTTAAGCGAAGCAACTCCAGTCTTGTGGTGGCGCCGGGCAGACCGTTCGTCCATCTCCTTCGTCATCTCGCAGACCTCGGCGGGAAACTGCTGGTTACCTGACTGACGTCATCACCACATCCTCAGTGTTGATGGTTCATCCGAGCCGGTCCCGGAAACGCTCACGCGCAAGGTCGTCTCACATCGCATGAGAGGCGCTCCGGGGCTTATAGCCATGACCACGAGCCAGCACCGCCCAGGCAATGCGGGCGAGCTTGTTGGCCAAGGCAATCACCAGCATGTTGCGGTGCAGCCGTCGTCCCGCGGCCTCGATCCAGGGCCACAGGCCGAGCCTCGCCCCATGCGGACGGCGCACCAGCACGATGTGGGCGGCCTGCACGAACAGGGTCCGCAGGTACTTGTTGCCGCGTTTGGAGATCTTGCCCAGGATCGTGCGGTCACCGGTCGACTCCTGCTTCGGCACCAGCCCGAGCCAGGCGCCGAAGTCCCGCCCCTGCTTGAACCCAGCCCCGGTGCCAACCGCCGCCACGACGGCAGACGAGATGATCGGCCCCACGCCCGGCACACTCATGAGGCGATGGCAGTGCTCGTCTTGCACCGCCAGCGCTTCGATCTCGGCTGACACGGCACCAATGCGCTCGTCGAGCTGACGCCAATCTTCAGCCAAGTCGGCAATGAGGCGAATGATGCGCAGCGACAGGGTCAGGTTCGTGATGTGATGATCCCATTGCATCCGGCAGGAGATGTAGGCCTCGGCACCGGCCTGCCCGTCAGCCGGGATCTCGATCCCCGCCTGCCGCAGCCGAAGAAGGGCAGCGTGGTAGCGTGCTCGCCAGCGGTCTCGGGTCTGCTGATCTGGTTGAGCCTCCCGGTCCAGTGCTCCATGGGGAGGAAGGTGTTCTCCAAGGTGGTGACCAGCATCATTGACGCTTCCCACAGCTGCGCGACGGCTCCTGCCTCCTTCAGCCAGCGGTACTTTTGATCATCCAGGGCGCTCTTGATCAGGCCCACCGTGTCCGATGCGACCAGCGTGGAGGGGACACCGAATGGTATGGGTAACTGAAGCGGAATTAGAACCACGCCGCAGATAATTGTGAACGGACCCACCACCCGGTCGTTGAGCTTGTGCTTGGCCTCAGGCCCGACCTCGACGACCTCCCCCAATCATCTCGTGCCCCAGGACGTCGCCGGGCAGCATCGCTGGGATGAGGTTG
The DNA here is from genome assembly GCF_013520865.1 of Microvirga mediterraneensis. NCBI lineage: Bacteria > Pseudomonadati > Pseudomonadota > Alphaproteobacteria > Hyphomicrobiales > Methylobacteriaceae > Microvirga > Microvirga mediterraneensis. The sequence goes on from NZ_JACDXJ010000003.1 coordinate 75,132, forward strand.
TGGAACAGGTGCAGGTCCGAGCCGCAGATGGCGCAGCTCGTCACCTTGACGATGGCGTCGCGCGGTTGCTCGATCTCAGGGTTCGTGACGGTGTCGCAGCGGATATCTTCCTTGCCGTGCTAAACCAAGGCTCGCATGCTTTCCTCCTTCATCCTGCCAAGATGTAGAAGCCCGCGCTTCCGGGAATGCTTCGGACCGAAGGGCATGTCTCTGCGGGGTGGTTTGTCGGATTCAAAAAACCTCAAACGTGAGCGAGCCTGACCACGTGCTAATTTAGTTGTCTGGATGCGAGACCTCCTTGGCGTGAGCGACGACCTGGAGGGCTGGCGGCAAAGCATCTGAATCGGGCGGCTTGTAGCGGCGGTTGGCCAGCTTCGGCTCGGCGGTCAGTCGCCGTTGCACGACCTGTTCAGGTGAGACGCCCTTGAGCACGCGCTGACGTCTCCGGTTGTAGGCTTGGTTGAAGCCCTTGAGCAGCGTCTCCAGATCCCGGTGACTGTAGATGGTGATACCCAGCACCTCGCGCTGTACCCGTCCGTTGAAGCGTTCGACGAGACCGTTGGTTTGCGGCGTGTAGGGTTTGGTCTTGCGATGCTCCACCTTCAGCTTCCGGCAGGCATCCTCAAAGCCATCGGCGGTGAAGCACGAGCCGCGATCGGTCAGCACGTGCGTGACCCTGAAGTGGAAGGCGCGCACCGCCTCGGTCAGGAAAGCGACCGCGCTGGTGGCCAGCTCGTCGTCCTTGACTGCCAGGTGCACCCAGCGCGAGCAGCGGTCGATGGCCACATACAGAAAGCGCTTGCGTCTCTCGCCATTGGCGGTCCGCAGCTTGGGTAAGTGCTTGATGTCGATGTGGATGAAGCCGAGATCGTAATCCTTGAACGTGCCGCTCTTGCGTTTGCGCTGCTGCGCCGGCGGCAGGCGGCCCAGCCCCTCAGCCTTGAGGATGCGGTAGACGGCATCGCGGTTGAGATGCGGCAGGAAGTGCGTGACGATGAAGGTCAGGTCATCGAGCGGAAAGCCGGTGGCCTGGCGCAGGGCACAGACGATGGCGCGCTCCTCGTCGGTGGCTTTCCAGGGCAGCTTGTGCGGCCGGCTGCTGTGGTCCTCGCAGTCCTTGGCCCCACGCTTGCGCCACTTGCGGATGGTCTCGGGGCTGACGCTGAAGCGCTGGGCCAGCACGCCGGTGGGCTCAGACGAGCGGGCGATCTCCTGGCGAACGGCTGGAGTGGTGCGGGCTTGCGGATGAAGGGAGTGCATCAGATCCTCCACCAAGGACGCGGCGGGTGATGTCACGGTAACCTGAAGAGGCCGCAATAGGGCCCACTTCGCGGGTTTCACGCGAGTACGCCCGCCGTGGCTTTCCATGGAGCTATGACGGAATTTAGGTGACGGGGCCCGTCAGGCGGCGCTGTTTGTCGGCATCGGAATGACCTCGGTGCCGTCCTTAAACCTGACACCGGCGATGACCTTCGGCAACTGGTTTTCGCCCATCAACCGACGCCAGCTTTTCGCGGCTGCCATCACCAGCTTGAACACCATCAGCCGGGCAGTGGTGGGCGACAACGAGCCCTTGGTGCGCACGGTCCGGTGCCGCACGGTAGCGAACACACTTTCGATGGGGTTCGTGGTCCGCAGATGGATCCAATGCTCAGCGGGCCAATCATAGAAAGCCAGTAATGCCCGCTGGTCCTTGCGCACGCACTCCACGGCCTTGGGATAGCGGGCTCCATAGGCATCCTCGAACAGATCGACAGCGACCTCGGCCTGGGCACGGGTCGGTGCAAGATAGATCTCGCGCAGGGCTGTCTTCATGCCCGGCTGTACCGATTTCGGTACCTTGTTGAGCACGTTGGCGGTCTTGTGCAGCCAGCACCGCTGATGATGCGTGCCGGGGAAGAGCTCGTCGAGCGCCTTCCAGAAGCCGAGAGCTCCATCCCCAACGGCAATCCGGGGCGCGATGGTCAGGCCCCGCCGCTTGATCTCGACCAGCAGTTCTCTCCAGCTCTGGGCGCTCTCGCGCACGCCGGCCTGGAAGCCGACGAGCTCCTTCTTACCTTCCGGTGTCGCGCCGATCAGCACCAGGATGCATTCAGCCTGATCCTCCATGCGAGCCTGAAGGTAGACGCCATCGGCCCAGACATAGACGTACCGACGCGCTGAGAGATCCCGTGCTTGCCAGCGCTCGTACTCGCCCTGCCATTCGCCGGTGAGCCGGGCGATCACAGGGGGCGAGAGGTTGGGCGCGTCCTTGCCGAGCAGGGCTGAGAGCGCCTCCTGGAAATCGCCGGTCGAGAGGCCGCGCAGGTAGAGGATCGGCAGCAGCGCATCCAAGCTCTTCGTTCGCCGGGCCCATTTCGGCAGGATCGCCGAGGTGAAGCGGATCCGGTCGGCCGCGCTGCTGGCACCGCGGTCGCGGATCTTGACCCGGCAGACCTCCACCGGGCCGATGCCGGTCTGGATCATGCGCTCGGGGCCATGGCCGTGCCGGACCAGGCGTTCACGTCCATCCGGCAGCTTCAGGTCTCGCATGCTGGACAGATAGGCCTCGGCCTCGATCTCGATGGCCTGGGCCAACAATTTGCGGGCACCGGCTCGTAGAATATCGGTCAGGGGATCGTCAACCGCATCGGGCTGACGTAGGCGTAAAACATTGCTAGTCTCGGTCATAGGCGTATCGCTCTCTCGTAGAGGTTCTGGCAAGGCTTGATCACCCGCCTCGATACGCCGCCTTTCTCACACCGTCATCACCCAGTTCCCGCCATAGCTCCTTTCCATGCCGCCATAGCTTGGTGTCAAGCGAACCGAAGAATTGACCCCTTGGGCGAACTGAAGATTTGACCCCCCTCATTGCTTTGTGGCTGCCTCAGTTTCGAGGGCCGATCCGGCCTTCTGCAGCAGGCCGGATCGGCGCTTTTCGCGCAGCCGATAGCTATCGCCGCGGATGGTGATCACCGTCGAATGATGAAGCAGGCGATCCAAAATTGCCGTCGCCACCACGGCGTCCCCAAAAACCGACCCCCATTCGCCCACGGAGCGATTGGAGGTAATCAGGATCGAGCCCCGCTCGTAGCGGCGCGACACCAGCTGGAAGAACAGGTGCGCCGCATTGGCCTCAAACGGCAGGTAGCCGAGCTCGTCAATGATCAGCAGTTTCGGCCGTGCCAGGATCGTCAGCTGCTTGTCGAGCACGCCGTCGTCATGGGCTTTGGCCAGCATCGCCACCAGCGTCGCGGCCGTGACGAACTGCACGCTGTAGGTCTGCCGGATCGCCTCGCGCCCGAGCGCCACCGCCAGATGCGTCTTGCCGGTGCCCGGAGGCCCTAAGAGCAAGACCGCGTCACCATGCGCAATCCAGCGGCAGGTCGCCAACTCCCGGATCTGCCGCGGATCCAGCGACGGCTGCGCGTCAAAGTCAAAGCCGTCGAGTTCCCGCACGAACGGGAACTGGGCGATCTTGCTCGCCATGGCAATCCGCCGCTCGTCACGCCGTGCGATCTCGCGCCCGACCAGGAATGCCAGAGCCTCACGCAGGGTCATGTCGGAGCGGGCTGCTTCGTCCAGCAGCGTGTCGAGCTGGTCACGGATCGCCGTCAGCTTGAGCCGGTCGAGCATCGCCACCAGGGCTTCGTGATCAACACCCGTCATCACCAGCCTCCGCCCACCAGCGCCTCATACTCGGCCAGCGGCCGCAACAGGGCGGGAGGCGGACCGATCTCCGTCGGCGCCGATCGCACCGGTCCGGCAGCGCCAACCACACCGGCCAGATGCGCACGCTCGACAATCCGTTGGCGGCGGCCCCGGCACAGGGCATGATCGGCCACCACCTCGCCGGCATGGCGCACGATCACGCGCCCGCCCAGCACCACCACCTGGACGCTCTCCCCGATCAGCCGCCAGGGCACCGAGTAGCTGTTCGTGTCCAGATCGATGGCGCAGTCGGCCTGAACCTTGCGCACCAGATCCCGCAGCTGCCCGAACGGGGCTCGTCCGCCGAGGGGGCGCAGCGCCCCGGCCTCGTCCGCAAAGCGCTCCGCCGGAGCCACGCCGGTGGTGCCATGGACCCGCTGATCGGCGATCTCGCGCGTCCACCGGTCTAGATGCGCCTCGAGAGCCGCCCAGCTCTCGAAGCGGCGGCCGGCAATGGCATTCTTCTTGACGTAGCCGACCCCGCGCTCGTCCTTGCCCTTGGTGCGCGCCCGGTAAGGCGCACAGGCGCGCGGGGTGAAGCCCCAGTAGCGGGCAAAGGCATGCAGCCGCCCGTTGAACCGCACCTCCCGGGTGGCCGCATCGTGATGCTCGACAAGCGCCTTGGGATTGTCGAACAGCACCTCGGCCGGAACCCCGCCAAAGCGCAGAAAGGCGCCCTCCATCCCCTCGAACCAGTCCGCCTGGCGCTCGCGTAGCGAGGGGCGGATATGCAGCCTCCGTGAGTAGCCCAGCGTTGCCACGAACAGGTGCAGCCGCACCCGCTCACCGCCGATCCAGACCCGCGTGTCGCCAAAGTCGATCTGCATCTGCTGGCCGGGGGCCGTCTCAAACCGCACGGTTGCGCGCATCTGCGCCTTCAGCTCCCGGCGCCAGCGCTGCACCCGCAGCTCGACCGAGCGCAGCCCGATGATGATCCCATGCTCGCTTGCCAGCTCCTGGCGCACCACGTCGGCATTGCCGCTATGGCGGAAGAAGCGCTCGCGCAGCCAGTCATCCAGCCCGTCGAATGCGCTCCGACGGACAGGCTTGCGGAACGCCACAGCCCCGCCCTCGCGCAAATACCGCCGCACCGTGTTGCGTGCACAGCCGAACTCCTTCGCCAGCCGCTTGGCACCCCAGCCAAGCCCATGGAGCCGCAGCATCGCGGCCACCTCCTCAGCCTGAAGCATCTCGTCTCCCCGCATCGTGCGCGACAATGCAGGATCCACTGAAACCCCGGTCGACATCTATTTCTCCTCTGCCAAGGAGGGGGGCAGTTCTTCGTTTCGTCAGGGGGTCAGTTTCTCAGTTCGGCCAACAGCTTGGAGGCGGTGAAGGTGAGTGGCGAGGGCAGACCGGTATGAGTGAGGCGGAACGAACAAGTTCCTGACGGCAGACAAGACTGAGGTGAACTGCTGCAGACCTCCTGCGGACCGGAAGCCCTGCATAATGCTCTCCCGCTTTCGCAACGGGAGATGCGAATTCTCAGCTCTGTTGTTTAAGCCCTTGTGGGACCGGTGCTCGACACCTGGCATGACTTGGCGCCTGGCGGCTCCGTATGAGGACAGCTTGTCGGTGATGATGCGCTTTGGCACCAAGCCTTGCTTCTTCATTAGCCGGGTCAGCAGGCGCTTGGCCGCCTTGGTATCGCGTCGACCCTGGACGATCTCATCGAGCACATAGCCGTCCTGGTCGACAGCCCGCCAGAGCCAGTGTTTCCTGCCGGCGATGCTGACAACTACTTCATCCAGATGCCAAATGTCAGTCGGGCGTGGCGGCTTACGGCGGAGGCGCCGGGCATACTCCGGTCCGAACTTCTTACCCCAGCGCCGGATCGTCTCATAGGAGACGACGATGCCGCGCTCGAGCAGCATCTCCTCGACGAGCCTGAGGCTCAGAGGAAACCGGAAGTACAACCAAACAGCATGGGCGATGATCTGGGGCGGAAAGCGATGGCGCTTGTAGCTGACGGGCTTGGTCATGCCGCAGCTATTAGGCCACAAGCTGCTGACCAAGAGTTACCGTGACATCACCCCCAAAACCCCGTTGTGATGATCCATATCATCGCGGGCGAGCTAGAGTCGGCTCTGGGTCTTGGTCGTGTCAAAACGCTTTGGCAGAAGACAGCTTGCAGCCTTCGGGCTCCAAATCCCTTCACCATCACCGGCAAGCGCGGATTGGCTGATCGTCCATGGGATGAGGCTTCCATTGTCTCTGAAGTCAGGATTCGGCGCGTCACAGGCTTGATGACAGGAGCACAGCCCGGCCCCTAGGCCCTGAGGGCGGCCATCAGCGGCTGGATGCCCAGGATGTTCAACACCCGGGTGAGATTGTAGGCCAGCACGTGCAAGGCCATCTCGCCCCTCACCTTCGGCAGCCGCTTCAGCAGGAAGTGGGTGGCGCCCATGCGCATCTTGATCGTGCCAAACGGATGCTCGACCACCTCGCGCCGCTGGCGCATCGCGCCTGGGTTCAAATCAAGGCGGCTCTGGACCGCCTCCAGCACGTCTTCATGCTCCCAGCGCACGATCCGTCGCTCCTTGGCTGTCGTGCAGCAGCTCTTCAGCGGGCAGGTGTGACAGGCGGTAGTCCAGTAGCGCCGCAGCGTCAGCCCGCGCTCGACGGTGCTGAAGTAGTACTTGAGCGTCTCGCCCGCCGGGCAGCGGTAGGCGTCCTCGTCAGGCAGATAGACGAAGTCCTGCTTGCCGAACCGGCCATCCGCTTTCGAGCCGGAGGTCATCGGCTTGGGCAAGGTGACGGTCACGCCCGCCTGGTCGCACGCCAGGATCTCCTCGCTGTCCCAGTAGCCCCGGTCGGCCACCGCTTCGAGCGTCTCCACCTCGAGCACAGCCTTGGCCTCCTTGCCCATCGCGGAAAGCTGAGCACGGTCGCAGCCGTCGTTTGTCACCTCATGCGCCACAATGAGATGATGCTCAGTCTCGACCGCCACCTGCACATTGTAGCCGACCACGCCGGAGCCGCGCCCGCTGGTGGCCATCGAGCGGGCATCCGGATCGGTGAGCGAGATCTGCTGATCGGGAGAGGCCAGCATCTGCGCCTCCAACTCGGTCAGACGCTGCATCTCCTGCTCAAGCCGGGCAATCTTCTCCTTGAGGCGGGTCGTTCTGGCCGCCAGCGCTTCTGTTGGGTCGTGCCGGTCAGCGGTGTCGAGTTGCCGGAGATAACGCGCTACGCTCTCCTCAATTTGGGCCCGGCGGCGCTCGACCTTGGCTCGCGTGAAGTTCTTATCGCGATTGTTGACGGCCTTGAACTTGGAGCCATCAATGGCCACGCTGGCGGTGTTCAACAGCCCCAGCTTGCGGCACAGGGTGACAAACTGGGCGCAGACCTGACGGATCGCCCGGCCACTGTCCTTGCGGAAATTGGCGATGGTCTTGTGATCGGGCATCAGCCGGCCGGTGAGCCACATCAGCTCGACATTGCGACCAGCCTCCCGCTCCAGGCGCCGGCTTGACTGCACCCGGTTGAGATAGCCGTAGATGTACAGCTTGAGCAGGATGGCCGGATGGTACGACGGGCGTCCGGTGGCTTCGGGCATAACACCGTCAAAGCCAAGCGCTCGCAGATCGAGCGCATCGACAAACGCGTCGATGACGCGCACCGGGTTGTTCTCATCAACCCAGTCTTCCAGACTTTCGGGAAACAGGGTGGTCTGGCTGCGATCCACGCCTTCAACAAAGCGTCTCATCGGATCCCCCAAACAAGGCTGGGCTATCCTACCACTCCCTGCCCTGTCCCGCCGCCAGCGTTTTTACACAACCAGGGTCACGAACTGCCCTTCAGCTTGGCCTTGTGAAGGTCCGCTCTTCGTTCCTGACCTGCCCTCCCCCTCCGACTGTTCGTCAATATCCAGCGAGCAGTTATCGGTCCCCTGCCCTACCCTCACCATCACAGCAGAAGCCACATCGATCTCAGCAAGGCTTCTCTCACTCAAGTTCTCCGAACCTCACGTATTCCGAAAGCTACGCGCCGTCACGACAGCTAAGCATTTGATATAGCTAGGTTGGCTTACAACAGAGGAAGCTAAACCGGAATTGACTACGGCGTGGCCTTAGGGCGCGCGCTATTTTCTCGAACGGTATCGTAAGTGGCTTCGATAGGGATCTGATCGCGGAGACTTGTGTCGGCCTCTTGTCATCCGCCGCTCCGCTAAAACCTTTGTTTTCAAAGCATTTTCGCCCGTCGTGGGGAAGCCCTTCCCATGTGCACTGGTTAGCGAATTGGATTAAAAGACGTCTTCAAACGATCCTTTTCTCATGATCACAAAGTATGTACAAAGACCCTAAATCTGTCTAGAATTGACACATGGCTCCCTCCCCTACTCGGCAACGCCTGATTGGTTACGCCCGCGTCTCAACTGAGGAGCAGGCAACCGACGCCCAGCTCGACGAACTCAAGGCTGCCGGCTGCGCAGTCATCCACCAGGAGCACGGATCCGGCGCCTCCCGAACCCGGCCAGTTCTCTCCCGGCTCATCCGCGGGATCTTAAAGGGCGAAGTCCTCGTGGTTGTTCGGCTTGATCGTTTGGCCCGGTCGGTCAGCCATCTGCTCGAAGTGATCGAGACGCTTGAGGAGAAAGGTGCCCACTTCAAATCCCTCCGAGATCCGATCGACACGTCGACCCCGCAAGGCATGTTCTCTCTGCAGGTCCTGGGCGCCGTTGCTCAGCTGGAGCGATCACTCATCTCGGAGCGCACAAAGGCTGGGATGAAGGCGGCAGTGGCCAAGGGGAAGAGGCCGGGAAACCCTGGATTGCGTGAGGGACGGCCGGAGGCGATCCGCAAGACTGCCCTCGCCCGCGATCGGGTTTATCTGGGCGACCTTTTGACGGCGGCCAATTCCTTCCTTCCCGTTGTCCGTCAGATGCGGCCGGACCATAGCTGGCGAGATGTCGTCCAGGTGCTGAATGCACGAGGCCAGCGGTGGACGGATCAAAGCCTCCGGAGGGCAGTCAAGCGATTGGTCGCCGAGCGGATGGCTGAGCCGGAGTTGTTACGGAAAGCCGGAAGACGGCCGCCGGACGATCGCATCATGACCCTGATTGCCGGCATCGCGATCTCCAATCCGACCCTCACCCTGCGTGAGATCGGCGCTCAGCTGGAAGGGATGCGAGAACGGACGCCACGAGGCGGGAGAGAATGGAAGGCCAGCTCGGTCAAATTCCAACTCGACCGGGCCCGCAAAATGGGCCTCGCAGTCCCTGACATCCAGTGATCGCGCTGCGGTCACCAGATTTTGCGTGCGAAGCGCGACACCTGGATAGCTTGTGCCACCCTTGGTAGATCATGACGACCTGCCAGCAGGTCGTGGACAGGTCGCCGGCAGGTCAAACTGACCTACAAGCCACTGTTTCGATAGCCGCGACTGCGCTTCCACTCGAACCGGCTCTCCAGAGCTGCGAGCGCCCTCCCCTGATTTTCGTAGATCTCTACACGTTGGTGGAGGGGCCTCCCGATCCCGCCGCACTCGCCGACTCATGCCGCTGCAAGGGTCCTGCCTGCCCCCAGCCGCTCCCCACGTTTCCCCCGAGCCCATAGATGCCACCAGCCCGCCGGCAACCCGAGGAGGGGCATCACCAAGAGGCGACCCGCCTCTGCCGGTGCCTTTTGGCCGGAGCCCCCTCCCCTGCCCTCGAGCGAGCCTGCGGTTCACGAGCCGCGTAGCCTCTACCACGAGATAGGCCAGTTCCTGATCGCTCATGCTATCCAGGAGCTCATCGATCTCGTGCCTTGTTGCCTTCGCGCCGAGCGTGCCCAACGACACCGGCTCCTGCGCCTCGGTCTCCTCAAGCACTGGCTTCGGCGGGGCAGTCCGTCGTGTCGGTTTGGAGGGTGGCGGAGGTGCCCCGAACAGGTCTCCCTGTCGCTCATCGTGGACCAGGTTTCGCGCCATGCCACCTCCAGCCTCATCTCGCTTCGTTAACCATACTTGGTTGTGGACCTGTCCAGAGCAATCTCGCCGCCGTACCTACCGAAGCTGACCTGTAACAAAGTGGCTCTCGCCCGGATGTTCCGACAGATCGGGTACCGTGAGCCCGCCTGCAGATCGTTCTGTTTCCACCATAGTCCCGCCAAGTCATTGCGATCAGCCGGGACGGACACCGGTCGCCAGTTCCGCATTTCAAATTTGGCCCGCAAAGCAACTCAACGCTCTGTCGACCGGGCTTCCCATGGCGTCAGCCGATCGCTATGTCGAAGTCCTGACCAATGCCGATGTGGCCACCCTCAAGCCTCTCGCTAATAACGGAATGAGCGCAAACACGCTCCGCTCTCGCCTCCGACCTCGCCTTATCTTGAGGCTAGTGCCGCGCCGCGACCGGACGCCCGCTGGCGTGGCTGGCAGATCCCGAACTCGTCTTGAAGTTCATTGCCCACCGCCGCTTGGACCGCACGATCCTCAAGGTCAGAGAACCCCATGCTCCCAAAACCCTGTCCTGGCGTCTGTCGAATTGATCGACCCTGTATCAAGGGAAAGGCGGTGGGGCGCCGTTCGATGATCCCAGCATCAAGAAGGCTCTCTGTCTGGCCATGAATGCCTCCACTCGGGAGCCCCGGCGCAAGAGCATCAAACCCGTCGCCCGCGACATTCTGAAACGACCTTTGGCCTCTTCTGGTTGAACAAGAGCCATAGACCCAAGTGATCGGGCAATCCTCCTGATTGCGTTTGCCGCCGGCGGACGGCAGCGCAGTGAGGTCGCGAGCCTGCAGCATTCCCGGATCAGTATAGTGGAACCGATCAAGCTGCGGCCGACCGATCCTGCATCGCCTACAGTGTTCTGTATTCGCATCGCGCTCGGCCGGACAAAAACCAAAACCGCAGGGCAGAGTGCCTTCGTGTTTGCAGCTGTCCCCGCGGCGCTGGCGCTATATGAATGGGTTCGATTTGCGGAGATCACATCTGAACCAGTCTTCTGGGTAGCGCGGAAAGATGGCTCTGTTGGTGAGACCCCGCTGCCCCCGCAGTCGGTCGCCTTGATTCTGAAAAGGTGTGCCACTTGGCCGGGCTTGATCCAGCCGACTTCAGTGTCCATGGACTGCGATCTGGCCTTATGACTCAGGCCGGACGGAATGGGATCCCACTCGTAGATGACATGCGGCAGCTTGGTCACAAATCGGTTCAACAGGCGGGGGGCTAATACGACGAGCAGGAACATGCCCAGAGTAACTCTGTCCGCATATGCATTTGAACGTCGGGCTTGGCAATTTTGGAGCGATCGATATGCCCTTGCCCAGTGGCGCTTTTGACCCATTGCCTGCGGGCAATGTCCATCCGATATGGGCCTGAATCATGTCCGACTTTCCACACCCAGTTCCGATCAGACCCGTTGCCCGCGGGCAATCAAGCTCTTCTCAGGACAGGGGAGGATGATCAAAATCGCTGGAGAGCCGACCAACCCTGTTGCCCGTGGGCAATCTCTGTCCCGATCGAGGCCGCTGAACTCCTGGCGACTTGGTGATCCGTCAGTGTCGAGACCCATTGCCCGCGGGCAATATACCTCGCTAAGCGCAGAGCAGGGCCCCGTTAACCATACCAATCTGCCCGTTGCCTATGAGCAATGGCCATCGAAAGTGACCACCTCGGCATCGCTCCAACGGCCGCGGCACGGAAACTTGGCCCATTGCCCGCGGGCAATGCTCTCCTTGCACGGGACAGTATGGGAGGGCAGGATAGGCCAGATGCAGCGCAAAAACGACGGATTCTGAAAAATTTGCGCGTCTTTTCGGTTTCTGGCGATCTCTTTAACTCACCGTTAACGCAGTGCAGGCGAACTAGCGATCAGCGCAAAATTTGCTGATCTCGGCCAATTCCGAGCGGCAATGCTAGGAGCCCTCAATGTCAGCACTCGAGCAATCTACTGTCGATCCAGTGGTCGCGCCTATCGAAGAAAACAACCGTGCGCAGATCTCCCTCGATGCCGAACTGCTAGCGACCGAACTCCAGAAGCACACGCAACGCATCTTCCCGCCCGTTGCCCAGAAGGCAATCCGTCGATTCTCCTCCGCCGAAGCAGCCAATTTCTTGGGCATTCATGAAGGCTATCTTCGTCAACTGGCCGTTGATGGGAAGGCGCCCCTTCCTGATATTCAGCCGAACGGGAAGCGCACATTCTCGGTTGAAGAGATCAACGCGGTTCGCGAATTCCTCGACAGCAATCAGTCAAACCGGCGCTATATCCCTCATCGTACGGCCGGCGAAAAACTCCAGGTGATCTCGGTCATCAATTTCAAAGGCGGTAGCGCGAAAACCACGACTGCTGCCCACCTCTCTCAGTATCTGGCCCTACGAGGCTACCGTGTTCTCGCAATTGACCTCGACCCGCAGGCAAGCCTTTCGACCTTATTTGGCCAACAGCCGGAACTTGATGTATTGCCTAACGAGACTCTCTATGGGGCGCTACGCTATGACAGCTATCGCACGTCTATCGAGGAGATCATTCGCGCGACCTATCTTCCAGGTCTGCACTTCATCCCTGGCAACCTTGAACTCATGGAGTTTGAGACAACCACCCCCGTTGCTAAAGAAGTGCGAACATTCTTCCTACGCATTACCGAGGCATTACAGCCGGTAGAGTCCGAGTACGACATTGTCGTGATGGATTGTCCCCCGAACCTTGGATATCTCACAATGGCGGCGCTCTCTGCTGCCACCTCGCTTCTCGTAACCGTTCATCCCCAGATGCTCGACGTGCTGTCGATGGCTCAGTTCCTGAAAATGGTTGGCGACACTGTAAACCTGTTCGGAAATAGACGCCCCGACTATGACTGGCTTCGCTACCTTATCACACGTCATGAGCCCAACGACGGTCCTCAAAACCAAATGGTCACGTGGATGCGTTCGCTCTTCGAGCATCGGGTCCTACAAAACCCAGTTCTGAAAAGCACTGCGATCGCGGACTCTGGCCTTACGAAGCAGACCCTTTACGAAGTGGACCGAACCAAATTTACCAAGAGCACGTACGACCGAGCGCTCGAGTCGCTCGATCTCGTGAATGGCGAAATCGAAGCCAACATCCGTCGCGCCTGGGGGAGGCAATAATGGCCCGCAACGTACTGAATCCTGCCGCTAAAGACCTCGGAACAACGTCCGCCCCTGCACCTAATCCGGTTGCGGATCAACAAGCGGCCCTTGTTGAGGCCATCACTGGACACGGCGGCGCGCCGGTTGCCCCACGGCCGAATCGTCCTTTCGCAAACCGTCCTCACGTCAAGAGCCCTGTCGCTGGGGGAGAGCAAGGCGGTCCATCTGGCAGTGATATTCCGACAATTTCTCGACAGGCTGCTCCTGTTATGACCTCCCAACAGAGAGTCATGGCCGATACGCTCAACGCGGTGAACCGTGTTGATGAACTTGAGGAGCAACTCCGGTCAGGTCATGCAATTGTCGACCTTGACCCTGCTGTGATTGACGCCTCGTTCGTTCCAGATCGCATGGCCCCCTCGGAAGAAGCCCATAGGGAGCTTGTTCAGGCGATCAAGGCAGACGGACAGATCGTACCCATTCTAGTTCGTCCCCATCCGGTGGAGCAGGGGCGCTACCAGGTTGCCTACGGGCACAGGCGCCTCCGGGCTGTAACCGAACTCGGCATGAAGGTTCGCGCGGTTGTACGTGAACTTACCGATGAGCAGTTGGTTGTCGCGCAGGGTCAGGAGAATAACGCCCGAACGAACCTCAGTTTCATCGAGAAAGCTCGCTTCGCAATGCAACTAGAGCAGCGCGGCTTCCGCCGCGACGTCATCATGCAGGCTCTTTGCGTTGATCGCCCGAGGGTCTCACAAATGATCAAGTTCGCATCGAGCATTCCAATAGAACTGATTAATGCCATTGGGCCAGCACCAGGTATCGGACGGAGAAAGTGGGAGGATTTTGCTGCGCTGATCACGAAGGGCAATGTCGATAAAGCTCGGCACGCAATTGAGCGCGCCGAGAATTCGGGTCGCGACAGTGATGCAAAGTTTGAGGCAGCCTACAAGGCGCTTACCACCAAAGCTGACATCGCCCGGCCTGAAGTCTGGACGGCTCCCGACGGTGCCCGCTTCGCGAGGTACACCGAGACCGACGAGAAATTCACACTGACGATTGACCGCAAACTATCGCCGCGCTTCGGCAAGTTCCTCGTCAGCCGCTTGGAGCAACTCTACAACGAGTTTCAGGCCGCAGACAAAGAGTGAGATTTCTTCGCCACTTCGATCCAGCATCGCTTCGGTCACCGCTCACAGCGAGATTGAGGCGATGCTCCATCAAAAAACTAGTGACTATCCGGCAGTTGCTGCAATGAATTGAGCAGCCTCCGTCTCATGTACGCCGGACCAAGGGCACCAAATAGCAGCAGAGGTCGGGTAGGGGACGCGAGCTCTTAAGAACTGTTATTCGCAAATGATATTCTGTACATAGTTAGAAGTTGTGTTTGATCGATTGTTTTAAAACGTTTCTCAGGGCAGTTTGTTAATCAACGGGACGGAGGAGAGCTTCTCTCAGGGTGGCGAAAATGGCTTAGAATACAGATTGTGGAGCCGCTTCGCGCCTTGGCAGCGTGCTGCAGCCCCACCCAGAGCTATTTCCCTGTCGCAGCAGTTGCGAGCTCTGCGGATGCCACTGCGAAGACGGCTTGGTAGCGTACTCCTTCATTGTAGCTATACCTTGCTTCGCTTCCATTAGCTAAGCTAGTGCTTACGACATCAACAGCTTAGCTTGAGGGTGCAGGCATGGCTTTCGGCAGCAGGGTAGGGGACTACGACGAGGAGCCTTTGGTTCCGCGCACCTATGCCCTGCCGGAGTTGCCATGGGAGGCGATTGCCGGCCGGCTCGAGCCGATCACGATCCGCATCCTCCGGTTTGACGCCCGTCTGGAGGCCTCCGGGCTTGCCGCTGGCTGGCAGTCGCGCTGCGATATGACCGAGGCGGTGCGGGCCCTGCTGCTGGATGGCCATCTCGTGGATGTCGGTGATCTCGTCCTGCACGATGCCGGCATGGACGTGCGCCACCCCCCCCACGAACCCACCCGCGCCGCAGCCGCCCTGCGCGCCCGCCGCACCGCCCTGGCCCGCAAGGCGCCCTGGCCGCTGTCGATCGACGGCCTCGCGGCCCTGCGCGGCATCGGCCCCGTGGCCGAGGACAGGCCCACCCGGGCCAAGAGCAAGAAGGCGGATCCGAAGGATGAGGACGCCTACCCGCCCTATGCCCATGATGCCGATCCCTGGAAGGCGCACTTTGCCGAGATCGATGCTCTCTTGGACCGCACCAGCAAGGTGCTCGCCGGCGAGACCCCGCTGCCGAAGAGCCGCTCGCACCTGGTCTATGACCCCGATCAGGACGAAGCTGAAGCCGAGGACCTATGGCTCGATGTGGTCAAGCGCACCAGCGGCTGGCCGGCGATTGCCGCAGCCGCGGTGGCGTGGAACGCGTGGCTCGATCTCAACCTTTACGCCCGCTTGCCGTGGCTCGGCCTGATCATGGCAGCATCCATCCTGCGGGCGAGGGGGCTCACCCACCACCTGCTGCCGCTGGCCGCCGGCTTCAAGCAGTCGAAGTTCCGGCCGCAGGGCAGGGAAGGTGCCCTGGAGAAGCTCGAGGGCTTCTGCCAGGTGCTGGAGGAGGCACTTGTTCTCGCCCACAAGGATCTCGACCGGCTCATCCTCGCCCGCGAGCTGATGAACAGGGTGACAAAGACCTGCCGCTCCAACTCGAAGCTGCCGGAACTGGTCGAGCTGTTCCTGTCGCGGCCGCTGGTGACGGTGCCGCTCGGGGCCAAGCTGCTCAAGGTCACGCCCAAAGCCGTCGACCTGATGCTGGCCCAGCTCGGCGGCGCCCTGCCAAGGGAGCTCACCGGCCGAACCCGCTACAGAGCCTGGGGCATCGTGTAAGGATTACATACCGCTCTCTTCAAGGGCACACTCTGGCAGCTTCTCCAGCAGGACATCGCGCTCGTTCCATGGTCCGCCGTCTTCGCTTGTTCGCCTTCGTTGTGCTCGCTCTGTATGTCTGCGCGCTTGCCGTGCTGTTCGTGAACCAGCGCAACCTGCGGATTCCGACGAAGCCGTCCACTTCCTCCAATCTGAAGCCGCCCAGGCATTCCGATTTCAAGCCGTCCATGGTTCCGAGGTGAAGTCGTCCACCTTGGTGCCGATATCCGGGTCGGTGATGGATGGTGGTTTAGGGGTTTGTCCTGGTCAAGCGTCGAATTCGGCGCGGTGGGTCTTTCGCAGGCTCTCGCCTGTGAGATTGATGCGATAGGCGTTGTGGACGACCCGGTCGAGGATGGCGTCGGCAAGGGTCGGAATGCTACCGATCATCTCGTACCATTTCTCGACCGGCACCTGACTGGTGATCAGGAGCGAGCCGGCATCGTAACGGTCCTCAACGATCTCGAGCAGGTCGCGCTGCTGCTCGCCGGTGAGCGGCTCAGGGCCCCAATCGTCCAGCACGAGCAGTTTGGCCCGAGCAATCGTGCGCAACAGGCGAGAGTAGCGGCCGTGGTTGCGGGCGAGATCGAGCGCCGCAAACAGGCGCGGAACGCGGTGATACAGAACCGAGAGATCATCCCGACAGGCGCGGTGTGCGAGGGCGCAGGCGAGCCAACTCTTGCCGACCCCGCACGGTCCGGTGATCAGAAGATTGCGCCGCTCCCGGATCCAGTCGCAGGATGCCAGCTTGAGAAAGAGCGCTCGGTCGAGACCGCGGGCGGTCCGGAAGTCGACATCCTCGACACTGGCGGGATGACGCAGTTTGGCCGCCTTGGCGCGAGCCTCGAAGCGCTTCTGCCGGCGTTGCGTCACCTCGTGATCGAGGATCAGGCCGAGCCATTCCGCATGGCCGAGCGCATCGGCCTCAGGGGTGGCGCTGAGCGCCTTGAACCCCTTGGCCATACCGTGCAGGCCAAGGTCATGGAGCTGGTCGAGGGTGGGATGGGTCAACATGGTCGGTCTCCTGTTAGTGGAAATACCCCGGTCCGCGGACATTGGGGTGGGTGATGACGGGAGTGTCGGCGGCCTTGGCGGGAGCGCGGTCGCGGTAGGTGTCGAGGAGCGAGACGATGCTCTTGTAGGTTAGCGCCCGGATCGTCAGAGCCCGTTCGGCGACTGCCTCGACGCGCTCCTTCGGGATGCCGCGCATGTGCTGGAGCACGCCAATGCAGGTGCGAAAGCCCTGCTCAGGGTGACGCCGCGCGGCCAGGATCGCCGCAATCAGCATCTCGGTGTTCGGGCCGATCGCGGCGGCCCAGGAGCGGAAGCGCTCGGGCGACCAGGCGGCATAGCGGCGATGCGAACTCGGCATGTGCTCGGCACTTGTGCCATGCGCCCGTCCTGCGTAACGCCGCGCGTGGGCAGCGACGCGTCCACCCTTGTGAAAGGCTTCGACGGTGCGCTGGGTCACCCGCACGTCGACCTGCTGGCCGATGAGGCCAAACGGCACCGAATAGAAGAAACCCTCGACCTCGATGTGATAGTCGAGCCCGACCCGGGCGAGCTGCCATTGCGCGAAGACGTAGTCCTCCGCCGGCAGTGGTGCGAGAACCGGCTTCTCGATGGTCTCGAACAACTGTCGCCGGCTGACGCCGAGACGACGCATGGGCACGCTGTTCATGCGCTCGACAGCCTCAGCGATCGCCGCGTTGGCTTCCTGGAGCGAGAAGAAGGTGCGGTTACGCAGGCGGCCGAGAATGTAGAATTGGGCAAAGCGGACTCCGGACTCAACTTTTGCCTTATCCTTCGGGCGACGTGGTCGGGCTGGCAGAATTCCGACCTCGTAATGGGCCGCCATCTTGCCGTAGCTGCGGTTGATCTCGGGATCGTAGAACGAGGCCTTGTGGACGCCGCTCTTCAGGTTGTCCGGGACGATGAGCTTGGTCACGCCGCCATGAAACCGGAACATCCGCACATGGGCCTCAATCCAATCCGGCAGGGTCTGGGTCCAGGTGGCTTCGGCATAGGTCAGGTTGGAGGCGCCGAGCACGGCGACGAAGATCTCGGCGTGGCGGATCTCGCCGGTGAGCGGATCGACGATGGGCAGCTTCTTGCCCGAGTAATCCACGAACACCTTGTCGCCGGCGACGTGATGCTGGCGCATGGTCGGCGTCAGGCGGCGCTCGAAGGAGCGGAACAGGTCGCAGAACCGCGAGTAGCCGTAGCCGCTGGGATAGTCCGCCAGGTACTCCTCGTGCAGGATAGCGATGCTGACGCCCGGCCGCTTCAACTCCTGCACCAGACTTGCCCAATCCGGCTCGGGACGACGTCGCGTGCCGATCCGGGCGCCCGCCCGGGCGAACAGCGTCTCCTCCAGGGCCGCGTCGGTCAGGTCCTCTGGCAGCGGCCAGGCCAGCCCGGCCGCCTTGGCCCGCTTGATCGCGTCTCGCACGGTGGAGCGCGCCGCGCCAACGGTCCGGCCGATCTCCCGATCGCTGGTCCCGCTCGCATGAAGACGCAGAACTTGCCG
This sequence comes from Microvirga mediterraneensis, assembly GCF_013520865.1. Taxonomy (NCBI): domain Bacteria; kingdom Pseudomonadati; phylum Pseudomonadota; class Alphaproteobacteria; order Hyphomicrobiales; family Methylobacteriaceae; genus Microvirga; species Microvirga mediterraneensis. Next base: position 93,273 of record NZ_JACDXJ010000003.1, read on the forward strand.
CATCTGTCGCATGGTCATCTCTCTGTTTGCCGGCATCGCGTTCCTCTCTGTGGAGAGGTCGAAATGCCCCAATCGGATGACCCGGTGCAGCACGGTTCTTCCGCCTGATCCCTGGACGGGATCAAATCGGAAGGGTGGACGGCTTCAGTTCGGAAGGGTGGACGGGATCAAATCGGAACCGTGGACGACTTCAAGTCGGTACACATGGACGGATTGCGTCGGAATCTGCACAACCTGCTCTATCCAGCTTCCGACCGGCGCAGCACCGCCGCCGAAGCGGGGCTTTCCGACTTCCAGGATCTGATCCTCCAGACGCCAGATGGCGAACGGCTTGTCGCATGGTGGAAACCGGCGCAGCCCGGCAAGGCGCTGATCCTGTACTTCCATGGCAACGGCGGCAGTCTCTGGAACGGACGCCTGCGCGCTCAGGCGCTGACGGCCTCCGGCCGCGGGCTGCTCATGGTTAGCTATCGCGGCTACTCCGGCTCGACCGGCTCGCCCACGGAAATGGGGCTCCACACGGACGCCCGCACTGCCTATGACTGGGTGCGGCAATCCTACGAGGCCTCGCGGCTGGTCGCCTATGGCGAGTCCCTCGGCACCGGGGTGGCGGTGCGCCTGGCGAGTGAGCAGCCGCTGGCCGGTCTCATCCTCGACGCGCCCTACACCTCCACCGCCGATGGGGCCAGCCTCACCTACTGGTATGTGCCCGTCTCCTGGCTGATGCTGGACCAGTTCCGCTCGCTCGACATCATCCAGCAGGTGAAGGCGCCGATCCTGATCCTGCACGGCACGGATGATCGCACCATTCCCTTTGCCTTCGGCGGGCGGCTGTATGCGGCCGCTCCCGAGCCGAAGCACTTCGTCCGCATCGAGGGCGGGAGCCATAGCCGCAATCTCGAGCAGGGCGGGATGGCGGCGGTGGAGGACTTCCTCGCGGCCGTGGAGACCCAGCGGCCAGACCGCTCCTCCGGCACTGTCACGCCACCATAAGCACCGTAGGCCACCATCTCGCGATGACTTCCCGGCATCAGGGCGAGGGCTGAGGTATCCTTGTTCGACCAATCCCACTGTGCTGTATAGGGCAGGGCAATCAGGAGATGGATGCTTGAACAAGCATCAGCCCACAAGCCGTGCTTGAGGATCGTTCTTTGGCGCTTCTCGAAGACACTCTTCAAGGACACGACTTTCAGCCGATTAGGCCCGCGTACGCCATGTTGACCTTGGAACGCCCTACCTCGCTCGAACAGATCATCAAGAAGAGCCGGTTCGTCGCGACAGGCGGCCCGGTTGCGGGCGAGCAGGCCGCCAAGGACTTCATCGCCGCTCACGCCGATCCAGGAGCCAATCACAACTGCTGGGCTTGGCGGGTGGGGCAGAGCTATCGCAGCAGCGATGATGGCGAGCCCAGCGGCACCGCCGGCAAGCCAATCCTGCAGGCGATTGATCGGCTATCCCTCGACAATGTCGCTGTTGTCGTGACCCGCTGGTTTGGAGGGGTTCTTCTCGGCAGCGGTGGCCTGATCCGGGCTTACGGCGGGACCGCGGCCACCTGTCTGCGGGCAGGCAAGCTGGTCGCGATCGTAGCCGTTCACGAAGCCACCATCACCGTAACCTTTTCCGATCTGGCGCTTGTGCAGGCGCGGCTCGCCAGCAGTGCCGGTGTTCAGATCCGCCAGGAGAGCTTCACCGAGACAGGTGCAACGCTGACGGTGGGCCTCCCCGAAGCGAGTGCCCCGCAGATCGTCCACATGATCATGGACATCACCAGCGGCCGGGCATCGATTGTGATGGATCCCTGCACCGCGATCTGATCTGGGATCGGCAACAGCGGGTCGGTAAGATCTGTCCGCTACGGCTATTGGCTCTGCCATTGGTGCAGGCGAGATTCGGATCATGAGAGCACTCGTTGGCATCAGCACCATGCTCGTTCTCCTGTCCATGGGAGCGGCGGCGGACGGCACAAGTCTCGCCGGCTCCCTCTGGCAATGCACCCGAGCCTCGGACCAGTCTCAGTTCGTGATCACCTTCTACCCCGGCGGAGGAGTAGGCGGCGGCGAACTGCAGGATGAGGAGGTAAGCCCCTACATCTTCGATGCCTCCCGTACCAAGCCCGGGGAGTGGCCAGGCAAGTGGGAACAGACAGGCCATCGCTTCACCCGGGCGTTTCCGGATCAGGACATGCGGATTGAGGGGAGCGTCCGAGGACCTGGACAGCCTGCTGCGCGGCTCACCGGCACCGAAACCTCGCCAGGAGGAGGGTCTGCTGCGGCGTGCACGGCCTTATCCAGATTGCCAAAGATCGGGGAGGGGTTGGTGATCCCCAGAGACAGCCGCTTCATCGATCTGGATGGAGAGGAGGGGACCCTGAAGGTGTCGGCGGGTGTCTCGCTCCAGGAGCAAGGGGCCCGCTAGAAGCCGGCAGCTGGGCGAGGGGCTGAGCCTTGGGAAGGCCCCGCCTGATGCCCATATATGGTTCATGCCGCCCAAGGGTTCTTCACCACGCACCCTCGACCTGTTCGAGGTCACTCTGACCATCCCGACGCCCTCGGCTGAACCGGCTCCTGTTCCGGCTGACCCACCAAGGCTGGTCAGCCTGTCCGATGCTCAACTGGCCCAGCAGTTGAGCCATGTCGTCAGTGAAGTGCCGCGCCGACTGGAGAAGGGCAGGGGCAACCGCCCGGAGCTCGAGGCGGCGGTAACACAGGCCAAAGTGTCCTTAAGTCGGCTTGTGCCAGAACCTGCAAAGCACACCAACTCCTCGCGCTCCCGAAAGACCTCTTCGGTGCTGCAGGAAGGGCAGCGCAAGGCAGTCAGAGCCGCCCTTCTCGCCGGCGTAGCACCGACTCAAGTAGCCAAGCACTTCGGTCTGTCGCTGGCCACCGTGCGCAAGTTGCTCGATAAGGAGGGTAGGGGGTCTTGAAGGAGAGGGCATAGGATTGCCGACGAACAACGGGATAGGAGCTTGCAAAGCTTCCTGCTCATTCGCCCGTCCCAAAGCCTGTCGCTCGAATATCATCTCTGCCTCCGCCACTGGCGCAGTCGACCCATGACGCAAGAGCCTGCTCGCTTCCGAGAAGCACCTCATGAACGATGATGATTTCGAGCAGTTGATCGCCAGCTTGGGCGAGGTTCTCGCCTGCACGGACAACAGCCAGAGCCTGGGAGGTGGCCTGAGGCTGCCCTCCGCCACTGACGTAGCCGCAATCCGCAAAAAAACTGGTCTGTCTCAAGCCGATTTCGCACGCCGGACCAGCGTCCCCGTGGCAACAATCCGGAATTGGGAGCAGGGCCGGCGGCTCCCTCAAGGACCGGCGCGGGTTCTGCTGGCCCTGCTCGATCGCAACCCACGGATCGTGGAGGACACCCTTAGCCGGTGAATGCTCCGCCTGACCGACGGTGCTTGCTCTGCCGCAGGTCACCAGGCTTGTGAGGGCATGCCAAAGTGCCCATTGGCGAGCTGCCGGGCCCGTGCCGTGATCTCCTCTTCCGTGAAGCGCTCAGGCGCCATTTGTGCTCTCCCTGCCACGAGCGGGAATGATGCCGGGCGAGTGTGACAGGATGGTGGTAGGGCTGAGTGGCCGCCACGATCGGCTACGTTGATCAGCCTTCGTTACGCGTCCAGTTCTCGATCGCTTCCCTCAAACCTGCAGGCAAGTCGATTGGTGCCGTATCGGCAAGATTGCCGCTCGACGCTCCCAGCTCCGAGAGCAGCGCCTGGTACTTCTCTAGCTTTGGCTCCTGCGTCGCGTCAAAGCCTTCCGCTGTCACATCGCCTGGAGTGCCCCCGAACAGGCAGAGGAGTGCAAGGATAGCGCGCATGGATCGAATCCTTCCGAGACCACAGTAGGATTGCGTACCGTGGCATTTTCACGGCTGGAGGGGTGTGCGGCAAGGCCCGCTAGGTCGGGGGCTATCCTCAGCCGGTACTCGCTGGACCGGCATCTGCCGGCTGGGTGAATAAGCCCGGCCGAGAGGCTGGTGTGCCTAATACTGCCATCTTGCTTTTATCGCTTCGGAGGCGACTGGATCTATGTTGTACCAGAAGGCCGTGTTGTTCTTGGAGTCGACGACATAGAGCTTATCGTTGGCGTCCATGGCGCCCCAAACGTATTGAGCAGCCTGCTCAGCCGTGTAGTTCGATTGCACGTACCAAAAGGATTCAGTTACTTTGGCCCAGTTGCCAAGTTGCTTAATTCTCTCAGAAACCTTCGGATAGTTTTGACCATACCTCTGTAGGTCATAAGTAATGTGGAGGTTGTTCGCCAATCGATTCTCCTTGTGGGTGGCAGGAACATCCTCGCAGAGACAGAGCGAGCAACAAGGCTAGAAGCGTTAACCATGCTCACGTGTCCTCGCTTTTCACAGGCTGTGCCGTCGAAGGCACAGCCAATCGGCCGAGGGTGGGCACAATGGCCAGAGGTGGGGTCCGTAGCTCGAGGTTAGAGCGGGCCGCCCATAATGGTCTGGTTGGGGGGCAAGTCCCTCCGGGCCCACCAGCTCTGTAACTCAGTCAGACCTGAGCTAGGCTCAGGACCTATTAATTTGGGCTGAGGTGTGATCCAGAGCCTCGTTTGAGGAGGCTCTGAATAGGTGATTTGTTTTTGCTCAGTGAGCACCAGATGGCGCGGATTTCTCCGCATTTCCCGCTGGCTCATGGCGTGCCGCGTGTGGATGACCGGCGCGTGGTCAGCGGGATCGTGTATGTCATCCGCAACAGCTTGCAGTGGAAGGATGCGCCCAAAGCGTATGGGCTACACAAGACATTGTACAACAGGTTCATGCGATGGAGCCGGCTGGGTGTCTTCGACCGGATCTTCGCCGCTCTGGCCGGTGAAGGTCCCAAGCCCGAGCGGATCATGATCGATGCTACCCACCTGAAGGCGCACCGCACCGCGGCGAGCCTGCTCAAAAAGGGGATGTTCCCTGTCGTATCGGGCGCACCAAAGGCGGGCTGAACTCCAAGCTCCATGCCGTCTGCGATAGTGCCGGCAAGCCGATCATCCGGCTTTTATCGGAAGGTCAGATGAGCGACCATAAGGGCGCACAGCTCAGGAACTCAGGCTCGACTCCACCCTCATCGAACCGAACTCGGAATATGCCGCTATCGCTGAGCGGCGGATCTTCGGTGTTGCACCTATTGTAGTGGCTGCGGAATGATCAGGGGGTTTTCGTTAGTCGTGGAAGTGCTTGTGTGGCCCTGTAGCGAACTGCTCCGTTTGCCTAAGCATTCGCCATGCTTCTCGGATTTCAGTCGTAAGGCTTTCTCGCAAAGCTGCTCGAGCCCCGTCCCAGCGGATCCGTGCTGGGGTCATATTCGCACGTATCGATGCATCTTCTTCAGCTGTGATGTCGTCTTCCCCTTCTTCATAGTCGGGGCCGGTAGTCTGGAGTCTGAAGGCACGACCCAACTCCTCCATAGCGTGGATGAGCTGGCTGAGAGCCTCAGTAGCCTCATTCCTACGGGAGTTAAGTTCGGAATACTCCGGATGTCGGTTCGAGATAGCAGTCAGGAACTCGTTGAGAGATTTCAGATCTCGAATGGTGTCCCAGCACTTCTCTTCCCACATGGTATAAGTATTCGGCCAGTCGTGTCGGTCGTCATACAGGCTAACGACCGAGCGGATTGCATAATCGAGCCCAGCTGCGGCGCCGATACGCTCCGCTTCCTCTTCATAAGATTGGGAAATTTCCAAGAGTGCAGGCCTGGACGATGCGGCGGTCTGCCGAGCCATTTCGGTCAGCTGTCTCCTAACCGGGACAGATGCGAGCCAAGCGGCAGCCAAGGCAGCCAAGCCCGTAAGGAGCGTTTGGTATCGATTGAGCCAGTACTCGAAGCAGCCTGCCGCACCACTCTGCTTTATCGCGGCCGCTCCCGCCCCACCCGAACAAAAGGCAGTCGCGCCGCTGTAGATGGCGACAGCTCCCAGGATCAATGCGGCCGCACAGAGAACCCCCCAGAACTTGGTTGCAGCCCACTGATCCACTTCCAACCCCCAAGGCATCATTGCATAGGGAGGCTGTATTGACGGGTGCTCCGTCAATCAAGCTCCCTCACCGGATGGACCAGACAGCTTCTGAGCTTTGCGGGCCCGGGGTGCGTACTTGTATTTGCGCTTCGGCTTGGCATCTTTCCCCAGGCGGAGGCGAGCTTCGGCGACACCATCCTTCAATGAGGCAAGCGCCAGGCGCATGATCATCTCGGCTCGGGTGACACCTGCTCCCTTCGCGAGGATGTTCACCAGGGATAGGTCCTCACCCGCAATGTCCACAGTCAGCCGGCGCCGGAGAATCTAATTCAAGTATCCGGGTCTGGCGGAGGTTCCGTTAGCAGTTATCCACCTTTCCATCCGGCACATACCTGAATCGTGATGCTGGATTGCAGGTCGAAGCTCGGCTCGATTACTGCGCAGCATCGAATCAAGTGCGTAACTCAGAATCACTCGGAACCTGACTTTTACATGCGAATTGACTCGGCCTTTTCAGCTAAATGATTCTAGCTAAAGAAGTTTCCCACCGCTGAATCGATCTATTGTGAATGGATTCTTGACGCGCGACTCCACAGCCAACTCAGAATCGGGCATTTCTCGTAACTGTCACAAGTGCGATGGGGTGGAGTGCCATGCCTGACGTGAAAGGGATCGAGCGTGTTCAGCGCCTCAGGAAAGCCCGCCGCCAGCGGGGTGACCGGGAGATGAACGTCTGGGTTCCACAGTTGATTGGGGCTGCAATCGACCAAGCTGTTGAGAGCGGCCGCTTCAAGACACGCCAGGACGCCATCAACCACGCCCTTGAGACCACCTTTGTTCGGAAGGAGCCAAACACGGTGACGTAACCTAGGCAAAGCAAAAGGCCCACGAAGCTGGGAACTTCGAGGGCCTTTGGAGTCCACCGAGGGGTGGGCATAGATTGTATCGCAACATTCTTATGCCATCCCAACAAACTGACTGTCAAGAGCATCGTTTTCGGTGAACGCTCCCGCTTTGCCCTCAACATGGAGGGACTGATGCAGCTTGCATCGTCAGGAGGCCGGCGGCTGAGACATGCCGCTCTGGCCGCAAGAAAACTTGCGCTCGAAGCCGAGCGTACAGTTACACGTAAAGAACTCTCGGCCGCTGCCCGGGACGCCGGCAAGGCGCTTGACCTCAGGCCAGCCCAGCGGGCGGTGCTCTCGGAACTGGTGGCCTGCTGGGGCGAGCAGGAGTGGGAGCGGCTGCTGGTCTGGCCCTCCAACGACTACCTCATGAGCCGCACTGGCCTGACCGAGCGGGCAATCCGGCGCATCCTGCGCCAGCTGGTCGACCTGCAGCTGCTGGCCCCCAAGGACTCGCCCAACGGCAAGCGCTATGCCGTCAAGGATCTGGCTGGGCAGGTGGTGGATGCCTTCGGGTTCGACCTGACCCCGATCTATGCCCGCCGGGGCGATTGGGCGGCGATGCTCATCGAACAGAAGCAGCTGCGCGAGGTGCAGAAGCGGGCCTTCGACGAGGTCACCATCTGCCGCCGCGCAACCGAGGAGGCCCTGAGTGCCCTGGCCGAGCACTTCCCGGATGTGGACCGCTCCGAGATCGAGACCCGGCTGAAAGCGCTCCAGGCACGTACGCCGACCCGGTCCAGGGTTACGCTGCCGGCCGATCTTCTGGATGCGTGGCAGCTGTTGAGAACTGACGTTGAAGAAGTCTTCTATGAAGCGGGCAAAGCCGGACTCGGAGTCCGTCACACTAATAACAACAACGGATCTCCTAGTGAGCCTTGTAACAAGGGCTTTCCGAAGAAAGCTGAAGCGGTTCGTTCAACCGAACAAACCTCGGAGCAGCTATCACCGGAATTGATCCTGGAGGCCTGCCCCACCTTGAGCGACTACGGCCAGCCCGTGCGGGATCTGGCCGACATCGTTTCGGCTGGCCGCTACCTGCGGGCCGCGCTCGGGGCCCATGAAAGCGCCTGGGCCGAGGCGGTGGAGGACATCGGCACTGTCAGGGCGGCCATTGCGGTGATCTACGTGCTGCAGCTCTACGAGGATGACGTAGCCAAGAACGGCGGCGAGAGCCGGATCAAGAACCCAGGCGGCTACTTCCGCGCCCTCACGCGCATGGTCAAAGCCGGCAAGATCGACCTCGCCGTCGAGCTCCTCGCCATGAGGAGGCGACGGATGTCATAGGAACGAGCCGTGCGCGTCGAGATGACGACTAGTCAGCGTGCCGGGTGTCAGAGAGGGCGGGAATGGAGAACGAGGAGTGAAAGGTATGGTGTTGATTTCAACCGTCGTGGGCGGGCTCTTCCTCTACGTGATTTTCGAGCGGCACCTGAAAAAAGCTCTGCATCGGACGCATGACCAGCGCAAAGCTATCGAGATTGGCACGCTGGTGATCGCGATTGCTGCCATGGTGCTGGCGGCGGGCAGCCTAGCCTACGCGCTGACAGCAACCGACGCTCTTGAGGAGCGTCTAATGGCGCTCGAAAAGGCTGCACGGAATCTCCCTCAGGGGAGATAGTAACTACGTGGATGAGGGTAGGAGAGACGTAGCTCCTGGACAAGCGATTTGGACCTGTGAGTTACTACGCTGACATTTCAAAGGCCGGGCATCACTGTTGTGAATCAGTACTGCTGAACTGATTCAAGACTTTGATTGGACCGCAGCACATGGGTTGCGCAACATGGAGGCATGTTTCAAGACACGATCCAGTACCTGGTGCTCGACAGGTGTGACCCCACCCGCAACATGGCTCGCTACTACGTCCTGTCGCTCGAACCCAGCCTGTTCGGTGATGCCACTTTGATCCGCGAGTGGGGTCGTCTCGGCCAGCCGGGGCAGAGGAGGATCGAGCTCTACGAAAACCAGTCACGTGCTGTAGAAGCCCTCGAGACCTGGCTCCAGCGAAAGCAACGCCGCGGCTACCTGCTGCGAAGCGGGTAGGGACAAGAGTAACCCGGCGACGTTGAGTTCATCGGTCTTCTTCCAAATTGGAGCCCTTCTTTCATGCCGGTTTGATCGACCTATGCGAACGGGTTCTTGACCTGCTGTGGTGCCTCTGTGGGACCACTTTCATCAGGCAGGGCTTTATCCTGCTCCAGGGCTTTCACGATAGCGTCGACAGCTGTCTTCAGTGCCTTCGCTTGCTTGAGGCCGTTCTTATCCCGCATCACATCGAGCGAGCCATAGAGGGCGACTTTGTCGGTGCCGTTCTCGATGGTGAACTCGCCTATACTGAGAGAGGCGCTGTCATCTGAGAACGGCTGAAACTTCTTTGTCATGGGCGGCGTCCAAACTGATCAATGGCCTCAAGGATGCCTCCAATGAACCCGTCCTGTGATGGGGCAGGGCTCTGTTCCTGAGCGTCTGCTTGAGGCGGAGGTCTACGGGTGTTTCTTCCGGGTCCTTTTGATCTTCGGAGCTGGGGAGCTGGCAGGTTCAGGATGCTTTGCTTGATGTCCGGTTGCAGCTGAGGGAATGGGTCTATGCCAGACAGCTGCTGCAACTCAGCAAGCGAGATAATCCTGTACTCGTCACCCTCCTGGTTGGGCGTGAGATAAGCCGCTCCAGCGTTCAGCGTCGGATCAAAGACGGCTTTCGCGATGTGGGTTGGTACCAGCACACGTCCCTTAAGAGCCTGAAGGTTCTCGCCCTGGAAGAGAGGGCCAGTCACCACGTAGATTTCCTGCCGCTCCGAGTAATCGCGCACGGCGCGTTCTATGCTCTCCCATAGATTGCGATTGTTGTCGGAGTTCTGCGGCACCATGTTGGCCAAGGAAAAGGACTCATCCATTCCTTGAGGGATGGTCATGTCTCCCGCTGGTGCCATGTGGCCGCGATCGAAACCGCTCCGGACATAGTCGGACAGTTCAGCTCTCTCGTCGGGAGGAAGATTGGGATCTGCGTGGAAGTTGTTGACCCGGTTCAGGGCACGAGCGCCGCTTGCTCGCCTGGGGGTGAGGTGCTCGGCTACCCAAAGGGGTGTCCGGGTAAGCCCGGAGTGGAGCAACGCAAACTCCGTGTAACAGATTTGCCGGGTCTTGGGCGTAAGCTTCGGATTGGCGAGAACAGGAGCGGTCCCGCCGAAGAAATGCTGAGGGCAAGCTGCCGCTGCGGCGTCGGAGACGACGAGAGCCACCACGAGAACAAGGGCAGGAAAGGGGTTGGGCAGTCTCACAGTGGCCTCATGAAGCGAGCAAGTCTGGACAGGAGCATCGCCGGTCCATTCCACACCAGCAAAGCATGCTTTTTGAGAGCATTGCTGTCTCCACCCCTCTGTCCCGGAGGGACGCCCCGCCTGGAGTCAGGGATCCGGCGAAGCCCGTAGCGCTTCAACTCGGCCTCGCTCAGGATTCGCTTTGGAATCCGGCGTGAGCGCGGCCTCAGCGGGTTGTCCTTGCTCATCGAGGCACCTCTCTCGCAGGTGAATACAGTCTTCTTAGGTTCCCGATGCTCCACTTCAATGAGCGCACAACCCGATTGATGATCGGCTTCGGGCTGAATTAAGCCCAAAGCGGCCATCGAAATTAAATAACATAAACGGGGTGTGCCGCATCCTCGGTAAGCAAAATTCCAAGTGCTGCGATGCCCAAGTTAATTAGGAGGCTTCAAATCGCGCTACGGCTGCAAGCTAACAAGCGAGTGTGCCACTTAAGCTATAGCGCCTCGAAGCCGAAATATGGCAATCTGGTGGCAAGTTCTGCCGGGCAAGGAAGTTTCATGATGCGTTGGGTTCTTCTGGTAATCGCCTTCTTTACCATGGCGGAACCAGCGGTTGCTCAACGCCGCCCTCCTGGATACCAGCAGGCCGAGCAGAGCTTTTCCCAGCTGACCGTCGACGAGCGGATCAAGCTTCAGATCCTGCTGACGGCTAACGGCTACTGGCCGGCCGTTCCGAACGTGAACTTCAGCAACCGGCTCTTCGAGGCCATTACCAACTACCAGCGGGACTACGGACGCATCCCGAACGGGGCCGTTGATGCGGACCTGTTCGGGCAGGTGCTCAACAGCGCAATGCCTCTGTTGCAGACGTGGAACTTGCGCGCCATTCCGCACCCGACCCGCGGCCGTCCGATCTGGGTGCCGCTCGGCCTCGGACTGGTTGCCAAGAGAGACGAGAACGGCATTGCCTGGTCGGACCCCCAGGGCAGGGCATCCTTGGCCTACTCGTATTTCGGCGGCACGACGCTCGTCGCAAACTACCAGAGTGTCCTCGACAAGGTCCTGTCCGAGGGCGGCAGGGTTCACTACAAGATCTTGAAGCCGGGCTTCTTCGTCGTCTCGATGTCAACCGCCAATGGTCTCGACGCCTATATCCGGTTCCATGAGGATGGGCGTGGGGTGCTGGGCTTCTTCCTGTTCTGGAAAGGCAGCGAATCCCACCTCCACATGGAGCGGGTGGCAACCCTCATCTCCGGGTCCTTCTGGGCAACCATGACAGGAGCTCCCTTCACCGAGGCCCCGACGATGACCCCGCCCCAAGAGACAGTTGCGGTCGCTCGTCCCGCAGAGCCCAAAGCTCCCGCGCCAACTCCGAAGTCGGAGCCTGACGAAAAGGGCCCATCCTCCGGTACCGGCTTCTTCGTGTCCCGGGACGGACATGTGCTGACGAACGCCCATGTCGTGGATCGCTGCTCATCCATCAATGTCAAGGCTGAAAACGGTGACGTGGTCTCCGGGAGGGTTCTCGCCAAGGACACCACCAATGACCTTGCTCTCCTCAGAACGGCTTTGAGGCCCAGCAAGGTCGCCGGTGTTCGGCTGGGTATCCGGCTCGGCGAAGGAGTAGCGGCCTTTGGCTTCCCGCTGACCACGCTTCTCTCCAGCTCAGGCAACTTCACCCTTGGGAATGTCACGGCCCTTTCCGGGCTCAAGGATGACAGCCGATACCTCCAGGTCTCCGCCCCGGTGCAGCCGGGGAACTCGGGCGGTCCGCTCTTTGATCAGAACGGCAATGTCGTGGGTGTTGTCTCGGCCAAACTCAACGCTCTCAATGTCATGGTCGCGACGAACGGGGACATTCCTCAGAACGTCAACTTCGCCATCAAGGGTTCATTGGCAGTCAGCTTCCTGGAGAGCAATCAGGTCGTCGTTGAGCAGGGCACGGCGGGCCAGGCCATGGCCCCTGCCGACCTCGCTGACCAGGCCAAGCAGGTCAGCGTGCTGATACGGTGCGAGTAATCAGAAGCAGAAGATCAGCCGACGTTTCCTGACAATTCAAAGATGCCATATGGAGAAATGAGCTTGCATTCCGCTGTCCTCGCTCTTGCCTTCATCGCTTTGACATCGCCGGTTTTGGCTCAGCCCCTCTCGGGCCAAGCTGACGTTGTCGATGTGGACACCGTTGCCATCCGAGGCGAGAAAACCCGCATCCGGCTGTATGGCGTTGACGGTCCGGAAAGCCAGCAGACCTGCAATGACGGTTCTGGAGCCCGGTATCTCTGCGGGTCAAAAGCCGCTGATGCGCTTGCGTCGATCATCGGCCGTAACGGGCGGGTAGCCTGCAAGGAGCAGGACCGGGATCGTTACGGCCGCATCGTCGCCACCTGCGAGGCCAATGGCCGGGACATTGCCGGTGAGTTGATCCGGCAGGGCTGGGCGGTCGAGTACACTCAATATTCCGACGGCCGCTATTCCGACGAGGAGAAGGAAGCCCAGCGCGCCAAGCGCGGTCTGTGGGCGGGCACCTTCGTCAAGCCATGGGACTGGCGCCGCGGTGAGAGGCTGCCCAACGAGGCCTCAACAGGATCGGATCGCAAGTGCGCCATCAAGGGCAACATCTCAGGCTCGGAGCGGATCTACCATTTGCCTGGCAGCCGCCACTATGCCCGCACAACCATCGATGAAGCCAAGGGCGAGCGCTGGTTTTGCGCTGAAGATGAAGCCAAGGCCGCCGGTTGGCGGGCGCCAAGAGGGTAGGGGGAGAACGCAATGCTGAAGTCGCTTATCTTTGGGCTGATGTTGGTAGGAAGCCAACTTGGATCCGCGCTCGCCTTCGATCAACCTGGCTCGTCGCCTCTTCTCGAAAGGCTGGAGAACCTGCGACCCTTCCAGGTCGCTCAAGCCAGATCCTGCAAGGCAGCCAGCACGTGCCGGGAAGCTGTCCAGATGTGGTGTGGTGGCTACCGACGGGCCGATGGCGACAATGACGGCATCCCTTGCGAGAACGTCTGTAGTTCACGCTCGGAAGTCGAGCGAATCAAGAGCGAAATCGGCTGTTAAAGCCCTGTCTCAATTCAGATTATTGCGTTCGTAGAAGCCGACTGAAGGCGAGATGACCGCCATGGAAGTGGCGCCGAGCTGCGGAGCGTTAACCTGCTCAGTGCTTGGATCGAGAATATCGGGCCAATGGCAAGTAGCCAGTCTTAATGGCAAAGCGTTCTGTGTTGCCTACAATCTACGCTAAGCGAATTCCTGCCACTATGAGGGCAGCCTCCAGTTGATGGGTGTCTTAAGTTGAGATTTAGTTCAGGAGATTTCTCTCCTGATTATGGTTTCCAATGTCACTTGTAGAAGAGGCTTCCGTCTTTCAGAGCAATCTGCCACTTGAGACGAAACTTGATCGGGCAAGGATGGAGCTCCTGGACCTCTCGGCCAGGAACCGCCTTTTGAATATTCCGAGGTTTTCCAAGAGCGCAAAGACGATCGAGATCGTCGACGAGAAGTCCTCTGAGATTTTCCGGCTGCTGGTGCGGGACGGAAAGGCCTTCACTTTTGTCCCAGGGCGCGAGGATCGCGACGGAGCGGAGGAGGAGGATCCATCCTCAGTCGAGCTGACGCAGCCGGAAGAGACAGACGAGATCGACGAGCGCGGGGTATCGCGGCGCCATGCTGACACGAAACTTCAGACGCGGATGACCCCGAAGGGACTTCAGAAGCGCCTGCTCGATCTCTACTACGATGCGCGCACGCTCGAGGAGGAGCAGGGCGTCAATATCCTCTTCCTCGCGCTGGGAACGCTGAAGTGGATAGATCCCAACAACAAGGACAATATCCGGTACGCCCCGCTGATCCTGCTCCCCGTCAGCCTTGATCGCGGCACGGCGGGCGAGAAATTTCGCCTGCGGTGGAGGCAGGAGGATCCGGCCTCAAACCTCTCCCTAGAAGCCTATCTCGACCGGGTGCACGCCCTGAAGCTCCCGGAGTTTGAGCCAGGAGATGACCTCGACCCGGCAGCGTACATAGCCGAGGTTGCCGATGCGGTCTCGACGAAGCGGGAATGGTCAGTAAACCCTGATGATGTCGTCCTCGGCTTCTTCTCCTTCGCCAAGTTCCTGATGTACCGGGATCTTGATCCCGAAAGCTGGCCGGCGGACAGCAAGCTGACGGAGCAGCCCCTCATCCGCGGACTGCTTGCGGACGGTTTCTCAGCGCGCGATGAGCTGCTCTCCGAGGATGTGAACATCGATGCTCACATCTCACCATCGGAGATGCTGCACATTGTTGACAGCGATGGCTCGCAGACGCTCGCCGTCCACGATGTGCGCAAGGGCCGCAACCTTGTCATCCAAGGCCCGCCCGGGACGGGCAAGTCACAGACCATCGCGAACGTGATAGCATCCGCCGTCGCGGATGGAAAGACGGTCCTCTTCGTTGCCGAGAAGATGGCGGCCTTGGAGGTCGTGAAACGACGCCTCGACCAGGCGGGTGTCGGCGACGCATGCCTTGAACTCCATAGCAACAAAGCAAACAAACGAATCCTCCTTGAGGAGCTGCGCCGGACATGGGATCTCGGCTCGCCACGGGGAGAGTTCCCCGGATCGTTGACGGGCAGATTGGTCGAGGCCCGGGATGTACTGAACGGACACGCCACGCGGCTGCACCGTCGTCACGCTCCCTCGGAGCTCAGCCCTTACCAAGTGCTTGGGCATCTCGTCCGCTTGAGACAGGCAGGCCAGCGTCCCGTCGACCTGACACTGGATGGACCAACAACGTGGTCGCCGGACGATCTTAGCGAGCGTCGTCGCATCCTGCATGAGCTGGTTCAGCGGGTCGAGGACATCGGGTTACCGGCTCGTCATCCCTGGCACGGGGTTGGCCTCGACATGATCCTCCCGACCACGCTCGAGCGGCTGGTTCCCCGGATCGAAGGGCTGAAGGCACGCACCGATGCACTGCGCGTCGAAATCGGCGAGCTTGCCCGCACACTCGAGCACCCGGACCCCGGCACCTTCGACGACATCGTGCCGCTTCGCGAGCTGGCGGATGTCCTGGCGGCCGCACCAACCCTGTCCGCCGATGCCCTCGCGGCTTCTGTCTGGGACGAACATGCGGATGGAATTCGAGGGCTCGTCGCCTTGGGCTTCGATTTTGAGCGGAGGTCAAGAGAGCTTGCGCCATCCGTTCCCGCCGAAGCCCTCCAAACCTCAGTCGATGGCTTGGAGGCGCAGCTCGCATGGCTGCCCCAGGATTTTCCGGCTAGCGCCTTTGACCGGATGCGCAGACTGGCGGACCTGTTGCCGCGCCTGTGGACCGATGCGGAGCGGCTGAAGCGGGAATTGGGAGCAACAGGCGAGGTCGACACCTTCGCTGCGGTCTCGCGTCTCGTGTCGATGGGCGAGCGGGTTGCCGCTGCGCCGGACGCCAGTCCCGAGGCTTTCGCGGCAGCCATTTGGGATCAGGGTGTCGAGCAGGCTGGCGATCTTACTGACGCTGTTGCGGTTCTCGAGACCGTTCGTGCCCAAGTCGGTGACCGTCTCCTTGACGTGGCCTGGAACACCGACGTCGCTGCCGCACGGCAGGCGCTCGCGATGCACACCGGGCTGTTCCGGTACTTCAGCGGCGATTGGCGCAAGGCCAAGGCGTTAGTCCGGACGATCGTCCGAACCCCAGACATGCCAGCGCCTGAACTGATTGAACTGCTCGATCAGCTCATGAAGGGCCAAGCCGCAGCGAAAGCCATCAGGGACGGGGATGCATTCGGCCGTTCGGCCTTCGGCGCCGACTGGCGTGGGGAGCGTTCGGCGTCAGCGCCCTTGGGAGCCCTCGTGGCATGGATGAGGACACTGCGCGGTCTCGGCGCCGAACCGCGTCTGATCGCAGGCCGGCTCGCGGAGCGATCCGAGGTGCGGGAGCGCTCGGCTCAGCTTCAGCGGGTACTCGATGAGATCTCGCCCCTGCTGAAGTCGCTCTGGTCCGATCTCGGGTCCGTCGCGCCGGCTGCCTTCGACGGTGCGGCATCGATCGAGCACGTGAACCTCGGGATCGTCGATGGTCGCGTCCGGGCGCTCGTGGCGGCCGATGACCTGAGCCGGCAGGTTCTGCGCACCATGCCCGAGCGGTTGCCGGAACGCCTCGAGTTGATCCGCTCGCTGTTTGCCTGGCAGCAGGTGGCTCGCGCGCTCGCCGAGCGCGGTGATTTGGGACGCTCTGCGTTCGGAGAGGCATGGAATGGGATCTTCTCAGATTGGGAGCGCTTATCAGCTGCTGTGGACTGGATCACTCGGCACGGATCGCTGCGCTTCCTCGCGGCGCGGCTCCCGGAACGACAGGAGATCGCTGATCGGAGCCAGCGCGCCGAGAAGGATGCAAACAGTATCTCGTCGGACCTTCGCGAGCTCCTCTCTTCCTTGAAGAGCGGACCGACCCCGCTGTTCGGAGTGGCTTCCGACGGTGCCATGCCTCTGTCGGGCCTATCGGACCGGCTCGGGCTCTGGCTTGCAAATACCGAGCAGCTTTCCAAGTGGGTGTCGTATCGCGAGCGCGCGGATCGCGGCCACGCATTGGGTCTCGGCAACATCATCGACCATCTCGCCGACGGCAGGCTTGAGACCGCTGCCGCACATGCGACTTTCGAGATGGCGTACTATGAGGCCATACTGGCGGAGTTCGTGGCGAAGGAGCCGGATCTCGGCCGGTTCGACGGCAACCTCCATGGCCGGCTCGCCCGGGAGTTCGCGAACCTCGATCGGGAGCGCATCAAGGCGGCGAGCTTGGAAGTCGTGCGTGCCCATCATCGCCGGATCCCATCGCGTGACGGTGGAGTAGGCCCCGTCGGGGTCCTTCGGGCGGAGATGGCCCGCCGGCGCGGCCACATGCCGATCCGCCAGCTCATGCAAAGGGCCGGTCCCGCTGTTCAGGCTTTGAAGCCCGTCCTGATGATGAGCCCGTTGTCCGTCGCGCAATTCCTGACACCCGGGCGCATGACTTTCGACCTCCTCGTCATGGACGAGGCCAGTCAGATTCAGCCCGTCGACGCACTCGGTGCGATCGCGCGGTGCCGGCAAGTCGTTGTCGTCGGGGACGAGCGGCAGCTCCCACCAACGAAGTTCTTCGCGAAGATGACCGGGGGGCAGGCTGAGGATGATGACGGCGAGGGCGCTCAGGTCGCGGACATCGAGAGCATCCTTGGACTATTCTCGGCAAGAGGTCTTCCCCAGCGCATGCTGCGCTGGCACTACCGCAGCCGGCATCAGTCTCTGATCGCGGTCTCAAACAGCCAGTTCTACGAGAACAAACTCTTCATCGTGCCCAGCCCCTACACCCAGGAAGCTGGGATGGGATTGCGGTTCCACCACGTTCCCAACGGCATTTTTGACTCTGGAGGGACCGGGACGAATGCGATCGAGGCGCGGACCGTAGCCGAGGCGATCATCCGGCATGCCAAGAGCCATCCCGGCCTTTCCCTCGGCGTGGCGACCTTCTCGGTGTCTCAGCGCCGAGCCATTCAGGATGAACTCGAGATCCTCAGGCGGCTCAATCCCGACACCGAAGACTTCTTCCACGCCCATCCGAGCGAGCCGTTCTTCGTGAAGAATCTCGAAAACGTGCAGGGTGATGAGCGCGATGTGATCATGATCTCGGTGGGCTATGCCAGGAATGCCCAGGGCTACATGGCCATGCGCTTCGGTCCATTGGGTGCCGACGGAGGCGAGCGCCGGCTGAACGTCCTGATCAGCCGTGCGAAGCGGCGCTGCGAGGTGTTCTCCTCCATTACGGACGAGGACATCGATCTTGAACGGGCAAAGGGCAAGGGCGTCTTCGCGTTCAAGCTCTTCCTGCATTACGCCCGTACCGGCCGTCTCTCGGTGGCGCAGACGAGCGGGCGAGAGGCGGACAGCGTCTTCGAGGAGCAGGTCGCGAGCGCGCTCCAGGCGCGCGGTTACCAAGTCCATCCGCAGGTTGGCATTGCCGGCTTCTTCATCGACCTCGCAATCGCGGACCCGGAGCGTCCCGGCAGATACCTCATTGGCATCGAATGTGATGGTGCGGCCTACCACAGTTCGAGGTCGGCCCGGGACCGCGACAGATTGCGTCAGGCGGTCCTGGAGGATCACGGGTGGATCATTCACCGGATCTGGAGCACCGACTGGTTCCAGCGGCCACAGGAGCAGTTGGAGCGCACCATCGCGGCAATCGAGGCTGCCAAAGTCGAACTCGACGAACGCATTGAACTCGGCGCCCGTCGCCATCGCGCGGTACCCGTGGAGGTTGTGACAGTCGAGCGGGCAGACGTAACCGAAATCGGTCTGGTCGATGTTGTAGAGGATGGGCTCGCCGAGCGACTCTACGTCGAGGCAACGCCTTCCCGACCCGGGACATACGAACTGCACGAGACGCCTGTCGGGATCATGGCTGACCTGGTCGATCAGGTGGTCAAGGTGGAAACTCCTGTCCACATCGACGAGGTGGTCACGCGACTGAGAGGCGCCTGGAACCTGCAACGGGCTGGAGCAAGGATCCAGGCTGCTGTCGAAGAGGGTGTGAAACTGGCCGTCTCACGGGGACGTATCGAGCGGAAGGGACCATTCCTGTTCCTCCCGGAAGCGGACACGAGACTTCGCGACCGACGGAACGTGATGTCACCTGGGTTGCGCAAGCCCGAGATGATCTCACCAAGTGAGATTGCTGTCGGTGTCGTTCAGGTTGTGACGACGAACCTCGGAGCGACCGATGAGGAGATTGCCCTGAGCATCTCGCGCCTTCTCGGCTTCAAAGCGACTAGCGCACAACTCAAAGCGATCATCGGCCAAGTGGTTGATGGACTTCTTATTGAGGGGAAGCTGGTTCGAGACGGAGTTATGCTGACCCTGGCGTCGTCCGCAACAGAAGTGGGAGCCCCGCGAGCAGCCGAACAACTTGTCCCCGGGTAATCGCTGGGGTGAAACGTCCAGGAAGATTCAGAGTTCTGGCGCCGTTGTCGCTTATCCCGATAACGGCGCCAGCATGTCTGGCTGACCTGATCCGAGAACATTCAACCCTGAGTGCGTAAGCGAATAATCCGGTTTGGAGGTCGGCATGACCGGGGCGGGTATGTACCCGACTAAGGCCGGGGGTGTGAAAACCGGGGAAAAGTATGCGCCCGGGTTGCTCGGCGGAATGCTGAACGGCCAAGGTTGGCTCCCGTCCGGAGCAACACGAGTCCAGCGTGAACTTCTCCTTTCTGCATGCTGCTGACCTTCACCTCGGCAGCCCTCTGCTTGGCCTTTCGGTCAAGGATCCCGAGATTGCACGGCGCTTCGCCTCTGCCAGCCGGGAGGCGTTCCGTTCCCTGATCGACCAAGCAATCAGCGCGAAGGTGGCTTTCGCCGTCATTGCGGGGGACATCTACGATGGCGAGTGGAAGGACAATACTGTCGGGCTGTTCTTTAACCGGGAGATCTCCCGGCTGACCCGCGAAGGGATTCCAGTCTACGTCGTCAAAGGCAACCACGATGCGGAAAGTGTCGTCACCAAGACGATGCCGAAACCCGAGGGGGTGACCGTCTTCGGCACCAGGAAGGCGGAGACCCACCGCATTGAGCACCTGAAGGTCGCAGTTCATGGCTGGAGCTATGAGGACCGCGCGACCGCGGCCGACTTTAGCCTCAGATACCCGGCCCCGGTGCCGGGCTGGTTCAACATCGGTGTCCTGCACTCCTCGTGCGAGGGCAAGTCGGCGCATGCCACCTACGCTCCGTGCACGGTTCAGGAACTGGCGGCCCATGAATACCAGTACTGGGCGCTCGGTCACATTCATGAGCACAGAGTGCTCAGCCAGAACCCTTGGATGGTCTACCCGGGGAATCTGCAAGGCAGGAGTGTCCGTGAATGCGGGGCGAAGGGCGCGGTGATTGTGGAAGTCAGGGATGGGGAGGTCCGCACGGTCGAAAGGGTCATTGTGGACAGCGCCCGGTGGGCAGCAATCGCTGTCGATGTTTCGAGCCTTGCAACTGATGCCGAAATTGCAGCTGCCATCCGCAGGGAAGCCGAGAGCGCTACCGCTGACCTCGGTGAGCGCCTTCTCGCCTTGCGCATCACACTCACGGGTGAAACCCCCTTGCATGACCATCTGAGGGCTGCGGGCGGCACGTTGCGCGACGAGTTGCAGGCGGTGCTCCATCACATTCACGAGGATATATGGTTCGAGAAGCTGGAGATCCGGACCTCGGCTCCGGCGGTGCCGAAGAGGGACCAGTTGGGTGGTCTGGACCCCGTCGCGATGCTCGCAGGCCTCTCCGATGACGCGGAACTGCGGCAGTCAGCTCACGAGATTGTGGGCGCATTGCTGGAAAAGCTTCCGCAGTCGTTCGCGGGGACTCCGGAACTGAACGACTTGGACATACTGATAGCTGAGGCGCAAAGCCTCGTCGTGGCACGGGCCATGGCTGGAAAGGCAGCTTGATCGATGCGACTGCGTAGTCTTGATCTCGAACGCTACGGCTCCTTCACCAGCAAGCGCTTGACCTTTAGGACCGACGCACTCCTGCATGTCGTCTACGGACCGAATGAGGCAGGCAAGAGCACGTGCCTGTCCGCTATCGCGGACCTGCTGTTTGGTTTCCAGAAGAGTACCGCCTTCGGCTTCCTGCACGACAGCAAGGACCTTCTCATCGGCGCCACCGTGGCGCGGGAGGATGGTGCTGCGCTGCCGTTCAGGCGCCGCAAGGGATACAAGCGCACACTCATTGATGCACACGGCGAGGAACTTGCAGACGATGCACTTGCCCCGTTCCTTGGAGGCATCGGCCGTGAGGTCTTCCTGCGCGCTTTCGGCCTAAACGCGGCGACCCTCCGCGCAAGCGCGAAGGAACTGGGCGACAGCGATGGCGACCTCGCGACGGCATTGTTTACAGCGGCTTCCGGCCTGCGCGGATTTTCCGACATTCGCTCCCAATTGGACGCAGATGCGGCCAAATTGTTCGCCCCTCGCGCCAGGGACCGTCGCCTGCACCAAGCGCTTGGTCAGTATGAGGCTGCCCGCAAGACGATCAAGGACAAGGAGCTTCGCAGCAGCGACTACAAGGCGATCCTCTCGGAAATTGCCAGCGCCGAGGCGCGCCTGCACGAAATCAGTGAGCTAAAGGCCAACGGCATCGCGGAGCTCGCTCGGCTCAAGCGGCTCAAGGCTGCACAACCCCTTATCCGCCAGATTGATACTGAGATCGAGCGTTTGGAGGGCTTCAGAGCACTCCCGCAGATCAGCAATGTCACCTTGAGGGAGCTCGAGACGGCTCTCGACCAGCATGACGAGGCGATCCGAGACTTGGAGAAGTCACGCCTTGAAGAGCGGGAGATCGAGCTGGAGCACGACAGCATTCGCGTCGATGACGCGCTTGTTGCCCAATCAGCCAGGATCGACGGTTTGTATTCCCGCATCGAGGCCTATCGCCTGGCGCTGCGCGACCGCCCGAGGGTCCAGGCCGAGGCGTCTAGGCTGGAAGCGGATCTCGCTGATCTAGGCGCGAGGCTCGGCTGCGGACCTGCGAAGGACCTCGCTGAAGGGCGTCCAACGGATGCCGGGCTGGCCCGGGTCCAGGAACTCATGGATCAAGGCCGCTCCTTGCTGGAACGGCTGACCACAACTCGAGACACTTTGAGCGCGGAGGAAGCCACACTTAAGGCCCACGCCGGACGCCGCGCCCAAACTGATGCGCCCGTCGATCCGGCTCCATTCCGCAGTCGCATGGCCGCCCTGAAACCCGACCTCAAGAAGGTCGAGAGCGGTAGGGCAGCGGCCGAGACGCTTGCAAGGGATATCCGTACCCTCCGCGAGGAAGCGGCTCGTCTGAGGCCTTCGATTGACAATCTGGAGGCGCTTGCCGCCGCTCCGCTACCGTCTACCGAGGACATCGAGCGTTATCGCTCTACCCTGGATGAGCTCGCCGCGCGTTCGGCGCAGAAAACCGATCGGGTCAGGTCGTGTGAGGCAGGAGTCGAACAACTCCGGGCTCAGCTCACCACGCTTCGTCGGGAGGGGGACGTGCCCACGCGGGAGCGACTGGATGCCGCGAGGACGGAGCGCTGGGAGGCATGGAGTCTGATTCGCTCCGCGTTGTTCGGCGAGCGGGCACTTCAGGCAGAGAAAGTTGCCGAACGTGTCTCCCGGTTCGAGCAACTCGTATCCGACGCCGATCGACTGGCGGACGACATCGCCGCCGATGCCGAGCGGGACTTTGCGATAGCGGATCTCAATCGCAGGCTGGAACAGGAAACCACAAAGGGAGCCGAGCTTGCCCGCGGTTTGGAAGAGATCGAGCGCGCACGTGCGTCCGGGTTGGCCGGGTGGGAGGAGCTTTGGTCTCCCACCGGCGTCGTTCCGCTTGAGCCGAGGGACATGAAATCCTGGCGCAGCGCGGTGACCTCGCTTCTGGAGCGCCGAGATACCCTCCGTGAGAGACATGACGAACAGGCTGCCATTGAGGAGCACGGCCGCGCGCTGCTGGTGCCATTGAACGGACTCGCGAGCGAGCTCAGGCTCGCACCCTATGAGGGGGCGGATGTCCTGATCATGGCCCGGTACGTGGAGGAGGCGATCGAGGCTCTGGCCAGGAACTGGGCGGAGGCCCGGGAGGACGAAGCACTCCTTGCAGAGACCCGAAGACGAATAGGGGACCTCCAACAGGCTCAGGAGCAGGGCGAGCAGGCTTGCGCGGAATGGCGGGTGTGCTTCGATAGAGCGGTGGCGGCAATCGGCCTGAAGCCGGGTGCGTCGCTGGCCGAAGCTGCGGCCGCCAGCGCCGCATGGCAGCGGCTGCCCAGCCTTCAGAAGGAACTCGACAGCCTCCGCAAGCGCGTCCGCGGAATGGAGCGGGATACGATCGGGCCGTTTGAGAGCGAGGCGCGGGCGGTCATTACCGCCCTGGCTCCGGACCTGACCTCGCTTCCTCTCGACAGCGCGGTGAAGGAGCTCCAAGCTCGCGTCGGCGAGGCGAAGAAGGCCAGAGTTCTCCGTGAGGACCTAGGCATGCGGCTCACCCGTGCACGCGCCAAAGTTCGCACCACGGGTGAAGTCCGCGAGCGCGTGCAGAAAGCACTGGCGGAAGCAGCGTCTGCGGTGGATCAGCCGGCCGAAGCGGACCTGAGATCGCTGATTGGTGATATCAAGGCCCGTTCGGAGATCGAGGCTTTGCTCCGAGGACTTCGCCAGCAGCTAGGCGCAGCTACGGAGCAGCATAGCGAAGCAGAGTTGCGGGCAGCGCTCACCGATTTCGATGCTGATCGTGCCGAGGCTGAGCTCATTCGGCTTACCGAAGCGAACACCCAACTCGACCAGGAAGGCAAGGAGGTCTACGCCGTCAGAGATCGGCACCAAACACGCTTGGCCGAAATCGAAGGCGGCGTTGGCGCCGAGGAGGCCCACCAGATGCGCCACGTTGCCGAGGCCGAGATTGCGGAGACCGCGAGGGAATACCTAGTCCACAAGCTGGGCTCTCTCCTGATCGGTGCCGCCCTTGCCCGGCATCATGCGAAGAACCAGAGCCCCTTGATGACGAGAGCGGGTATTCTGTTCAATGCGCTGACCGCCGGAGCATTCACTGGCCTGGAGCAAGCAATCGGGGATGATGACGTTCCCCGCCTCATTGCCCGGCGCGCTTCCGGGACAACGCTCACCACAGGCGAGATGAGCGAGGGAACTGTCGACCAACTCTATCTTGCACTGCGTCTTGCCTACCTACAGGACTACGCATCGAGGGCCGAGGCTGTCCCCTTCATCGGCGATGATCTGTTCGCGACGTTCGATGATGAGCGGGCAGGTCATGGTCTGGAGACCTTGGCGAGTTTCGGTCTCGCCGTACAGCCGATCCTGTTCACGCACCATTCCCACATCGTTGAGATCGCACGGAGGCGGCTTGGGTCAAAGGTTGACGTAGTGGACCTCAGCGACGTTCAGCTAGCCGCTCCAGCACGGGTCGCCCTAGCTGGCTAAGGAGCGGCGGGGAAAACAGTCCAGCATTGCTACGATGACTGGATTGGCGATATGCTGCGGCAGTCGGCAGACGCTCCTCCCTTGCTGGTGAAATGAGTCATAAAGTACTACGACATCTTGCGTCCCACCGATGTAGCGGCCATGGTGGCCTGCGGGCGTTTCCAATAGCCTAAAGTCAACGCCTCATGGCGGTTGAAGAAGGTTTCAAAGTAAAAGATGTGTCCATCCCCATTCCGGTCTTGGAGAACCACTTCCTCCTGACCGAGGCTGCCGCCCTGTTGAGCCCCGGAGTAGCCAGCGATGACCTCGAAGAGCTGACGTTCCGAAATTCCGCCGAACTGTTCCCGGAACGGGGGCGACTCGACGCAATAACGACAGGGGTTCGCGGCGTCGAAGTCGGGTTTGCGTCGGGAGGGGTGCGGGTGGCCGGTGACGAGTGCGACCATGGGGCGATTGCCGTGGGCCTGCTCCGCAAACCGCCAAAGGGTAGACGTTAGCGTGTTGCCGAATCCCTTGCTCAAGGCCTTGACCAACTCGAGTCCCGGAGCCGACGCGGCTGCCTCGGCCCGGAAGCGATCGGCTAGAAAGAGGAGCTGACCAGCGGCGTAGTTGGCTTCGGCCTCCATGATCTCGTGGCAGGCTGGGGAAAGAGTCTGCTCGGTGTCGCCGAACATCATGCCAGCATGCCAGGGAATAAGGTCGTGGCCGATTTCGTGGGCCTCGTTCCAACGGTGCTTGAGCTGGGGAAGGTCCTTGTCGAGCAGGATCCGCTTCTGGTCTGGGAGATAGAGCGCCTTGAGGTTCAAGGAGCGGACGGCATCCAGGAGGATGGTCGGCCGCAGGAGAACCTGCTGCCCGGCGACCTTCAGGCGGGACAAGGTCTCCCGCAAAATCCCATCGTCCGTCGTGCTGTAGTAGTCCCGATCAAGCTTGAGGAGTTCCCGGACGACGCGCAGATCGATCGGCGGCTCAGGATTGCCCAATCCCTTGAGGACCTTGGCGACCTGTCCGTCGATGTCAGCGATCGTGCGTGCCCCAAGCCTGACGTTTCTCACTTCACCCGTTTCGGCTCCTGTTCGCTCAGGACGGCCACGAACGCCTCCAAAGCCGAGCTCTCCTCCGGCGTCAGCTTTTGCACGGATTCGGATCGCGCTGCAAATCGAACGGCTTCCTGACGCAAGCCAGCATCATTGGCCGCGGCTAGCCCGGCCAGTTGCATGAGGCGCCGTTGCGGCACCTCAAAGGTCTGTGCAAGCTTGAATACAGTCCGTGGCTCAGGAACGTGATGAACATCATCCTCGATCACGAGCAACTCGCTTGGGTCGATATCCGCCGCCTCCGCCAGCTGCTCCATCGAGTAGCCGTGGCGCCGGCGCATCAGGTTCACGAACTTTCCGAAAGCGATACGGGTCTCTTCGATAGCGGCGGTCGGTGCGATCGACGGACGCCCTTCCGGCGCCGGATCGAACGCGAGTTGACCGGCGCCGACGGCTGCGTCGCCTTCACGGCGCGCCCGAGCCATCCACCAATCTTTGCTCCGCTCCAATCTCATCGTCCTCACTCCTCCTCGAGGAACGCGCGAGCCTGCTCGGCAGTCATCTCGAAGTATGTTAGATTCTGGTAGGCTTGGTCTGCTCCTAGATCAGTCATCCCGCATCTCCGCCGGTAGAAATCCTCTGCCTGCGGCAGCGAGTGGAGCCCGATCCGGCCCTTGAACCCCTCGTCCTCGCTCAAAGCAACCGCTGCCGTAACGAGCGCGGTGCCGACGCCGCGCAGGCGCGGCATGGACCCAAGCTCCGGTCGGTTCCAGGGGGCCACCTCAAGGTAATCTATGTACACGAGCGGCTTACCTGCCTGACTTGGCCCCCGGCAGGACTTCGTCAGGTCGATCTGCGCCAAGCCCTGCGTCTCGCCTTGCGCGACGACGCTGAACCCGCGGAAGGCCAGCAGGCCCTGGACCTGGGCCGTCTTCTGCGCCCAGTTCCAGTGCCAGCTCTGCGGCCACTGACCCATGGGCACCCCTTTGCGGGCGAGTTCCTGCAAGACCGCGAACAGCTCAGGCTGCCACTTGGTCTGCCAGTCGTCGAGCTGCGCCTGCTCGATCGCGTCGCGCAGCTCGGCTTCGACGCTATCCCCCGTCGCGACGTCTTGAAGATAGATGGTCAAGACCTGGACCGTCATAGGAGCATCAGCTCCGCCTTCTCCTTGGTCGCCTCGTTCTCAAAAAGGAGTTTCTCGCCCTTTTCAACCCGCGCCTCGACCGTCTGGTACAGGCGCAGCGCCTGCCGGAGCACGGCGGTCTTAGAGATGTCCTTGCGGGCCGACAGGTCGTCGAGGGCCCGCATCTCAGCGTCGGTGAGGTTGAGCGTCATGGTGCGCTTTGCCGTCATCTCATCCTCCGTCCTTCTGCCCTCATATACGAAATTCAAAGGTTAATGTCAACGTTCCATAGCTGGAATAAGCATATTGAATAGCTAAAAAATAGCCATTATATGATGGTGGCAAGAGCCGCCGACACCGGATCGCCGGCTGACAGGAGTTGAGGCTATGGGGCGGCAGCATATAGGCCACGATGAGATCGCCGCCTTCGCGCAGGACAAGGTGAACCTGCCGAAGGAGAAGGCTGATGAATACCGGGCGCAAGCGCGCCGTCTGCGTGAGAAGCTGGAGGGCTACCTCAATGAGCACCCGGACTTCACGCTCAAGAAGATGATGCTTTCAGGGAGCCTCGCTAAAGGAACGGCGCTCCGGTCGCTCAACGACATCGATGTCGCCTGCTACATCAGCGGCGCCGAGGCCCCCCACGACATCCGGGCGTTGCTCGACTATCTCGCCGAGCGCCTGCGCAAGGCCTTCCCGAACTTCAGCGCGGATCAGGTCAAGCCGCAGACCTACTCCGTCACGGTCTCGTTCCGGGGCACCGGTCTCGACGTCGATGTCGTGCCGATCCTCTATGACGGCAACTCGCAGTGGTACGGCAATCTCGTCAGCCAGGATGATGGCTCGTTCCTGAAAACGAGCATTCCGCTCCACCTCGAGTTCGCGGGGAAGAGGAAGCGCTGCCAGGAAAAACACTTCGCGCAGGTCGTCCGGCTCGCCAAGTTCTGGGCGCGCCGCATGAAGCAGGAGCGTGACGGCTTCCGCTTCAAGTCGTTCATGATCGAGATGGTGCTGGCGAAGTTGTGTGACGACGGGCTCGACTTCTCCGACTATCCCGAGGCGCTCCAACACTTTTTCACCTACATCGCACGGAGCGATTTCCGCGAGCGGATCGTTTTTCCCGACTATTACCGGCCCTCGTCGGTAGGAGCGTTGACGGATACGGTGCAGATCATCGATCCGGTGAACGCCCAAAACAATGTCGCCCGCCTATACACGGCGGCCAATGCGGACGCGATCGTTGACGCTGCTCTGGACGCAGGCGACGCGATCGACGCAGCCCTCGCCGCCCCAACCAAGCAGCTGACCGTTGCCTACTGGCAGAAGGTCCTCGGCTCATCGTTCCACGCGTGAGGACCGGCAGTGTCTTATAGCTACAGCTACACCGAAAGCTCGACGTTCACCATTACGCATGCGCGCCACATGGCGGCGAAGGTTGCGACAGACCTGAAGCGCATGCAGCGCCTTTACGGGCACCCGTCTGACAGAGAAATTGCCGACTATGAGGCAGAAGTCATAGAACTCCTGAAAGCCGGCTATCTCGGCACAGTCACCTACGGGTTCCGGCGCGACGGCAACTGGATCGAACCGACTCTACGCTATACGGCGCACGATCTCGCAGGCGGGTCGGCCAACGACGACGATCCAGGCAAGATCCGCCCGGGCGCGGATGTCGCCGGTGCCGTCTTTTACAACTATCTGACATACAGCGCCGCCTGGGATCTGCTGCCCTCGGAGGAAAAGGACGCCTTCAAGAAGCGCATGCCCTTCTATCGCACCGGTGCGCCTGAGCCTGGAATCACGGGCTATCTCACGGACGACCGCACGTACTCTTCAGGCGGTCGCGCCCTCAACCGTTCGAGCGTACGGAGTTACTGATGAACACGAAGCCCTCCCTCGACGAGCTCTTTGAGCGTCGGGTCACCTATCCGGATTTCGAGCCGCAAGGCCGGCTTGCGCGCCTTGTAGGGCTCGATGAGCAAAAGAGCCGGCTCACCAAGATCCTTGGCCTTCTCGTCAACCCCGGCGGCCTTGAGGCCTGGGCCAAGCGTTATCATCCCGAGTCGCAACAGGTTCTCGACACGGTCCTGCGCCGCCCACCCTTGGTGGTCCTAGCCGGTGACGTCGGGTCCGGCAAGACCGAACTCGCTGAAACCATTGGTGATGCGGTCGCGCGCCAGGAAGACATCGACATCACGCTCTTCCCGTTGAGTCTCTCGACGCGCGGTCAGGGCCGGGTCGGCGAAATGACCCAGCTGCTGACGGCAGCCTTTGACTACACCATTGCCGAGGCGACACGGCTGAAGTCAGCCAGTGGGCGGTCGCGCGGCGCGGTTATCCTGCTCGTCGACGAGGCCGATGCGCTCGCCCAGTCCCGCGAGGCCGCGCAAATGCATCATGAGGATCGTGCCGGGGTGAATGCCTTTATCCGCGGCATTGATCGCATCGCTAATGCAAAGCTCCCCGCCGCGGTCATTATGTGCACGAACCGCTTGAGCGCGCTTGATCCTGCGGTTCGCCGCCGCGCCGCTGAGGTACTGAGCTTCGCACGGCCGGACGACGAGCAGCGCCGTTTCGTGCTTTCGAGCCGTCTTGAGGCCTTCGGAATCGGTCGTCATCATGTCGACGCGCTTGTGTCCGCTACCGGGCCTCAACGCGGGATCCGCGAGCACGGATTTACGTTTTCCGACCTGACGCAGCGCCTCCTGCCGGCGATTGTGCTCGATGCCTATCCTTCACGCGCCGTTGACGGGTCGCGTGCCGTCGACATCGCACTCGAGATAGTGCCGACACCTCCGTTCCGCGATGCCAGCAACTGAAGCCCGTCCATGACCCAGGCCGTGACCGTGCGCCGTGATGGCGACACCTTCCAAGCCCGCCTGTTCTGGTGGCATGCCGCACGGCTGCTCGACCCCGGGAGCCCCATCATCCGGGTCGGGTTCGAGAACGGGCCCAAGAGCTTCGATGACATCTGGGTCGAGTACGACCCGAAGCGGAGCGCGCAGGACCAATACGGCGCGCCCCTCCGGCGCGAGCACGTTCAATGCAAGTGGCATGTTTCTCCGGACACCTATGGCTACAGCCACCTGATCGACCCTGAATTCATCAATGCGAACACGCGCTCGCTCTTGCAGCGAGCTCGCGACGCCCAGCTCGCGTACGCGCCTGACGGCATTGGTGTCCGCTTTAAGCTCCTCACCAACTGGCGGCTCGATCGAGCTGATCCCCTACGCCAGATGATCGGGACACGCTCGGGTGCCATACGGCTGGAGCGGCTCTACGGTTCCGCTACGGACAACAGCAAGGCGGGAGCTGTCCGAAAGGCATGGCGTGACCATCTCGGACTGGATGAGGAGGAACTGAGGGTCCTTGCGCGCACCCTGGCGTTCGGCGAGGCCACGGACACACTCGACGGCCTTCGAGACAACCTCGACGTCTTGTTCGCCTATGTCGGATTGCGCCGCATTCCAAGGAACGAGAGCGCGTTCCCCTATGATGACGTGGTGTTCCAGTGGATGGCGCAAGACCGGCTTGAGTTCGACCGCAAAAGCTTCCCGGCGATCTGTGACCGCGACGGCCTCCTGGGACAAGGCGAAGGCCGCCGCCACGTCTATGGAGTGAAGTCGTTCGAGCATCCGATCGACCGGCTGGAGGAGCGCTGCCACCAAGTCCTCGACCTGATCCCCGCTTTCGACGAACGCTACATCCGCAGCGAGGCGGATTGGGGGGATGCACTCTACCCGGCACTGCGAGCATTTTTGCTCTCCGCTGCGCGGGATCAGTCTAAGTTGCGACTCGCATTGGACGCACACGCCACCTTGGCCTTCGCCGCAGGTTCGGTGCTGAACATCAAGTCTGGCCGGCATGTGGAGTTGGAGCAACGCACCACGGGAGAACGAATCTGGGCGGCCGACGATTTCCCTCCTGATGTCAATTGGGCCAGCTTAGAGGCAGAAGTCGTCGAACTCGACCCTCAACGTCCTGATCTGGCCATCGCGGTGAGCCTCACCCACGACATCGCGCCAGATGTGCGGCGTTATCTCAGCGCTACCGTTCCCACGGTCGGGCGATTGCTCATGCTGACGCCCAGCACGGGGCCTGGCGCCCAGTCCGTCGCATGCGGGCGACATGCCTTCGAACTCGCGGAGGCCGCCACCCGGATGGTCAGGGAAGCACGTGGCTCGAGCCCAGTGGCGGCAGTGCACCTGTTCGTCGCGGCGCCCAATGGCTTCACCTTCTTCCTCGGTCAGCGTCAGCCGGTACTCGGCCCCGTCCGACTCTACGAGTTCGATTTCGAGGGAGGGAGGGACAGATCCTACACACCGAGCCTAACTCTGCCGATTTCGACCCGGACCGGTGATCCTGTGTAAGCGCGCTGGTGCGCCATGGAGGACATGTTGGGACCTACGACTCGATTGTCGCTAGCTTACCTTTGCTTCGACGATGCGGAGCAGATGACTGGCGACAATCAGCATCTCGGCTGCTTCTTGAGGATCTCTGAGGTCAGTCCTGCGATGGCTTCGGGGATTCTTGAAGTAACCGACTGCGCCCGCTGCAAAAAACTGCAGAGCTTCGCGTTCTCCTTCCGGCTCTTCCATGTCGGCGAGCGGACCACTTCGCTTATCGAAGGCTTTCATCACAAGTGGCCTGCCGTGTTCGCTCTCTCCGGCCTCGGCAGCCTCTCGAATGGCGATCTCAACAGTTTTGAAGGCTTCGAAGACAGCCGCCTCATAGTGACCGGTGTTGAAAATGTCCAGGCATGTTCTCCGTATGCTCGGGTGCAACATGAAATCAGGTAAGATCTCCCGAAGCCGCATGATGTTGAGTGTCTCGCGAGTGAAGGAGCGCCCTGCTCGCGAAAGCTGAAAGAAGCTGCGCGACTGCTCGATATCCGGAACTATGAGGAGCATCCGCCTCGCCCAAGCGAGTGCCTCCGAGACCACCAGATACAACTCCGTACGCCGGGAACTCGCCCACTCCGTGCGGTACTCATGAATGATTGCTTGTGGCACAGTCGCATCTTGAGGGTGCGTTTCCTCGTAAGTCTGAAGGTAAAAGACGATCTCGGAACCGAGATCCTCGGGCGATGCACTCAGCAGGTCGTCCAAGGTTGGAAAGCGCTCGCGAAAGGCCATAGTCCCATCCAGTAGATTCGGCTGTTATCAGAGGTACCATGGGGTATATGGTGACTGCGGTCCCATGGCACTTCGACGAAAGGCCAAGCAGCTTTAAGCCATGGGAAGATTATGCAACTTTCGGCTGGGCAGGATCTAGGGCTCCACAGTCGGCAGTGGACGGTCAAGTCATCTCCTGCTGGCCTTGGACTGGATAAA
This sequence comes from Microvirga mediterraneensis, assembly GCF_013520865.1. NCBI lineage: Bacteria > Pseudomonadati > Pseudomonadota > Alphaproteobacteria > Hyphomicrobiales > Methylobacteriaceae > Microvirga > Microvirga mediterraneensis. Next base: position 124,868 of record NZ_JACDXJ010000003.1, read on the forward strand.
ACGATAAGCCGTTCTGCCGCGGCTGCGTTGAAGTGCTGCTCCTAATCGCCTTTGATGACGCGGGGAAGCGCGCCTGAGACGATGAAGATGACGTCGACCGTTCGAGAGACTTGAGCCCGTGAACTCCGAATTGATTGACCAGACGAGCGGCCAGCGGTCGGCGTATTCGGCTAAGCCGGTACGTACAGTCCAGTGGCAACGCCATGGAGTGGGACGTTGGTGACTGGGGATTGCCCGCTTTCGGCGAGGCGCCGCCTCTCATACAGTCGCGGTAGTTTTCAAATCATGCAGAGGCTGGCATAGCCGAGGGATGATGGACAAGCCGACCACCGCGATTTCCGAGTTCATGAACAACCAAGTGCTGCCAGAGCTCGGACTGCCCGACGACCGAATGCCGGAGGCCGAAGTGGCCCTGCGGCTCGCCGAGTTCATCCTGTCGCTCCCCGGATCGGGAACGATGGCCAGCGTCGCGATCGACGGGGCCAGCATCAAGGTCGGTGACGCGGTCATATTCGACATCGGACGCTTCATGGCCGGCACTGGATGGGAGCAGACCAAGGAGCCGCAGGTTGGCCGGAACGCCTGGACCGGCGCTTACCGGCGCGGCGACAAGACCATTCGCGTACACTCGCGGCCCGGCAAAGGCGACGTGGTCGCCACGGTTGACGGCCGCCGCATCGTCGCTGAATGCAAGAAGGGTCCGCTCGTTCGTAAGCCTGGAAGTCCTGAGTACCCGCTCCTCACCACGGCGTTCGGCCAGGCGCTCCTGTTCGACGTCTCTGCCGACGACATCGTGGTCGCCGCAGTGCCGGACACGCCTGTCTTCCGCAAGCTCGCGGAGAGCTGGCGAAGCCGTCCGCTCGTCAGGCGGGCCGGCATCCGGATCGCCCTCGTGGCCCGTGACGGTGCGGTCTCGGGGCTCGACCTGTAGTGGGCACAGGATTCGGTAGCGCACGATAGAGGGGCACTCCGTCGCCCTAGGGAGTTGCGGCATGCGAAGGTCGTTCTTGGGCGTGCGCATAATGGGGATCTTGCGTGCCTACGACGCCAGTGCGTCACGCCGGATCTTGACGGGTTGCGTCGGGACATACACCAGCCTCCGGTGCCAGTCGCACCAGCTCGATCCCTCGGGTGTCGGAGCTCCACAGCAGACGGCGCGACGGGGATCGTCGGAGACGATGTAGCGGCACTGCCGCGTTCCGATCTTGAGAAGTTTAGTTCGTTGTCTGGGGTCGGGCTCTTGCATGATGGGCACCTTTGCACGTTCGGCTGGATCAGCGGAAGTCACGTGTCGCGACCCGGATGGCCGGCACCTCGGCCCGCTGCTCGGGGATCCCAATAGACGGCGCGTCGACGATCTCCTTCGGCCCCTCGCGTAGGCGGTCGCGCGTGCCGATCTTGGCCTCATCACCGCGCCCGTAGCGCATGCTGAGAGGATCGTCCCTGTCACCGACACTGCGTAGAAGGTCCGACAGGTCGATGAGGTGCTCGGCGATGAGATGGGTCACGCCGCCCTCGCGCTGGTAGTGTCCGCGGACCGCCATCATGCCCGACGAGAGAATCAGGCGGCGCTGCTTCTCGTAGAGCGAGGGCCACACGATGACGTTCGCTACGTCGGTCTCGTCCTCGATCGTCATGAACATGACTCCCTTGGCGGAGCCCGGCTTCTGGCGCACGAGCACCAGGCCGGCGACCGTCACCCGCTGTCCGTCTCGGGCGCGGTGGAGGTCGGCGCAGCTCCGGATCCGGCGCTCGCGCAGCTCAGCGCGCAGGAAGGCGAGGGGGTGCTGGCGCAGGGTCAGGCCCTTCGAGCGGTAGTCCTCGACGACCTCCCGCCCCTCCGTCATGGGCGTCAGTGCAACGGTCGGCTCGGCCGCCTCGGAGCGGATCACGCGGTCGCGCTCGTCGGCCGCCGCGAACAGCGGCATCACCTCGTCCGACAGGCCTTTGATCGTCCAGAGCGCGTCGCGCCGGTTGACGCCCAGAGAGCCAAAGGCATCTCCGTCAGCCAAGCGCTCGAGGGCCAGTACGGGAATCCCGGCCCGCTGCCAGACGTTCTCAATCGACGTGTAAGGCGTATCGCCCCGCGCGATCGGGATCATGCCGCCGTCGGCGTTGGCAAGGCCCCGCACCAGGCGTAGGCCGAGGCGCACGGCGAAGCGGTAGCGGTTGCGCGTCGGCTCCAGGGTGGAGTCCCAGCGGGAATGGTTGACGTCGACGGGCCGGATCTCGACCCCATGCGCCCTGGCATCCCGCACAAGCTGCGCCGGGGCGTAGAAGCCCATCGGTTGTGCGTTCAGGATGGCACAGCAGAACACGTCGGGATGGTGCCTCTTCATCCACGACGAGGCGTAGGCGATCTTGGCGAACGAGGCCGCATGGCTCTCCGGGAAGCCGTAGGAGCCGAAGCCCTCGAGCTGCTTGAAGGCGCGCTCGGCGAACTCCTGGTCGTAGCCCCTGGCCGTCATTCCCTGCACGAGCTTGTCGCGGAACTTGGTGACGCCGGCGGTCAGCTTGAAGGTCGCCATGGCGCGCCGGAGCTGGTCGGCCTCAGAGGGTGTGAAGCCGGCGCACTCGATCGCAACCCGCATCGCCTGCTCCTGGAACAGCGGCACGCCGAGAGTCTTCTCGAGAACGCGTTGCAGCTCAGGACGCGGGTATTCCGGCTTCTCATGTCCTTCCCGTCGACGCAGGTACGGGTGCACCATGTCGCCCTGGATTGGCCCAGGCCGGACGATCGCGACCTGGATGACGATGTCGTAGAAGTTCTCAGGCTTGATCCTCGGCAGCATGGCCATCTGGGCCCGGCTCTCGATCTGGAAGACACCGATCGTGTCAGCCTTCTGGATCATCGCGTAGGTCTTCGCGTCATCCAATGGGATCGAGGCGAGGGCGCGGTCCTCTCCCTTGTGCTCGCGCAGCAGGTCGAAGGCGCGGCGCATGCAACCCAGCATGCCGAGGCCCAGCACATCGACCTTCATGAACTTCAGGGTGTCGATATCGTTCTTGTCCCACTCGATGACCTGACGGTTCTCCATCGCCGCCGGCTCGATCGGCACCAGATCGTCGAGACGTTCCTGGCTGAGCACGAACCCGCCCGGGTGCTGTGAGAGATGGCGCGGCGCGCCAATGAGTTCCGAGGCGAGCTCCAGTGTCATGCGCAGGCGGGGATCGGCGAGATTGAGGTTGAGCTCCTTCGCCTCGGCCTCCGTCACGCCGCCGTTGCCCCAGCCCCAGACGAGACCGGACAGGCCTGCTGTCACATCCTCCGGGACACCAAGGACCTTGCCGACCTCACGCACGGCTCCGCGGGCGCGGTAGCAGGTCACGACGGCCGTAAGTGCTGCGCGGTGGCGGCCATAGGTGTCGTAGATCCACTGAATCACCTCTTCGCGACGTTCATGCTCGAAGTCGACATCGATGTCCGGCGGCTCGCGCCGCTCCTGGCTGACGAAGCGTTCGAAGAGGAGGTCGTGCTCGGTCGGATTGATCGAGGTGATGCCGAGCACGTAGCACACGGCGGAGTTCGCCGCTGAGCCGCGTCCCTGGCACAGGATGCCCCGGCCTTTGGCGAACGACACGATGGCATGCACCGTGAGGAAGTAAGGCGCGTAGCCGAGCTCCTCGATCAGGTGGAGCTCGTGGCGGCAGGTCATCGCGACGACATCGGGCACGCCGTCCGGGTAGCGCTTCGCCACGCCCTCCCAGGTCAACCGCTCGAGCTTCTCCTGCGCAGTTTCGCCCGGCTCCGTCTCGCTCGGGTACTGGTAACGCAGCTCGTCAAGGCTGAACGTGCAACGGTCGAGCACCTCGCGGATACGTCCGAACGCCTCCGGATGGCGCTCGAACAGCCGCTGCATCTCGACTGGGTCTTTCAGATATCGGTCGGCATGGCGGTCGAGCCGGAACCCGGCTTGGTCGATGGTGCAGCGCTGGCGGATGCACGAGACCACGTCCTGAAGGCGGCGGCGCGAGGGGTGGTGGTAGAGCACGTCGCCCATGGCGACCGTCGGCACCTTCGCCGCCTGTGCGGCCTGCTCGACATAGTAAAGCCGGAGGTGCTCGTTGGGCGCGAAGCGGCGGATCAGGGCCATGTAGGCGCGGTCTCCGAAGGTGGCCTTGAGACGCGCGAGGTTGGTCCGCAGCTCGTCGTCGGCCTCGTCGCCGAGAAGGATGGCGATAAGGCCTTTGTTCCACGCAACCACGTCCTCCCACTGCAACAGACACTTGCCCTTGCCGCCGCGGGTCTTGCCGATGCTGAGCAGCCGACACAGGCGCGAGTAGGCGGCGCGGTCGGTCGGATAGACGAGCAGGGATGTGCCGTCGGTGAGATCGAGGCGGCAGCCGACGATCAGCCGCACACCGGTTTCCTTCGACGCCTCATAGGCGCGCACGATGCCGGCGAGCGAGTTGCGGTCGACAATCCCGAGCGCCCGGATGCCGAGGAGCTTCGCTTGCTCGAACAGCTCGGCGGGGCTCGACGCACCGCGTAGGAAGCTGAAATGCGTCGTGACCTGGAGCTCGGCGTACATCATGCGGAAAGGCTTTCGGTCATGCGAAGAAGCCGTGCAGCCACCAGCGCCCGCCCTCGGCGGCCGGCGCGTCACGGAAGACCCAGAAGCGGCCGCCGCGGTCGGTCTCGAGGCGGTAGTAGTCCCGCGATGGGCCGTCCGTGTCGCCCGCCCACCACTCGGGGGCGATGCGCTCCGGCCCATCCGCGTGCGTGACTTTGTGCCGGACCTTGCGCCACACGATCAGCGCCGGCGGGTGGTCCGGCAGCAGCGCCGTCGCGACCACGGGCTCAGGCGGGTCGAGGAGCCGCGTTGGCCGGGGCAGGTTCTCCGGCCAGGTGGCGTCTGTCAACGGTGCGAGCGCGGGCACCTTCCGTACCATCCTCTCCGGCACGAGCGTCTGCACCGGCTCCAGCCGGTACACGCGATGGGCACCGACCTTCGCGCCGAGCCGGTCGACGAGGCGGCTCATGTCCACATCCGGCGCGGACACGCCGGCGATGCCGCGCACCTCAACTTGAGTCTCGGACAGCAGCTCGGTCTTGCTGGCGATGAGCACCATCTCCTCTATGCCGAAGCCTGGATCGACGGTCTCAAGCCGCTCGTCGAAGAGCTTCGCCAGGTGCGCGTGGTCGCGTGATGCCTTCGCGGTGCCGACGCGGAGGTTGGCGCCTTTCTGGTCGATGCGGCGCAGGATCAGGTCGAGCCGGCGCACGCCCAGGCCTCTCCTGACGAGTTGCGCACAGAGGTCCTCGGCAAGGCGCCGCACTACGTCCTTCAGCACCTCGAGCCTGCCGATTGGTTCGGCAAAGGCGAGCGTCGAGAGGGGGGTCTCCTCCGGAATCAGCGGGTTGATCGGCTCGAAGGCATGGCCCATCGCCTGGTCCAGCCGCAGCGCTACGTCCTTGCCGAAGCGGCGCACCATCGGCGCGCGCGGCATGGCCGCGAGCTGTCCGATCCGCTCCACCCCGAGTCGCTGCATGCTGCTGATCGACTGGGGCGGGATCCGCAGCGCGGCGACGGGGAGCGTCGCTACAGCCTCGATGGATCGACCGACCGGGATGACTCCACCACCGCGGAAGCGGGCGACGGCCCACGCCGCCCCGGGCGCGTCGGCAACCGCCGCTCGAGCGGTCACGCCCTGGCTGTTCAATCGACCCAGTAGGTGCTCGAGGAGAGCCTCCTCGCTGCCAAAGAGGTGGGCGCAACCGGCGATGTCGATCCACACGCCGTCGGGCGGATCGGGCGCGACCACTGGCGAGTAGCCGATCGCCCAGCGCGCCAACTCGCGCAGTGCTGCGTCGTCCTCCTCGGGCGTGGCGTCCCAGACGTGGAGCCCCGGGACCATCGCCTGGGCTTGCGCAACGGCCATACCGGCCTGAAGGTCGAGCCGCTGCGCGGCCGGGCAGGCGGCGGCAACCATGCGGCGCGATCCTGCAGTCTGCACAGTCACGAGCGGCTCATCGCGCGATGGCTCGCCGTACCGCCGCCGGATCCGGTCGACCGGCCAGTGCGGCAGCCAGAGCGAGACGACCCTTCGCATCGCATGTGTGGACAGCCCTCGGGGCGCAAGTGGTTTTTCCATAATCAGCATCCGGAACGAGTGCGTTCATGTGTCCGGCCTGTTCGCGCGATCTGCATGACCGCTGGCCCAGATGGGTTCCGCCGAAAACTCCCCAAACAAGCCTACGGCGTCGCAATGCGCCTGTGCGATGCAAGGGGTGCCTTTTCGTCGGCTCGACCGAATGCCATCTCCTGGAAGTGCCCTTTGCGCTCCTATGAGGATGACGAACGGTCAGGCAGTACGAGCAGGGTGCCGGTACTCCTCTCCATTCATCATCATGGCCCATGCGATGCGGGCCATCTTGTTCGCCAGGGCGACGGCCGCGAGCTTGCGCGGCCGTCGCTCCAGCAATGACAACAGCCATGACGTTGCGGCCTTACTGCCGTTTACGGCATGCCTCACAACCGCCATTGCGCCAACCACCAGTAGTTGACGGATGCGCTCATGGCCGGCGCGTGAAATACCACCCAGCCTGTGCTTGCCGCCGCTTGAATGCTGCTTTGGTGTCAGCCCGAGCCAGGCCGAGAAGTGACGACCGGACTTGAATTGCTGGGGATCGACTTGGAGTGCCAATGTGGGCGAAGAAATCGCGCCGATTCCCGGGACCGCCGAGAGCAGTTGAGCCACCGGATGGCTCTTCTGTTGTGTAACCAGCCGGCGATCAATCTCTTCAAGCTGACTATCAAGATAAGCGATCTGTTTGCCGAGTTGAGCCAGCGCCGTTTTCGCGGTCGGCGGGACGTCCAGGCTGGCCTCGATCACTTCAAGGAGTTTCTCAACGCGGTGGAGGCCCTTCGCGGCCACGACCCCGAACTCGGCCGCATGACCGCGAAGCGAGTTGACCAGAGCGGTGCGCTGCTCGACCAAGATCTGCCGGCTATTGAGTTCGATCCCATCTGCCTGCATCTCTGCTGACTTGAGAGGGACAAAGCGCATGTTCGGCCGTGATGCAGCCTCGCTGATGGCCTCGGCGTCGTTCCGATCGTTCTTGGAACGCTTCACGAACGGCTTCACATATTGCGGAGGGATGAGCTTTACCTCATGGCCCATGCTGCTGAGCAGGCGGCCCCAATGGTGCGAGCCGCCGGTCGCTTCCAACACGACAACCGTCGGTGGCAGCTTAGAGAAGAATGTCTGGAACTGGCTTCGGCTTAGATCTCGCCGGACGACCGGATGCTCGTCATTGTCAACAGCGTGAATTGTAAAGACTGATTTCGACGTATCAACCGCAACCCGCTTAAATTGCATGGTGGATGTTCCTTCCTTTGACGAGCTCCTCGTCATTAGTGGCCCCTGATCCTTGTTCTGGGCAAGAATCAGGGACGAGGGACATAAGGGGCTGTCCACCCCAACAGGCCTCCAGGATCCAGGAACGGGGAGCACCGCCGCGGCAGCGCACGAGGTCGACCTGCCACTTCGCGCGGCCGAGGCCCGGGGCAGGTTCGGGCTCGGACGGAGCGGGCGCGATGCGCCATCGGGTAACTGCGGCTGAGGGAAGGGCAGCCAGATCCTTCTCGCTGACAGTCCACCAGCGCCGCAGGATGAGCGCGGTGACGCCGGACCCTTCCGCCGCCAGCTGCAAGCGGCGCGATGCTGTTAGCGTCAAGCGGGTCACCTCGCCAACGACGGCGGCGAGGCCGCGTTCGCGCAGGCCCTCTTCGACGAGGGGCAGCACGTCCCGGTCCCGGCCCGCCTCCGCATAGATGACGCGGCTTGGGAGCAGGCCGGCGCTGGCGAGACCCGGCGCGAACAGATCGCGCCTCGTCAGGCACCAGAGGACGGGTCCTTTAAGGCGTGCGGCGATCCCGGCGGTAAAAAGGGTCGCGGAGCCGGCGAACTCGGCGGCGGGCCCTGCTTCGATGACCTCGTGGAACGCCCCGCGTGCGAGGCCGCCACCCGGCAGGTGACTGTCGACAGCGGCGATGCCGAAGGGTAGTGCCGCGCGCGCCTGCACGCTGCCCTCTAGGCGCTCGATCTTCCGACGTAACTCCGCGACTGTCGCAGAAGTGACAGACGGGACGGCGGGGAGGGCTGGGCGAGGTTGAGGCGACATCGGGTTCCGGTGCGACAAAGTGAACAAATCAAGAACATGAACAACGCTGCATGGTCAACGTGGGTTGCTCAGGCGGCCCTGTGGATATCGGGGAGGGATGCCCGAATCTGCTCAGGGCTGTCGCGTGATTGTTCTGGCCGAAGCCGCTGCTCGCGGGCGCCGCTGGCCGCGCCTGCAAGCGCTTGTGCCTTAGGATCTTCTCGCCTGCTCGGGCTTGCCGCTCCCATTGATAGTGGTAGCGGCGGATGACCCGGCCGGATTCATGAAAACTGCTGTCTCTGGCGTGGGAGCCTGTACGTGGAGCATGGTTTCTCTCCCTTGGCTCACCGATGCGTCACGAGGTCTGAAGACAGCGCCTCAGCCGGGACCTCATTGTATATTTCGCCCAGGCTATAATCGATCTACCACATCTCACTTCATGGTTGGGCATTGAACGTAGCCCGGCAGGCCTGCCGCTGACCTCACGCTTTTCGACAGCCGAGAGCGCCCCATGGCAGATTAGCGAGAAGAAGCCTCGGGTTTGAGGCCAGCAGCTGAGCGGAAACCATATTGCGGGGTTCAGGGTTGCTTATTCCTTCCTCCGCCATGTACCAAAGGCGGGCCTCCGCAATCCCTTACATTCCCTAGGCTTCATGACTGCTCGGCACCGCTTTCTCCTCGCCCCATCCTTCGCTCGCCTGATCCAGCGCGAGAGGGGCGGCCTGCGTCACGTCGAGGGCTTCTTTCCCGAGCAACGGGACCGCTCCTCCTGGGTCCGCCTTGAGGAGAACAGGGGTCTGCTGATCCTCAAGACGACAGGCCCTCACGGCGAGGTCGAGGAGCAGACTGAAATCCCGATGACCCATGCCCATGCGCTGCTCGATGTCTGTGCCGGCGAGGTCGACTATACCCGGACAGTGCTGCCGTTCGGCGAGGGTCAAGCCTTGATCGACGAGATCCTCCGGCCCCGTATCCTGCACCTCGTCACCATGGAGTTTAGCACCGAGGTGGAGGCGAGGAGCTTTCATCCACCGGAGTGGTTCGGCCCTGAGGTGACGGGCGACCCTCGCTACACCCATCAGTTCATCGCGCTGCGAGAACTTGCTGAGGCTCCAGAGATCCCGCTGTCCGATGCGGCGCTCAACAGTCTGATTGATACTCTGGAAGGCCGCTTTCCTGCCCAGGCGCGGATGTCCACCAGCCGGCCGAGAGCCAAGCAGGTCCCAGTGGCGCGGGCCAAGGCTCAGACCAGTGGTGAAACCGTCAAGGTCAACCTTGATGAAATCGAGCAGGCGATGATGCGCGAGATGGAAAAGACGCTCCAGAACGGTAGGCCCGAGTAAGAGGCGCTGCTTACCGGCCTTGCCCGCAGCGTCACTGATGTGTGCGGTCTTTCATCAGAAGCTCATTCCGAGACCAGCATCCTCCTCTAATATGTCGGCCGCATCCGGCTCTCTAAGATCCGCGTGGGCCGGGATGCCCATCAGGTCGAAATCGAGGGATGAGGACATGGGATGCGCCGGACCGTGCCGCAGACCCCGTAGAGCGTTTCCTTTCGGTGTCTGAGGAGGTGTGGGCAGCAAGAAGGCCTCAAAGAAAATATCCCACGCCGTGGATCTCTCGGCCTCCTCTGCGGTCGGATTGTTGGGTTCGGAAGTTGAGCCGAGACTAGGCATGGGCGCATGAACTTCGTTGGTGGGTGTGGCTTCCACGGGAGATTCGGTATTCGTCGGCATCGCAGCCTCGTCGGCCACGATGGCAGGGACTTCGGCCGGAGCGACAAACGCGCAATCCGCAGTCCACCCCTTGCTCCGCCCTGCATAATGCTTTCCAGCCGTGACCTTGCTGCTGTGGCCTGCGAGGAGCGCGATCGTGGCCGCGTCGTATCCGGCCGCTTTCCAGGTAGCCATGGCGACATGCCGGAAAGAGTAAGGGCAGACCCTCCGCTCGATGACACGGATGCTCAGCCGCGCAAGGCGCTGGCGAGCCACATGGTAGAATGTGTCGAATCCACCTTTGGCCTCGATCAGGGACCTCTGAACGCTGATGAATTCGGCCACGAGGTGCAGAAATCCGGCCTCGGCATCCCTGAGATCGATCCCCCGCGTGGCACGTCCGGCGCGGCCATTGCTGTTCTTGGCGCAGGGCACGAGGAGGGTGGCGCCAGCAATCTGAATTCCCACACCCTCACAGGGACGAAACCCCAGCCGTGGAGCAAGCCGCGCATACAGCAGGAGGTATCGGTCAATGTTGTCGGCTTTCGGTCCCTGAACTTTCTGCGCCAGCGCCTCAATCAGGACGGCAGCCTCCGTTTTGGTCAGATTGCGCACCTTCTTGGCTCCGGTCCTCGGTGCGGACGGGCGCTGCCTGCTATCGAACAAGGCGGCTGCGATCGCCGCTTGTGCGGTGGTGTACACATCCTGCGAGATCTCGCCCGCCTGCCGGAGCTTCCCAAGGATCGCGAGGTGCTCTTGCCAGTAGCGGCGGGCCGTCCGCGCCTTGAGCACCGGCTGGCTCTCACGGACTGCCACCAACGCCTCGGCTGGGCAGGCAATATGTGGGAACAGTCGCTGTGCCCGCCGCCGGTGCCGGTCGCCTTCCTTGTCGTAGGCGTCCTGCGTCTTCCGGCTGCGAGTGGGGGCTGGAAAAGGCTTTGTTACGTTCACGCCCGTTCTCCGCGTTGGTGAACGGCTATTGTTTGGGCCAAGCTGGTAAGCCACAACAAGGAAGTGCGGCTGGGGAGGAGGAAAGGTCCGGATTCTGGTAAGAAACTCCGGCTGAGAAGGCTGGATGGACCTCGTCTGTTCAGGTGAGGGGAAGATCCTACAGAAGAACGTAGTATTAAGTCGTGCAGCATCTCAGAATGTATAACTTTGTCGTACGACGTCGCTAAAAGTCGTATAACTCTAAAGCTGAGGTATCTCAGCCGTCACGCGGCGAAGCATGGTGAGACGCCATTTGGGCCTGGGTAGAAAGGCAAGGTTAGAGGAGCGGCACGGCCGTTGCGGGCGCCGCTCGACATAGACAAAGGGCGGCGGTCTGCATGCTGTGGACTCTGGAGCAGTGGCTAGCCTCATCAATCTCGTCCCAGATATCAAAGCTCCAGCCTGCTAACGGCACCAAGCACAGGATCGTCCACAAGGGCTCGATTAGGTTTTTCAGGGTCCCAGGCACTTTTCGGTGCCGCCCACCGTTAAGGCGGCTCCAGGAGGTCCTGTGCTGTAGGCACCACTTCGATCCTCATTGTGGTAACAATGGGCCTGATGCGCCAAGTCACTGGCGCGCTTAATCTAGTTCCGAGACTGGCCTAGTGATCGTCCGGCCCAGTTACGCCGACTTTGCCGGAGAGGCAGCTACCTGAGGGCCGTAATCTGCCAGCCGGACGCCTTCACCATCCCGGTGCGGCTGTCGAACTCAGAGATCTCCGCTTTCCTGAACCCCCCTTGAAGTTACTTCTCAAGCGTGCGAGCTGCACCAACTCTGCGGGCAAGCTCGTACATCGCAGCCGCGTTGATCTCGTCCTGATCACCTTCCCATATGGGCGCTCAGCGGATGAAGGATGGCCTTATGCCGCGCTCGAAGAATCCAACGTCGTGCGAGTTCTTCCTGAGATAGCTCGCCAGGATGATGATCCGGTCATCATCGATCTGAGCCAGGAGCCTGAGAAGCCGCTTTGCCTGGATTCGACCCTGGGCATTGCCGGACAGGCCCTCCTAGACGATTGAGGCGATGGTAGGCCTTGCGCGTCCGAGACCGCCCGCATTGGTCCATCCCCGCCCTCCTGGAACAGCTCGAAACTCTCCGGATCCGAGAAACGCTCGCGCAGCGGGTTCGGGATCACCAGGTCGAAAGTACCCTTGCCGAGAGCAGCCACCAAGTCCTGTTATGGAGTCCTGCGGAAAGCCGGCAGCTTCTTGTCGTCCATGTAATCTCCTCGGCTCACTTGGTTCTGAATTAATAACTCGATAGACCGTTCGTGCGAGGTGCTGAAATGCATGAGGTTCCCGCGTGAGCACAGTTCAGCGGTTATCCCCAGGCCAACCGGCCCGGTGGCGAGATTAAGCGATCCTCGGATATAGCAGGGATCTTCCCAATGGTCGGCTGATTATCCGGCTATAGAGGCCTTCATGCTCGGGCAGCATGATAATGACATACAGTTCTTGGGATGCATCCAATTTGCCACCGACAATTTTTGTCGTATGATGTCTTAGAGAATTTGGTAAGCTTGATGTCTGCTAACGATCTCGCGAAGCTCGTGAAAACCATTGCGTCGGATCTGCAGGCAGAACTGGGGACACGGAAGCTCGTCGCACGCGTAATCCGCAATCACGCTGAAGCAATTGATGCTCTTGTGGCCGGGGGCTATGCGGGTGAAACGATCATCGATGAAATTCTGAAGCTGACACGTTCTACTGCTCCCAGTGTAACGAAGAGCGCGCTGCGCCAGTCAATCACACGCGCTAGGAAAAGCCTGAAGCAAAGCAAGTCAGCGGCGTCGTCAGGGCAGGCAGCAGAAAAACATTCATCTGCACTTTCGAAAGCCGAGAGTTCAGATGGCGTCGCAGCTGACAGGTCTTCCAAAACTCACCTGGGTTTTAACTCGACTGAACTCCAAAAGAAGATTCAACGCCGTGCGCAAATGGCCCGTCCCCAGATGCCCGATCATGATTAATTAGCAATTCGTCATGAGCTGCGATAAAATCGCCAGACGTCGTGGCTGCCGTTGGCATAATCTGGTCCCAGGTCAGTACGGTCGAAGACTTCCGCAGCGCGTAAGTCTGGCAGGATGATTAATACCAATTCGACAACTCTACGCAGACCATGAGCCCGTAGGATGAATTCTGGTGCACGATCCCGTAGCAACTTCCAACTCGCGTAAGCCTTAACTTCGAAGGCGACTGCAACGGGAGTCAAGGTGTCATCCAGCGCTACAGCCGTTACTCGCCTTCGCCGCCATAGCTCGTTAGCTTTGACCCATTCCAGACGCGGCCGTCTTGATTTCCCAGAATAACCGCTGGACCGACGATATACATCCGAAGCGTTCCGGAGTGATGGTTGCGTTCGCCAATGCAGCGGTTGCTGTTGCAGAATATCCCTAAGCGGTTCCCGCTCCCAACCCCCCTGAAACGCCTGGTTCAACAGGCTAGGAAGGTCATCGTGCGGCGAGATTGGAAGGGTACCGGAATCATTCTGGGTCAGCTGAGAGGTCGCTGTATGGCGTGAGGCCTTTTCTCGCGCAACCAGCGAGCGCAACTGCATCGGATTTTCAGAGTGGTCCAGAAGAGCCTCCCGGGCACCCGATGGATCATAGCGCGACCATCTTTCAAAAACAGAGAGAAACGCATGACTCCAGCTTTGGACCAACTCTGCAAGAGATGGATCGCTGCTACGCAATTCTTCCACAAAGCGTAACGTTTTAACCATGCTGCGAAGCGTCGATGGTTCATGCCCGCTTTCTGACGCGAGCTGCTCAAGGATCCGGCGCCTCTCACCGTGTGAGGCACCCTGCAGCCTCAAGGCGGCCGTTCGTGCGAGGTCTTGCCAAGATCGCTGTTGAGCCACGTCCATTCTTCTCCTTCGTCAAACTCAGCATTAGCGGCAAATCCGACTTCCGGGGAGAGCCACCTTGACAGAACGAACTTTGACCGGCAAATTGCCGATCAAGCCGGCCATCACGGCTCCCGATACTTCACGGAGGATGAACGTTGTTACCGACTTTGCGCCGAAAAGAGCCTATCTCTACCACGCCGCCAAGCTTGGTCGTTGTGGTCGGCCGTGCCGGAAATGCCGGAAAAACCACTACGACGACCCTTCTCCAGACCTCAATCGATCTTTCCGGGACCAATGCTCGGATTGTGGAATTTGATGATCAAAGACGGCATGGCCGACGCCTGTCGGCTGATCTGGTCACGCCCGTGTCGCTCCCAATCTCAAGGGAGTTGCAAGCCAATCCGGAGGCGGATGTGCGCGCGCTGAGCGAGGCTTTTGACCGGACCCTCGAGAGTTTTGCAGAAGGCGAGACAGTGATCTGGGATACCGGTGCCAATCTTGATGAGCGCCTTGCGGACTTCTTAGGTGGCGTTGGGATCATCGATGAGGTGCCGGTAGACCGGCCAGCTGTCGTTCTTATTATGACACGCTGCGACCTCGAGATGATACGACTTGCAGGTGAGACCGCAGCCGTCTTTGCTCGCGCCGTGCCAGGGGCAACGGTTGCCATCGGGCTCAACGATGCCCATAGAGCTTGGTCAACGCTCGACGTGAATACTCCCGTGGCGAGAGCTGCAGCGGAGATCCTAGGTCCCATCATTAGGCAGGGTGGGAGCATGGTCGTGCCCGCCATTCCGGTCAATCTTGCCCTCGCCCTGCGTGACAGCGAGGTTCCTTGGCACATCCTCGCTGGGATGAATTCGAGGGATGCCGCCAGACACTGGAGCGTTTCCCACGCTGTGGCGAAGGTGCGTCAAGCCGAACTATCCGTCACTCTCGAGAAAGCACGTCAGGAGGTCGTGCGGCAATTTGGGTTTCCCCAAAGCGAGGCGTGACGGGCGTACGTGGAAAGGTATCCGAGATATCCGCGACGCCTATAGACGGGCAGCGATCGAGAAATATTGCAGGCTCTCAGCGGCACAAACCCGTGAGGGCCGGCAGGAGCTGAAGCGATGTTGGTTTCCAGATGACGTTCTGGAAAGAGCGCTTAGTCAGCGTGAGCGCAAATTCATAAAAGCCCAGTATCTCCTCGCACTGCATGAGCAATTGGAGAGAGTACGAGATGACGTATGGACGGATATATACGATTTTCTGGAGTGGTCATCTGGGCTGGCTTCTAGCCTCCGGCTGATGCCGAAAAAGTGGGGCCATGTGAAGCAACATTTAGCGAGATCCGCCAGACGGATCGTACAATGGCTCACGTCTTGGCGATAGCAACCGTCTGCATCAATGTATGATGTATAGCCAATGACCGCAGGCGCTCGAGGTAAGCCCCGTCTGGAAGTCGGGAGGTTCTACTCAAGCAGAGTGGCACAACTGGAAGAACATGATGTTGTCAGGGACTCGCGTAACGCAGCGCTTCTGCCAAGCCCTCAGATCATTATCGCGCATTAGCCGGACAGTCTGGCGTTAAGCACCCTCCAGTCCCTCGTCCTGCAGCTCGCGAGTCAGGTTTGTATGGCCGTAGGCTTCGTTCGAACGAGAAGGCTGATCGGTTTGGGTAAGCAGGATCAGATCCTCGCATACAGGGCAATTCCATCAGACTACGGTTGTATGCATTCATCATCGGCGTAATCCGTTCTCAGGATAACCGAGTAGGGCAGGATTGGCGATTGCCTCTTCGCGCAGCTTCTCGCGGGCATCGGCCGCCAGCTAGCGTGCCGAGCGGAACCGCTCGAAGGCGGTGATCCTCTGGCTGAAGGGCTCGACCTCGCGCCGGTAAACCTCCCGTCGGAGAAACGCGAGTTCGGCCTCAAAGGCCTCCTCGTCGACCTCCACCCACCAAGCCTTCGGTCGGCCGTCGGTGCCATCGTTCCAGCGGTACCCGCGCGCCTTCAGCACATCCTTCATGTCGAACGGACTGCCCTCAGCCCAGATGCGCACGAGCGCTTTTTGCGCCGAGGTCAGCAGATGCCCGAAGGCGAACCCGGCCCCGGAGGGGAGGGGGGAGGCCAGCACCTCGAGCAGGGCATGGCAATCCTCGACCGCCCGGTGGCCCTGGTGGAACCAGCCGCACTGCGTCAGGAGGTACCCGAGCTTCGATCCTTCAAAGCCGAACCCGCTCCAGGCGATCTCGGAATGGGAGCAGGCCCACGCCTTGAGCTGGAAGTCCTTGGACAGGCGCTCACAGAAGGGCCGATCAAAGCGAGCG
The DNA here is from genome assembly GCF_013520865.1 of Microvirga mediterraneensis. Lineage (NCBI taxonomy): Bacteria > Pseudomonadati > Pseudomonadota > Alphaproteobacteria > Hyphomicrobiales > Methylobacteriaceae > Microvirga > Microvirga mediterraneensis. The sequence continues at coordinate 140,836 of NZ_JACDXJ010000003.1, forward strand.
TTATGCGCGATGACCAACTCCGCCGGCGCGATGAACCTCTCCACTGCCTCAAGATCGAGCACTTGGCCGGCGACCATGTCAGGCGTGATCCCGGTCAGGCGAGTGATTTCAGGACTGATCGGTACGCTCGGCTCACGTAAGCCATTGAACGTCCCAATCACATCACCGATCCGGCCTTCCTCATCATAGGTGAAGGCAACCATGCCGAGTTCGATGACCTCGTCTCGCGTGTGATCCAGACCTGTGGTTTCGGTATCGAGGATGACGGCGATCTTCTCACCATGTAAAGCGGTGCGGGACACGACGATGGGGCGTGGTGTCAATCGGCGCAGAATGCGATAGTCGCCTGTGGCCTCCAGCATCCGGGCGGCGGTCTCATGGTCAGGAGCCTTGAAGGACTCGCTGCTTTGCCTGGCCTTGATGACAATCCCATCGACGGGACTCGTCTCGATCGGACCCGGCGGTGCATCGTAGTCCAAGAAAAGGTCAGCTTGGCCTCGCATTCCCACACCTTCTGCCCGCCAACAGGACAGGCCCACGCGTCGGGCCCAGCGGGGCAGACTAGAGGCTGTTATGGACCTTGGCTGAGGTCATCGCCGTTCTGGCAGGATGACCTCTGCTCGCAAACCTTACCCCTCCGATGTCTCCGATGAGGAATGGGCGCTGGTGGCGCCCTACCTGACGCTCCTGCCCGAAGAGGCGGGCCAGCGGGAGCACTCCCTGCGCGAGGTGTTCAACGGGCTGCGCTACATCATCAAAACGGGAGCGCCCTGGCGCTGGATGCCCAACGACCTGCCGCCCTGGGCCGCCGTCTACCAGCAGGCGCAGCGCTGGCTGAACGCCGGCTGCTTCGAGGAGCTGGCGCACGACCTTCGCGCCGTGCTGCGCCTAGCCGCCGGACGCAATGAGGAGCCCTCGGCCGCGGTGCTCGACAGCCGCACGCTGCGCTCCACGCCGGAGAGTGGCGCCCGCGCCGGCTATGATGGGGCCAAGCGCAAGAAGGGCTCCAAGCTGCACCTGGCGGTGGACACCCTCGGGCATCTCCTGGCCGCTCACGTCACACCCGCCACCGCGGATGATCGGGCTGAGGTGGGACAACTGGCTCAGGCCGTGCAGGTCGCCACCGGTGAGAGCGTCGATCTGGCCTATGTCGATCAGGGCTATACCGGCGAGAGGGCCGCGGCTGCCGCCCGCGAGCATGGGATCGAACTGGAGGTGGTCAAACTACCTGAGGCCAAGCGCGGCTTCGTGCTGTTGCCGCGGAGATGGGTGGTCGAACGGACCTTCGGTTGGACCACACGCTTTCGGCGTCTGGTGCGCGACTACGAGCGCTTACCTGAAACTCTCGCAGACCTGCATGTCATTGCTCTGGTCTGTATTATGCTACGACAGGCCGCAAACTACATCGCGGTCCATAACAGCCTCTAGAGGGTGCGAGTCGCCAGATGGTTAATCCGCGCAGCAGAGGGGCAGTTATCAGAGCCTTGAAGCATCCAGTGTATTGGTTTCTACAGTGGACTGCACCTCGCGAACTAGGTTGATCTCTTGCTGACTTTGTTTGCTCGATGCCATTTAGCTTAAAACTAGAAAGAGGATGATGCGCTTCTCACATATGAATGCATGTCTTATACTGTGGGCTCGTAGCACCGGCAGCCCACAGTATCTAATTATCTCCATGGGGATCTGGAGCAATAACGCCTCAATGTCTAAAGGCGCTCGTATCGCGTGCATTGAGGACGACCTGCACGAGACGGCGCAGAACGCGGATAGAACCGCCCGTCCAGTGGGCCCGCAACAGGTCCATCTCCGCCCCTGTCAACGGCACATACCACCGCTCGTCCAAGCCACGGGCTTGGCATAGATCCCGTGCCAGAGATGATGCCAATGCATCAAGATGGTTGGGTCCCGGAGAAGGGATCCAGATGATGGTGAGGCGGTCGAGCAGCGGTCGGCTCAAGGGCGAAAGATCATTCGCGGTAAGGATCACATTCAAGGCGGAAAGGTCGATCGGCATCTCCAAGTAAGGATCAAGAAAGCTCGCGGCGCGCTGCGGCTCCAGAAGTGCCAGGAGCGTGGACTTCAAGTCTCCATTGCGCTTGCTTCCACCGACCTTCTCAACCTCGTCGATGATGAGTGCTGGGTTGGCAACCCGATGCTCAAGGATTAAGTCCCAATGACATCCCGGAGAAGCCGCCGACCACTGCCGGGAGGCTCCGAGCAGCATGCCATCGAACGTCGACGCGCCGTCAATGACGCGGTGCGGCAGCCCGAGCTCCCGGCAGAGCGCCATTGCCAGGGTGGTTTTTGCGATGCCAGGAGAGCCCAGGAGAAGCATCGGAGATTGGAAGCGCAACGTGTCTCCCGGCACGATATTGGTTAGAATCTGGTCGATCACTCCTGTGAGATGTGGGAACCTTGGCACGAGACGCTGCCGTACGGCCGCAAGATCGGGCGTGGGCAGCAGCGCGAGCGATTTTCCGGCGATGGCCTCAAATGGTGTGAGTGCATTCCTCGCCTCGCGGCTGGTTGCAAGAGGCAAGCGGGGCAGGATCACCAGTCCAGGACCGGCGTGCTCAAGAAGCGTCTCTCCTGCAGCCTCCGGCGAGCCGACGCTCAAGTCTGTCTCTTGTGTTCCATGGACGCCGGTATCGTCAGCCTGGCTCCTCGTGTCGAAGCGGACGAGCAGGTCGTGCACGATCTGATGGGCAGGAAAGAAACTTGAGGTCTGTCCCTCGCCGCCAAGCCAGGCGCGCCAGCACAGCACGAGGAGCCGGGCGCGCTGAAACAGCTCCGGCGTGACGGCATCCCCGTCGAGCGCATCCACGAGGCGCGCGAGCCGTCCGACGATGCTGCCGGCATAGGGCGTGCGATCAGTGGACGTGGCCAGCGTCAGGAAGCTGACGTCCTCCGCCAGGCGGGCAAGGCCCGGCGCATTCCGCTCGATCGAGCGCTCGTCAAGAAGCTGCGCGAGCGTCTCGCCGTCCTCCTGGCCGCGCGCCCAATCCTCGGCGGCCTGTGCCAAGGCCGGCACGCCGCGCGCGATCTCACCCGCCACAGCCCGGCGGGCCTCATAAGGCCGCAGAGTCGGGTCGAGGGCTAGCTCGACGAGCCGCGGGTAGGGAGAGGGGGACACCTCTTGAGTAGCCTGGAGCTCGTCCAGGCTGACGTCGTCGGATGAAGGCCGGGCCTTCAGGGCGGCGATACGGGATTGCATTCCCCGGTAGACGGATGCCGTGCGGCTTTTCGAAGTCTCGCGTTTGGACATGGATATGCTCCGGACAGCCCGGGGCAGCCGACCTCAGGACGAGGCCGGTGCGCCACAGGCGTTGGCAGGGAAGACGGGGCGGATCAGTGCGCCAGCGTCAGCTCGGCTGAAGTAGCAAGCATGCACTGGAGCGAGCGGCGGCGCGGCGTCAGCACCGGGCAGCCGGCATCCGCCAGCAACGAGCGGGCATCGGCCAACAGGATCTCTGTCACAGTGGTCTTGCTCGACGATGCCGGGAGCCGCAGCGGCCCGACGCCAGCGTGCAGCTTGGCGCTTTCGACCCGCTCAACCTCATCGCTGAGCACCTCCTGGAAGGCGACGACGTCGGACTTTTCCCAGTGTCTCGTGCGGTTGACGATGATGTAGAGCTGATCCGCCCATGTGAGGGAGGGGTCATAGCGGTGGTCGCCAAGGCGCGGCCATGGTTTTGATGCTTCACCGACCCGGGCAAGGAGGCGCTGCATGGTGTCCTTGCCGACCATGATGTAGTTGCACGAAGCGTCGAGCAACTGCAGGCGGCGCAGGGCCGTCAGCTCGGACCAGGCGCTGGCGATGACCTCGAGCGGCGAGGTCGGGCACGAGACGATGCGGACCGACAGGTCCGGGTCTGGGCGCTCGATGTGGACGATCGGGTGGTGGCGGGTGTTGGTCTGGCTCATGGGAAGTCTCCTGTGGAGACGAGCTCGCCCGTGCATGCGCCGCTCGGGCTGCATGCTGAATCAGGGGACAGACTGGGAGCCGCATGCGGGTGCATGCATGGCTGCTCGGGTCAGGCCTCAGTCGGGGAGATCGTCGTGGTGAAGGATGTCGGTGAGGTGCGGGCGATCAGGCGCGCAGGGCTGCCGGAGCGGCATTCGCCCGGGCCACGAAGACATCGTTCAAGGGGACTTCCGGCGCGGGCCGGATCAGGGTAGAGGTGGCGTCAGCCATGGCAGAACTCCTTACAGTTCAGTTGTGGTCAGACCCCGGGGGCGTGTTGGTAGCACCCCCCGGCGGTCGCCCATCGGATCACCCGATGAGGAACATCATCCTGCAAGCGATCCGAAGGGAGCGCAACAGAAACGCTTTCTCTTGGTAAAAATTTGCTTAACTGAGCACGGGCTGCACACGCAGTCTCTGTCGCGGCGGCTCCAGGCGGCAAGGCGAAAGCAGGTGCTATCTGATCCCTAGTTGAAGGCGGAACCGCAGCGATGCTGGGCCAGCAAACTGAGCCAGACCCTATCTCACCACGATCCATGCAGACTTTCTGTTGTTCTGTGCGAACGATCACGGGACTCGGTCCGCTCTGGCTGTAAAATCCCAGGTTTGCGGATCGGGAAGTGCTCGACGAGTGAGGTGAGGGCGGCCTTATCGAGGGCAACAAGGCCGCCTTCTTTCGGGAGCTCGGCGCGCCCTTCGCCTATCTGGCGAGACGCCTCAATGTTCTGAGTTCTCCAGCTCTTCTGCATAAACATGGAATAGGAACGGAACTGGAGCTGATTGGCCGCTGCCAACCTTGACCTGCACCCGATCAGTTGCCCGAATACTGCTAGCAGGTTGTTGAAAAAGTCCGTGGCGGCGCAGGCTCGGCTGTGATTCATTCGAGACGGGCAGCCGGAGGGGATGAATGCGCGGACGGGATGAGCGGACCGGGGACTTGTTCTCCTATGTCGATCTGGAGGCCCGGGTGCGCGCGGATCATCCGTTGCGGGCGATCCGGGAGATTGCCAATCAGGCGCTGGTCTTGCTCCAGCCTGTGTTGGCGGCTCTGTACGCGCCATACATGGGGCGGCCGTCCATTGCACCCGAGAAGCTGCTGCGTGCCATGCTGCTGCAGGCCTTCTATTCCATCCGTTCCGAGCGCCAGCTGATGGAGCGGCTCGAATACGATTTGCTCTTTCGCTAGTTTGTTGGGCTCGGCATCGATGATGCCGTGTGGGATCACTCCACCTTCTCCAAGAACCGCGACCGGCTTCTCGACGGCGACATCGCGGCCCAGTTCCTGGCCGCCGTGCTGGCACAGCCCAGGGTGAAGAAGCTTCTCTCCACGGACCACTTCTCGGTCGATGGTACCCTGATCGAAGCTTGGGCTTCCATGAAGAGCTTCAAGCCCAAGGTCGGCGCAGGAAATCCGCCGGCCGATGGCGGGCGCAACGCGGAGGCCAACTTCCGAGGTGAGAAACGCTCGAACGACACCCATGCCTCGACCACCGATCCGGATGCGCGGCTCTACCGCAAGGGAGCTGGCAAGGAGGCGAAGCTGTGCTTCCTCGGACATGCGCTCATGGAGAACCGCTCCGGCCTGGTGGTGGACGCCTGTCTGACGCGCGCTGATGGTTATGCCGAGCGCACGGCGGCCCTGGCTTTGATGGAACCGTATGCCGATCGGCGGCGCACGATCACGCTCGGCGCCAACAAAGCCTATGACACGCAGGACTTCGTCCGTGAGTTGCGGACCATGAAAGTCACACCGCATGTGGCGCAGAACGCGAACGGCCGGCGTTCAGCTATTGATGGGCGCACCACCCGGCATGCCGGCTACGCGGTCAGTCAGCGCATCCGCAAGCGCATCGAGGAGGCGTTCGGCTGGATCAAAACTGTCGCCGGCCAGGCCAAGACGCGGTTCCGGGGTGTTGAGCGGGTGGAGTTGGCCTTTACGTTCGCAGCCGCTGCCTACAATCTGGTGCGCCTGCCCAAGCTCCTGGCGGGGTTGGCATGAGCGTCCTCGGCAAATGGCGCATCACGAAGATGCCGGACTATGTCGAGGATTATCCCGACATGGTTGAGCTCGCCTACATCCTCTTCGAGGAGGGCGGCGCGGGCGAGTTCGCTTTCGGATGTGTTGCCGGCCAGATCGTCGGCGGCGGTCATGCAGATGCCGTCGCGTTCTCATGGGAAGGTAACGACGAGATGGATGAGGCAAGCGGTGACGGCTGGGCTGAGCTCCAGCCTGACGGCTCTCTCAAGGGCGCAATCTGCTTTCACGGCGGCGATGAAGCAAACTTTATCGCCCACCGATGGACTTCTTCAACAGCCTGCTAGCGCCTTGAGCAGGTCTGTTACGGCGACGTCAAGCGCAAGATGCCGTGTCCAGACGCAACCTTCACTGAATCGAAGTTGATGTCGCCCAAGCGCCAAGATTGAAGAACCACAACGGCATCGCCGATGGCTTTGGGCTTCACGCCGCCATCCAAGACACGAATGATGGACAAAGCCTTCTTCTTCCAGTCGATCTGAATGCGATCCTCAGGGCCAAAGCCTGCTCTGTCCCACAGCTCCCGGGGCAGCCGGATGGAGGTGTAGAACCGGTCGGGCCGCTTGGCGTCGGGAATGGACTTCACAACGACATGAGCGGAGAAAGCTTTACGCGCCGGACCTTCGGGCTTTGCTGAGCGCCGGCTTCGTTTCGCCGGCGTTTCAGGGGCCTGAACAGGTTCCGGTTCTGAGCTGGCGTCCTGCTGTGGCTCGTTGTGAACCCCACCGGTTGAAACGGGTTCTTGGGCGGGCGGCATGGCGGCCGGTTGGGAGAGTGTCCGAACGACGGTCACAACCTCTCTGACACTGCCGGAAATTCCCTCAGCCGAATGGACCATCAACGGTGCCAGTCGTGCAATCGCCTCGATCTGCTGGCCGCCAAGCGCCACCAGCCTGCTCACCTGCTCGGCCATGTGCTCCATGGTGGCCCGGAGGCTTTTGAGATCCGCGGCCATTCCCGTCAGGGCCTGTTCCACCTCTGGTGACGGGGCAGGAGTTGATCCGGTCTGCTGAGGAGCATGCGGAGCAGACGGGCGAGGGGACTGCATCTGCTTGGGGCGGAAGACCTCAGCAGCGAGCGCCTCTGGCTTGCCCAAGTGGCGCGCCAGGATGTCAGCCGTATCCTGGGAGCGTTTGTCCGCCGGGGCTGCTAGACGACTTGAAGGGTTGGCAGCCTCTGGTGACCTTTGGTGTCTAGCCTCGTCGACCGAGCGAGGCTGCTGAGCCGCCCAGGGTTTTGCCAGGCAGGCCGGACACAGATCGTAGGCCCGGTCACGTCCGAGAAGCCAGCCGCGGTCCTTGAAGTAACCTTTGACGAACTCATCACTGGCAGGCTTGCTGGCCTCGTAGCTGTCTGTCTTGGTGCACCCGGAGCATCGGGTGGTGAAACGGTACTTGGAGGGGGCCCCTCCGGTACGGGTGATCTGCGGCTCGAACTGACGTGCGATGCCCGGCATCTTTCTAATCCTGATCGTTGAAAAAGGTTTTCAGGCCGAGGACGATGCAGTGTCCTGATCTCTCGGCCCGGAAAAGAGGTGTAGGGAAGGGCAGGGGATTAACACCGGTCTCGCCAAATTCCAACCCGTCGGTGCGGGTCTTCTTCATCCGTCGCGAAGCGAAACAAAACGGGTCTGCTTTCAAGCGGAGGTAACACTGCTATCATCACGGGATGGGTTCTCCTATATCCAGGTGTCAGTGGAGGCTGAGATGACCGAGACATTCCAAGGGAGGGCCATCGCCGGCCGCGGCGACGCCGAGAGTATTGCCATCCAGGTCCTGAATTTCATTGTCTCAGATGTCGATCGGATCATCCAGTTTCTGAACGTCACCGGCCTTCAGCCCGAGACGATCCGCGCGTCGGCGACATCATCGCATTTCCTTCTCGGTGTTCTCGAGTATGTAGCGAAGGACGATGAACTCCTGAAGGCAATCGATGAGGAGCTGAAAATCCGGCCAGCCGCCATCCTGGCAGCCATCGTGCATCTGTCGCCGGAGCCTGAGATGAAGCCACTCGACAAGGATAAGACGGTCGACGCACCTCCTCGACTGCCGAGGCGTAACCTGTTCCACTGAAGGGAAAGGCCTCCTCACCCGCCATTGCCAGGTTGATGAGAAGGCCTCCCGTTCCGGAAAGCCAGGATTGGAGTGCCAGGTTCCGCTCGGAGCAATGCTCAGACCCGATGACAGTTTCGGGGTACGTCAAGAAAAAGCCTCGGCTCGCGGCCGAGGCTCTCCGTCGTAGAAACGCTCGAAGGTCAGGATATCAAAGGAGAGGCTTCCTGGAGCGGTCCGCGTGGCGCCACCGCTATTGTGCCACTGAGGCCGTGTGAGTTCTCAAAGCTTGAAGGGTCGCAGTTCCAAGCTTGCCCGTGACCGGAAGACCCTTGGCTCGCTCAAAGGCCTCAACGGCCTTACGAGTCGAGGGGCCAAGTGACCCATCAGCTTTGAGTTTGCCATACCCGAAGTCGACAAGCGCTTCCTGCGCTGTGCGGATCTCCTGCTTAGAAAGGCGAACCGCTGACGTCGTGCTGACTGTGGGACTTTCCGTCATCGCTGCAGGCTGATCTGACGGTTTGGTGAGCTGAAGGCGGGTTTGCTCAACTGCCTGACTGACGCTCGCCCGCAGAGAGTCCAGCTGCTGGAGTTCTTCGGCTGCTGCCTCGATCCGCGCCAGAATAGTATTCAGATCTTGGCCGGTCAGGATCTTTTGATCATTGGCTTTCGCCAGCTGATTGCGCTCTGCGGTGATAGTCTCAACCTGCTGCCGAAGCTGCCGATTTTCACGTTGGAGCGTGTGCTCCTCAAATCCTGTAGATAGGACGGAGTACACGAACAGGCTCCAGCCTATCGCCGCAGCTGCCAGGAGGCCTTTGCCTGTTGCGCCGAGCTGCAGCCTGACTTGGGTTTTCACATAGCTCATGATCTTTCTCGCGGATCGTTAGCTGAATGTCTGAGAGCGTTGTGTGCTCACATCAGCTCCGCATTGGGTCGAGCTTGTGACGCAATTGGGACTGCGCGAAGCGTTTGGCGACGCATGGTTAACCAAACGTGTTCGTCCGCAGCTGGGGACCGACACCAAACTGCTGCCTTCGGACGTGGGGAGACTCCCAATGTGGCCGCCGGACGCGCCCTCAAATTGACTGCGCTCGATCAAGCAACTCAGCTGCACCTGTTTGTAGCGATGTTTGGGAGGTTGAGCCCTGTCATCCTACCTGCTGTTGACCAGAAGGCTACCCTCCGACCCAACAAGCTCGGTCGGCTACGTCCGATTGGAGAAATTTGAAGCCCCGATGCTTGGGGTCGGTAATAGCTCGTTAACCATACTCGCACATGCTTCTCCCGTACTCCGAAGCGGTCACAGAGCTATTTCTCACAAGGCAAACAGATGATGTTCAGGATCCTCACGGATGCAGTCGATGAGAAGCTCGCGTTGATTACACCTCTCGTAAGAGAAATAGAGCAGGGTGGTCAGAGTGCTGACCTACGCGATCTTGCCAATCAACTCGTCCGTGCTCTACGCCTGTTCGAGCGCAATCCCGGCATCGAGGCTGCGGCCGACGACCTGTATGCGGCAGCGGCGGCGCTGGTAGGGGAGAACACGAAACCTTCGTATCCTGCGGCAAGAGGGCGGCGCCTCCTCAAGGAGGCTCATGTGCGCTTTTGCAATCGGCTCGAAGCGGCTGCGGATCGTGTTGGACCTTACAAGTACCTGATGGTCCCGGACTACCCGATCCGCCAAGCGGCATAACGAGACAGACTCTGCCACCCGAAATTGTCTTCTCCAGGCTTGTCCAGTGCGCAGAGGATTGCGAAGATCAAACCAGGGAATCGGCCGCTTTTTCGAGCAGAGCCTGAAATGAAGGCTGGTTCTTATGCCCAACCACAGCAGCATATAGTCGGAGGCTGGCGGCTGTTGCTTCATCCTGCTCGCCTCGGGCGAGCTTGGCCGCTGCTTGATCCAGCAGCTCAGCCGAATCCTTCTCACCCTGGCCCAGCAACACCGCTGACCACAGGCTCAATTCGCCGGAGAGCATCTTGGGATCAGGCATCGGTGTCCCCCTTTCGTGCACAGCCCGTCACTGGCACGCCGGTTCGGTTCCGAGGACGCCAATCGTCATGAAGAGCCGGCATCGGGAAGCCCGGAAACGCCTCGGCTGAAGGAACCAGGCGGGGTTCTCAGCCGAGGCGTGCGCAGTGCCGGTTGCAACACCGCTAGGCTATCCTGGCCCATTTGGGTAAAGATCTCGTTTCTGTCAGCACTACCTTGATGTGGCGGCTTCTTGCCTGAAGCGGGTAGCATTTCGGACTCTAAGAGGCTGGTGAGCAATTATCTTTCCTTTCGCGTGAGACGCCGCAGAAGGATGCGGCTCATGGCGAGATAGAGCAGCATCTCGCCGGTCTCGACGAGCCGCTCATAATCCTTGGCGAGGCGCCGATTGGTGGTGAGCCAACTGATCGTTCGCTCTACCACCCATCGGCGTGCGAGTACTTGAAAGCCGCTCGGGCGCGTCGGCGGCTCCGCGTCAGCCCGCATCCAGACGCCGCCGGACCACCAGTGTTGTGGGATCGACAGCTTCCAGCCCAGTACTTTGCACAGCCAATCCTTCAGCCCACGATAGGCGGTGTCGGCCCACATCAGCTTGATGGCCGGGAAGAGATGCTGCAGGCCCTCCAGCAGGAGTTCGGCCCCTGCACGGTCATGGATGTCGGCGGGCTGCACCTTGTTCTTCAACAGATTGCCTTGCGTATCAACGAGCAGATGACGCTTGCGGCCCTTGATCTTCTTGCCGCCATCGTACCCACGGGGTCCGCCCATCTCAGAGGTCTTGATCGATTGGCTGTCGATGATCGCCGCTGTTGGCTGAGGATTGCGGCCGATTCTACAGCGATAGCTCTCGCGCAGAACCTGGGTCACGTGCTCCCAGGTGCCATCCTCGCGCCACTGCGCATAGTGATAGAAAACGGTGCACCGCGGCGGATACTCATGCGGCAGCAGCCGCCACTGCGCTCCGGTGCGCAGCAGATAGAAGATGGCATCGACGATGCGCCGGAGCGGATAGGTCTGTCGCCGTCCCGCTGGATGGCTGCGAGGGACAAGGGGCGCGAGCAACGCCCATTCGGCATCAGTGAGATCGCTGGCGTAGGAACAGGCATCCATGGCAGGGCTCCCGGATCGTCAAACAGCCCATATCCGCAGCAGCGGCCAGCACAAACCTATGGTGAATCAAACACTTGGATCGAGCAATAAAATTGCTCACCAGCCTCTAACACTCCAGTAACTACACTCATTCACCATACTGAGGACGCGGCCACTTGTGGTCGCTGTATTGCGTATGAGTGTTCCAATGACGCTGCTTTTGCTTTTGCTTGTTGTAGCTTCGCTCGCAGCTTCGATTTTGCTGCCGGTCGGGCATATGTTGATCTTGCCAAAGGGGGCTGGGAGATCACCAACGCCCAGGAGCCTTGCTGCGCTTGAGCGCCGGGCCCAGCGCTGCTGAACAGCTGTCTTCGTCATGAGCAGGCTTGTTGGCGCTAATCAATCGTTGAGCAGGGTGGGATAGCGCCGCTCGGCCGGGTGCCGAAGGTTGGCTCTACCCCTCCCTCTGGTATCAGGAGCTCAGAGAGGGTCGCTGTTGCCCAAGCGACCCTCTTTGCGTTGCAGGCTTGCAGCTCGAGCTCCGGAGCATCCAGATCTTCGGCAAATCTGAGCAAGCCCCGAAAAGGTATGGCACTTTCTATGCGAACCCGATGCCCAAGCCCCTGATCTGGATGACCTTGAAGCAAATCCTGGATCAGGAGAGGTGGATGTCCAGGACGTTCGGCCCTCCGCATGGGGCTGGTACCCGTTCACCTGTTGAAGCATCGGCAGGACTGAGGCGAATAGGTCACAGGTCAAAAAAAGAGGCAGCCATGCTGCCTGTCTGTGCTTGCCGCTTTTGAGAGCAAGAAGTACCTTATTGCAATGCAGCACGGCAATTGGCGTTGCCGTCCTGCCCGCCCTTCTTGGGCGTTTCCTCCCTAAACTTCGGGCCGCATTCGTGCGGCCCTTTTTCTTTGCTGGAGGAGACTATTCACGCAGCCTTGATTAGGCAACCTCATTTCTGCGGCTTCTATATATGCCAAAAGTATAAGTCCGCGGCAGGCCCTGAGAGCGAGTTTCGTGGTGAGGCAGGTGTGATCGGCCGGCACCGCATATTGATATTTGTTTATGCACGGATCGAGGCGATATCAGCGCGAAGGGATACTCAGACCGATATTCAATAGTTGAAAATTAACGTAGCATAACCTCAGCGTGTTAAACCCACCGGATTGTGAATTCGCTATCTCATTGGCTCTGGGTTCACGGTAGAGTGGCCTGTGGATGCATCAACCTCAACTGGAGCATCCGACTTTTAATCAGAGGGTCCTGGGTTCGAGTCCCAGTGCGCTCACCATGAATCCCAGTGACTTAGCCCTTTTGTGGCCATCCGGCAGGCCACAGACTCGGGTTTCAGTAATCACATAGTAAGCACGGAAAACAGTTTCGGCGCACGACGTTCAGGTTGTAGCTACCTTGGGTCCTACCATAGGGAACTGCGAAGGAATGCTCAGGCTCGTTTCTGAGCTGCAGATCAATAATCCAGCCTTCCCATAGGGGAAGTAGGTAATCTGAACAGTTTAGCGGTCTGCCGCCTCAAGCACCCGTAGCTCAGCTGGATAGAGCGTTGCCCTCCGAAGGCGGAGGATATGGGCGCAATCCCTGAAAGATTTCATTTATCATCAAGAACTTAAGTGCATCACAGTAGTAGTGGTGTGCTCCGGCTTAGATTAGCGGCACACAAGCGCCACAAGGATCCTGTTTGCCCGCCTGCGCGATGGTCTGCCCCCTGCAAAGTGATCCTCCCTGAAGTATGGCTTTTAAGCCGAAGGAGGACTGAAGATGGGCAAGAAGCGGCATACAGCCGAAGAGATCGTTTCCAAGTTGCGGCAGGTTGACGTGCTGACGGCACAAGGCCGGACAGTCGCGGAGGCGATCCGGCAGATTGGTGTGACGGAGGTCACGTACTACAGGTGGCGCTCCGAGTACGGCGGCCTCAAATCCGACCAGGTCAAGCGGCTCAAGGAACTCGAGATGGAGAACGCCCGGTTGCGTCGAGCGGTCTCGGATCTCACCCTGGAGAAGCTCATCCTCAAGGAGGCCGCCTCGGGAAACTACTGAGCCCCGCCCGCCGTCGCGCCTGTGTGGAGCATGTGATCGCCAGGTACGGCGTCTCAGAACGGCTGGCCTGCCGGGTCCTGGGCCAGCACCGTTCCACCCAGCGCAAGATCCCCAAGCAGCCGGAAGATGAGGCGGCCCTGACCGCCGACATCATTGCCTTGGCCACCCAGTACGGCCGCTATGGCTACCGGCGCATCACGGCCCTGCTGCGGGACGCCGGCTGGCTGGTGAACAAGAAGCGGGTCGAGCGGATCTGGCGACGGGAGGGGCTCAAAGTGCCGCAAAAGCAACCGAAGAAGGGGCGGCTCTGGCTCAACGACGGATCCTGCATCCGGCTGAGGCCGGAGTATCCCAACCACGTCTGGAGCTACGACTTTGTCGAGGATCGCACCCATGACGGGCGCAAGTTCCGCATGCTCAACATCATTGACGAGTTCACGCGTGAATGCCTGGCCATCCGAGTGAACCGGAAGCTGAAAGCCGTCGATGTCATCGACGTGCTCTCGGACCTGTTCATCCTGCGCGGTATTCCGGGCCATATTCGTTCCGACAACGGCAGCGAATTCGTGGCCCAAGCGGTTCGGGCCTGGATCGGTGCGGTTGGGGCGAAGACGGCTTACATTGAGCCGGGTAGTCCCTGGGAGAACGGCTATTGCGAGAGCTTCAACTCGAAGCTTCGCGATGAACTGCTGAAAGGAGAGATCTTCTACACCCTGCAGGAGGCAAAGGTGGTGATCGAAAATTGGCGCCGCCATTACAACACGGTGCGCCCGCACTCATCCTTGGGCTACCGACCGCCCGCACCAGAGGTCCTGGTCCTGGCTTCCAAGCTGGCGTCCAGACCAACGCTGAATTAACATCACACACGGATCACCTACATGGGGCAGGCCAGCGAGGGCACGACAACCGCTGGCCTGAATCAACTCGCTTCATTAGGTGCCGTGTAGGGAGCGGCGCGTTAGTCTGGCTAACCAGCCTCACAAGCAGAACCTAACGCGGTGGATCCTCGTCCGGTTATGATCATCTACAGAACGTCACTTATACGGTCTGCGGCAGAGATATGATACTTAATACCGATATTTCTTGATGGACGCATAGAATTTGCGCAGGCACTGCAAACGAAGTGTAACGTGCATTCCTACCGAAGCTTGTCTGCAAGAGGGAGGTGTGTCAGTGCAGCAGTAGTTTTCTGAGGTATGACCAAGAGCCTTCAAGGCAGATAGACGAATGATTACGATCCGCGGTGTTCACAAGGACTTTTCGATCGATGGTGCGAAGGTAACGGCACTAAGTCCAACTGATCTTGATGTGAACCGAGGCGAGTTTGTTAGCATCATCGGACCATCCGGTTGTGGGAAGTCGACCCTCTTGCGCATCCTCGCTGGCTTAGAGACGGCAAGCGGCGGATCCATCGAAGTCGACGATGAGGGCAGAGCCCGGCAGCGGGTCGGCTTTGTCTTTCAAGAACCAGTTCTTCTCCCATGGCTCTCTGCTCTCGAGAATGTTCGCTTCCCTCTAGACACAGCCGGGGTCGTGCGGGCTGAGGCGGACAGTCGTGCTAAGGACTTGCTAAAGCTAGCCGGGTTGACTGGTTTCGAAGCTGCCTTACCCCGGGCCTTGTCTGGAGGAATGCGCCAGCGCGTCTCGATCGCGCGTGCTCTTTCCTATGATCCGTCGCTGCTCCTTATGGATGAACCGTTTGGCGCCTTGGATCTCATCACTCGCGACAGGCTGAATGATGAGCTCCTGTCGATCTGGGCGCAAACGAAGAAGACTGTTCTGTTCGTAACGCATAGTGTTGAAGAGGCAGCTTACCTTTCAGACCGGGTGGTTGTAATGTCCCCACGTCCCGGCCGTATCAAGACCGTCTACAATGTGAACCTGCCACGTCCTCGAGGGGAAGGCACGAAATTGGATCCGTCGTTCCACCAGCTGATGGCTGACCTTCGGCGAGACTTGCGATGAAGGGCTTCTGGAGAGTCCTTGAGACCACCTTCGCCATCGCAGCTATCGTCGTCGCGTGGGATCTCTATACGCGCTTTTATGATGTCCCCAACTTCCTACTGCCATCTCCGGTGTCCGTTTGGAACGCGCTCGTCGAGGCTGCCAAGGGACAACTTTTTGACCATCTACTCTATACAGTTACCATTCTAGTGTCGGGCTATGCTGTTGGAGTGCTCCTAGGTATTGCAAGCGGGCTCCTGCTCGCAAAAAGTGCAAGGGTTGAACGCTGGCTATCTGGCCCAATCCTGTTTTTGCAAACCGCCCCGAAGATCGCCCTCGCTGCAGATTCCGATTTTATTCGGCCAGGGATTCCGAGATGAAGCCGGCCGCGATTCCGATCAATCTCCGGCCAGCGTTCCGAGATCAATCCGGCCACCATTCCGATTATTGTCCGGCCAGGGGCTGAGACAGCATCGAGGAGTGTTCCCAGGGTCCGCCGATCAGGCATGAAGGCTCCTTTGTTGCGAACAAGGAGCGGCCATGCCGGCAAAGAGAAGGCTGACCATGAGAGCCATACGTCACATCCTGCGCCTGCACGCCAGCGGCGCGAGCGACCGGTCGATCGGACGATCCGTCGGAGCCGCCCGCTCTACCGTGCAAGACACCCTCAAGCGGGCCAAGGCTGCCGGGCTGACCTGGCCCTTGCCCGCAGATCTCACCGACACCCTCCTCGAGGAGCGCCTGTTCGCCAGGAGCGGCGTCAAGACCGGCCTGCGCCGGCGCCCCGAGCCGGACTGGGCTGCTCTCGCCAGGGAGATGAAGCGCCCCGGCGTCACGATGACCATCCTGCACGAGGAGTACAGGGCAGCCTGCCCTGAGGGCTACGGCTACTTGCGTATTCCAGGGATGGTGATCGGTGGTTCCACACGATCATGATCACTCGTTCTGGTGATCGTGATCACCGTCAGCGTTCACTTGGTGGTTCGCTGAGCGGGGATGAAGCGGCCAGTACCGCTGGCAGTTGTAAGGTGGTCTGGAAACAGCCTTCAGGTCAAGCCCGCCGCCGCAGGCTGTCGCCCTTGAGTTCAATCCGATGTGCATTGTGAATGACGCGATCCAGGATCGCATCGCCGAGAGTGGGATCGGCAATCACATCGTGCCAGTGTGATACGGGAACCTGGCTGGTGATCAGCAGCGAGCCCTTGTCGTAGCGGTCGTCAACGATCTCCAGAAGATCCCGGCGCTGCTCGGCGGTGAGCGGCTCCGGGCCCCAGTCGTCGATGATGATCAAATCCGTGCGCTCCAGGGCACTCATCAGACGCGCCAGACGGCCTTCGCCGCGAGCCTGGACCAGATCGGCAAACAGGCGCGGCGCCCGGCGATACAGAACCGAGAAGCCGTCGCGACAGGCCTTGTGGCCGAGCGCACAGGCCAGCCAGCTCTTCCCCGTCCCGGTCGGGCCGACAATCGCCAGGTGATTGTGATCGCGCACCCACTGGCTGGTGGCCAGCGACTGGAACAAGGCCCGGTCGAGACCGCGCGAGCTGCGGTAGTCAACATTCTCTATGGTGGCGCTCTGGCGCAGTTTGGCCGCGCTGAGGCGGCGCGCCAGACGACGGTTGTCGCGGAACGTCACTTCCCGATCGACCAGAAGACCAAGCCAGTCGGCATGGGGCATCGCCGCGGCATCGGGGTTGGTCTGCAACTCGATCAGCGTGTCGGCCATGGCGCTCAAGCCAAGAGCCCGCAGGCGTTCGACAGTGGGGTGAAGCAGCATGAGGATCTCCTGTTCAGTGGTAGTAGCCGGGGCCACGGATGTTGGCATGGACGAGCACCGGCGCGTCCTGCGCCGGCTGGGAGGCCTTGGGCATGCCGCTCTTCAGAATGGCGGCAACCGAGGTGTAGGACCGGGTGTTGATCGCCAGAGCCTGCGCGCAGGCGGCATCGACCCCCTCCGCCCCATAGCGCTTGACCAGTCCGAGAATGCCGATTGCCGAGCGGAAGCCCTGCTCAGGATGCGGCCGGGAGCGCAGGATGACGTCGATCAAGGTGGCGGCGTCTGGTCCGACCTTGCCCGCCTCGCGGCGGATGCGCTCATGCGTCCAGTCGCGGTAGCGCCGATGCGAACTCGGCATGTGCTCGGACACCGTGGTTGGCCGATGCGGACGATGGGACCGCATATGCGAGGCCACGCGCTTGCCGCGCCAGAAGACTTCGACGGTTGCGGCCGTGATCCGCGCCTCGACCTCCTGACGCACCAGGCTGTGCGGCACGCTGTAGTAATGCTTGGCGATCTCGATGTGGTAATCGAGACCGACCCGGCAGCGCTTCCACTCGGCATACTCGTACGGTTCGGCCGGCAGCGGCAGGAGCGCCGGGCGGTCGAGCGCCTCGAACAGCTCGCGCCGGCTGCGGCCCCAGCCACGCAGGGGCCGGTCATTCAAGTCATGCAGCAGATCCTGGATGGCCGCGTTGAGCGCCGACAGCGAGAAGAAACGGCGGTTGCGCAGGCGGGCCAGGATCCAGCGCCCGACCACCTGAACGCCCACCTCGACCTTCGCCTTGTCGCGCGGCTTGTAGGGCCGGGCCGGCACGATGGCGGTGCCGTAGTGACGCGCCGCGTCGGCATAGGTGCGGTTAACCATCGGCTCGTGGAAGCAGGCCTTGGTGATCCCGGCCTTGAGATTGTCGCTGACCGTCTGGCGGGTGGCGCCGCCCAGGAAGGCGAAGGTGCGCACATGCGATCCAATCCAATCCGGCAGACTCTGGGTGAAGGTGGCCTCGGCATAGGTGTAGTTCGAGGCCCCGAGCACGGCGACGAAGATCTGGACCGGGCGGACCTCGCCGGTGAGCCCGTCGATCACCTCCATGGTGTGGCCGGAATAGTCGACGAAGAGCCTCTCGCCGGCAACATGGACCTGGCGCAGCGTGGGCTTGAGCCGGCCCGCCCAGTCCTTGTAGTGCTCGCAGAACCAGGAATAGCTGAAGGCCTCGGGCGTGCTGTCGCAGTATTCCTCCCACAGGAGCATCAGAGTCACGCCCGGCCGGCGCAGTTCGCGATGGACCAGCGTCCAATCGGGCTGGCTGCGTTGCTCGGTGGGCAGATCGGAGGGCGGTGGATAGAGCCGGCTCTCCAGCAGGACATCATCATCAAGCTCGGGCGGCAGGGGCCAGGTCAGGCCGGCGCGCCGGGCACGATTGATGTATTTGCTGACGGTGCCCTGGGCCAGGCCCAGGCTGGTTGCGGTGGCGCGCTGGGAAAGCCCGACAGCGTGGTGCAGGCGTAAGACTTCACGGATGTGGCGCATCGACAGTCTCTCGGTGGGCATCTTGGTCCTCGGCTGGAAAGCAAAAGCCAAGATTACCGTAGGTTGCGGACTGCCCGCGGACAGCACCTCTTCCCGGTCTCGGAGACTGATCACGATCGCTGGAACGAGTGATCACGGCCCTCTGGAAACCATGATCACGATGCCCTGGAACGGATGATCACGATCATCTGGAATCCGTGATCACGATCGTCTGGAACGCGCAGGCTACTCGCGCTTCTGCGACCTGATGCGCGAGTTTGAGCGCCGCCTGTCGCCGACCATGCGCCAGAACCACGTGGCCGGCGACAAGGTCTTCGTCGACTACTCGGGCAAGAAGCTTCCCATCGTCGATCCTGCCACCGGCGAGGTGCGCCATGCCGAGATCTTCGTCGCGGTGCTCGGCGCCTCCAACCTGACCTATGCCGAAGCCACCTGGACCCAAACCCTGCCGGATTGGATCGAGGCGCATGTGCGGATGTTCCGCTTCTTTGGCGGCGTGCCAAGGCTCGTCGTGCCGGACAACCTCAAGAGTGGTGTGCACAAGGCTGCCTTCTACGATCCCGAGCTTAATCGCAGCTACGGCAAGCTCGCGGCCCATTACGACGTTGGCATCCTGCCCACCCGCAGCCGCAAGCCTCGGGACAAGAGCAAGGTGGAGGTGGGCGTGCGCTTTGCCCAGTTCTACATTCTCGGGCGTCTGCGCAACCGCACCTTCTTCTCGCTCGCCGAGGCCAATGCTGCCATCGCGGGAGTGGTCGAGCGCATGAACGCTGCGCCCCTGCGCCGCCTCGGCATCAGCCGCCGCGAACTCTTCGAGACAGTGGAGAGACCAACCCTCGCGGCCCTGCCGGCAGAAGACTACGTGTTCGCGCAATGGCAGTTCGCCCGCGTTGGGCTCGACTATCACATCGAGGTGGAAGGCTTCTTCTATTCCGTGCCTTTCGGCCTCATCGGCGAGCAGGTTGACGTGCGCCTGACGCAGCGGACCCTCGAGGCCTTCCACAAGGGCGAGCGGGTGGCCGCCCACAGCCGCCGCTATGGTGGACAGGCGCATGGCACCAAGCCCGAGCACATGCCGGCCTCGCATCGGCATTATGCCTCCTGGTCGCCGGAGCGCTTCCGCTCCTGGGCCGCTTCGTTCGGCCCCAACACCGAGATGCTGATTGGTGCCATCCTGGCCTCCCGCCGCCATCCCGAGCAGGGATATCGCACCTGCATCGGCGTGCTGCGCCACATGCGCGGTCTTTCCAAGGAGCGGGTCGAGGCGGCATCGGCCAAAGCCCTGGCGATCAGGGCCTTCTCCTACAAGGGCGTCGTCTCTCTGCTCGATGCCCGTGCGAGCCCCGAGCCTGCTTCCCCCGAGCGTCCTGCCATCACCCACCGCAACATCCGCGGACCGGGCTACTTCCACTAAAGGAGACGACGAGCATGTTGACCCATCCCACTCTCGAGTTGCTGCACGAGCTCGGCCTGCATGGCATGGCCAAGGGCTTCAAGGCCCTTGGCGACAATCCTGAGGCACCGGCGCTGAGCCATGCCGAATGGCTCGGCCTGATCCTGGATCACGAAGTGACGCTGCGGCAGCAGAAGCGCTTCGAGACCCGCGCCCGCGCCGCCCGGCTGCGCCATCCCGCCAGCGTGGAGGATGTCGACTTCCGGGCCCCGCGCTCGCTCGACCGGGCGTTGTTCCTCAAGCTGTCGTCGTGCGACTGGATCCGCGAGCGGCGCAACCTGCTGATCACCGGCCCGTGCGGCGTGGGCAAGAGCTGGCTCGCCTGCGCACTTGGGCACAAGGCGTGCCGCGAGGATCTGTCGGTGCTCTACCATCGGGTGCCGCGGCTGTTTGCGGCTCTCGCCCTGGCGCGCACGGAAGGCCGCTATGCCCGTCTGCTGCGGACGCTGGCGCGGGCGAAGCTGCTGGTTCTGGACGACTGGGGCCCGGAGCCGCTCACCCCTGAACAGCAGCGGGATCTGATGGAGATCGTGGAGGACCGGTACGATTCCGGCTCGCTGCTGATCACCAGCCAGGTGCCGGTGGAGACGTGGTACGAGATGATCGGCATTCCGACGCTGGCGGATGCCATTCTCGACCGGGTTGTCCACAACGCCTATCGCCTGAGTTTGACGGGCGAGAGCCTGCGCAAGACCCGCACGCTCGACGGGACGGCTTGACCTTCGCGGGAGTGTCACTCACGCTGCAACACAAGGACCCAGGGACCATCTTCAGGTGGCCGACTTCAGATCGGAAACATGGCCGGCTTGAAATCGGAATGCATGGCCGACATCACGTCGGAACAACTGGCCGACTTCGTCGGAATCCGCACCCTCGCACCTCTCTTCGTCATTTGGTTTGGTTTGGGCATCACATCCAAACTCATCCTTATTGTATCGCTCGTCTTCTTCCCAGTTCTAATTGCGACGCTCGTCGGCGTCCGCTCAGTCGATAAACGACTCCATGACCTCGCACAGGTGCTCCATCTCAGTCTATGGCAGCGCTTTCGCCGGATTGAGTTTCCGTCAGCTCTTCCGGAGATCTTTATTGGTCTTCGCGTAGGTGCCGTCCAAGCTGTAGTCGGTGCTATTCTTGCTGAATGGATGGCTGGTAAGCAGGGGCTAGGCTACCTGATGACGTTTGCAACGGCCACCTACAAGACGCCACTGCTGTTCGGAGCAGTCATCATAACGGCTCTCTTGGGTATTGCCGTCTACCAACTCATTGAACTCCTTGAACGTCGCCTCCTATCTTGGCGAGATCAGTCATGATCAACACAGCATCACGTTCAGCTGCCTTCCCCTGGCTTGGAGGACGCCCCACTCATCTGCCTTGTGAGGCAGCTGACGTGATGCCATCAGTTCTCCTTCCAGGAGATCCGGACCGTGTCTCGAAGGCGGCAAGTGTTCTGGACCAAGTGACGGAGATTGGACGCCGGCGGGAGTTCCAAATGGCCCGCGGCAAGTGGAACGCCACACCGATCACGGTTTGCTCAACCGGAATTGGCGGGCCCTCAACCGAGATCGCAGTCGTGGAACTTGTTAACCTGGGCATGAAGAGAGCGATCCGGGTCGGCGGCATGGGAGCGATTGATTCAACCATGCCTCTCGGCTCGTTTTTGATTGTGGACACGGCCCTTCGCAATACAGGAACAGCGCGCGTCTATGATCCTTCGGGGGAGCCTATTCCCGCGTCACCAGAGGTTGTAGAGGCGCTCGAGTATGCAGCGAAGACACTCAAGCTGCCGTTCCGCCGGGGCGCGGTTTACACCACGGATTCTTACTATTGGGGGCAAGAACGTCTGGCCCAACCGGGCGCCGACCCACGGGGGCTTCCAACCGCTGGATTGATGCGACAACTTACCGAAAAAGGCGCTGTCGGTATGGACATGGAATGTGAAGCGCTCTTCGCAGTCGGCCGGGCTCTTGGAAGCCAAGTTGGTGCCGTCTTGGCGGTGCATGGCAACCGCGCAACAGATCAATGGCTAGAAGACTACGAAGAAACTCAGCACAATCTCATTCGTCTTGCGGCAACAGCAGTTTCAATTCTCGACGCGAAGTAGGGCGTCTAATTTGGGAGGTCTCCGATGAAGCGTAGAACATTTATCGCAAGCGGCGCGGTTGCGGCGGCTGCTGGCTTCTTTCCACGTATCGCAGGTGCTCAAAGCACTGAGGCGGTGACCCTGCAAATCGATGGAGCCGCCGTTCCATTTTATGCGCCAATCTATGTAGCCCAGGAAAAGGGCCTATTCGCGAAGAACGGCCTCGAGGTCCGCATCGTCTACGCTGCCGCCGCCGATATTATGCGCAATGTGGCAGCTGGGAATGTTCAATTTGGCTTCCCAAATGGCGATTCTGTCATTGCTGCGAAGGCAAATGGACTTCCCGCCAAGGTGGTTCATACCACTTATCAGCGCGGTATTGGAGCAACCCTTTTCAAAACCTCCAAGAGCATCAAGACTTTCGCTGATCTGAAAGGGAAGACGGTCGCGGTCACAAGTCTCGGAAGCCCAAACTACCTTCAACTTCAAGTAGGGCTGAAACAAGCAGGCCTGAAGCTGGACGATGTTAATGTTGAGGTGATCGCCACCGGGGCGATTGTCCAAGCTCTGCAAGCCGACAAGGTAGACGCCATAGTTTTCTCAGAACTGCGCCGCTACAACCTTGAAGCGGAAGGTGTGCAGGTTGGCATGATTTCGTCAAACGACTTCCTGCCATCGTTCGGCAACGTCGTTGTGACCGGCGATCGGTATCTTCAAAGTAATCCAAAGGCGGTGAGCGGTTTCAACACCGCCTTCAGCGAAGCAATCCAGTGGGTGATTGATGGTCATGTCGATGAAGCGCTCGCTATCGCAATCGATAAGCATGCCCAGACATGGAAGGGGCAGGAAGCTCTTCTGAAGAGAGCATTCACAGAGTCATTCATCCCGTCGATCTGGCAGAGCTCATTGACGAAGCAGAAGGGCCTTGGCGCGGCTGATCTCACAGCCTGGCAGAAGAACATCGATATCCTGGCCGAATACAAGGTCATCGAGAAAGGCTTCAAGGCCGAAGATCTCGTGATCCAACCCAGCGATATTAAAGCCTAATGTTTTGGCCTCCGCCTGCCGGCGGAGGCTATCTCACCGACGGGCAGCAATGACCATAACCAACATACTGATCGCCTCACGCACTCTGACTATAGCTATAGTAATTTGGTGGGCCTTCGTCCTTGTGGCGAATGTGCCGGCCTATTTGCTCCCCGCGCCAGATGCTATTGCGTCACGCTTCGTTTTCCTTGCGCAAACTGCGGAGCTTACGAAGCACATCCGGGTGACTCTAGTTGAGATTGGCGCTGGATTTGTTCTCGGAGGCCTTCTTGGCGTTGTTTTTGGATGGTTGTTTGTGCGGCTACCACTTCTCGGCCGCCTCTTGTCTCCCTTAATTCTACTCCTGCAGACAGCGCCCAAGATCGCGATTGCGCCCTTGCTTCTTCTGTGGCTCGGACTGGATATGGGGCCAAAAATAACCCTTATCGCGATTGTGACATTCTTCCCCGTGATGGCTGGTGCCGCTGCGGGATTTGCGGCTGTCGAAAAGCCTTTCCAAGATCTTGGCACGCTTCTTCATTTAAGCGCTTGGCAGCGCTTCCGACGGCTTGAGCTCCCCTTTTCATTGCCGCCTATCCTCGCTGGCTTAAGGATTGCTTCAACCCAGGCGGTCACTGCGGCCGTCATTGGTGAACTTATGGGAGCGACTTACGGCCTCGGTTACCTCCTCAGCTTAGGACAAGAGAACGGCGATGCTAGCGTGGTCATTGTCGCAGTTCTCATCCTGTCTGCAATCGGCTGGGGTTTCCATGAATTGATCCGGCTTTGCGAAAGGCACATGCTAAGCTGGCACGCCAGTCAATTATCTCTAGACGCATCAGTGTAAGGTATTGACGGTAGAGGCTTAGCACTGAGTTCGCCGGTAATAACCCGCAGCGCTCAGATGATACCACATCACAAACATGAAAAGCCGATCTCTGTGCAAGTGAGCTGCGCCCTCTCACCCTCAATCGTGTGAGAATGGGATGAAAGAGCGCCATGCACGAACCTGTTATCAAGGCTCTTTAGGAGAGGATCGTCTCGAGATTCCTCAACTCCAAACGTCACGTAGGACGCGGAGCCAATTCCCAGATAAGAGCTTGTCCACGTCTCCCGCTGAGTAACCGCGTCGACGTAGCCCGTCTATAACGCGTGGCGTGTGGGCAATGGAGGAGAAGTCAACGTTCAGGCGAGTGTCCCACTCATACCAAGGGCCGAGGATACCTGTGATGTTTGGATACAGACCACGCGGGCCAAATGACTTCTCCCACTTGTCGCGATTTGGCGGGAAGCCTTCGGCAATATCACTTGCAAACCCCACATGCTCGATGCCAGCGATCCCCACCATGTAGTCTACATGGTCAAGGTAGTCATCCAGAGTTGGGCGAGTCTCGTGCTTGACCGCTGGCGACCATAGAACAGCGCCAATAAGTCCACCGTTGTTAGCAATCCCACGGAGAAGTTCGTCGGGCTTGTTACGAGGACTTGGGCACACTGCGAAAGCGTTCGCATGGCTGAAGACCACAGGCTCTTTTGCCTCCGCGAGGTAGTCAGCACTCGTCCGGTGCCCACAGTGTGAGAGGTCTATAAGAAGGCGGTTCTTATGCATCTCAGCCACCCAGGCACGACCGGCCTCTGTGATCCCTTTATCTGCATCGCCCATGTCAGGCGCACCATGGCCAAAGGAGCAGGGTTCATTATAAGTTGGTTGCAGGATCCGCATTCCGAGACGTTTAAACGTCGCGAGGAGGGACACATCACTTTCAACCATCAATGAGTTCTGGGCGCCAATGATAACACCGAGCTTTCCTTGCTGATGTGCGAGCTCAATGTCATCGACTGTTCGAACAATCAGCGCAATGTCGTCCATAGCCTCGATCGCGCAGAGATTTGCCTCGAGCTCCTTAAGACTCTTAGGCAGGTCAGACCATGGCTCAACGGCTGTTAAGTTGATCGCTGAAATGCCACCCTGCAAAGTGCGTTCGAACTGATCTCGAGTTACCGCTGCGCAGTTTAAGCCATCTATTACTAAGGGACGGGTTTCCTGTGCAGGCAAGGTGGCGACCTGTGAAGACATCGTTTCCTCCTTCATGAAGCAGTATTGGATAAGCCGAATCAATCGCTCCTAAACGGAATCAGTTAGCTTGGCAGGTCTCGGTAATTGACCCAAAGAATTCGAGCCGGCCGTGAGCCAGCATTCACAAAGCGATGTGGCCTGCTACTTGCAAAGCGAAATGTGTCTCCCTCTCCAAGAACGTGGCGCCGCCCGTCAACGATAAGCTCCATTCCACCTTCCAGAACTAAGCCAGCTTCTTCGCCTTCGTGAACGTAGGCGACATCACCAGAGCTTCCGCCTGGTTCCAGCGAAATGAGATAGAGGTCTAGGCGAGGCGTTTGGTCGAAGGGGGTGATCCAACGCTTTTCTGCCCCGGTGCTACGCATATCTAAGCTTTTGTGCTCTGAAGGACGCGCGACGATCCTGTGATGACTATCAGATTCATCATCGGCAGGGCCGAACAGCTCGCCGATGCCAACCTCGAGCGCATCCGCCAGACGTGCAAGCGTGCGCACCGATGCAGACGACAAGCCTCTTTCGATTTGGCTAACGAAACTGACTGATAATCCCGTCTCGGCAGACAGTTCTTTCAGCGACTTACCTCGTGCCTTCCGCAGATGGCGGATACGTCCGCCGAGCGCGAGGTCTGCCGGCTCGCTAATGGCGGCTGCTAACCCTGTATTTGCTGCTCCAGACAAATCCCACTCCCCACCATGGCCGGGCACCCAAAGAGTAGAGTGAAAATTTTGTTTGTAAATTCACAATGAGTGCGTATCATCGAAAAAATTATAAAGTTCCGCTCTGAGGGTCGTAGATAAATTCAATCATCTGAGGGAGAATATCGATGCAGAGAGCCCGACGCTCGATCTTGACTGCCGCTGCCTTGTTAGCTGTCTCTAGCTTTGTTCCGGGAGACACGATCGGCACTCCCTCAGCCTGGGCTCAGACAGGGAAGACTCTGACCATTGCTCAAGGATTCGACCCGCAGACGCTTTGGCCCAATGGAACTACTGCATCAGACAATCTGAACGCAGGTGGTGCAATCGTTGAGTCGCTGCTCTGGACAAATCCAGCGACGGGCAAGAATGAGGGCATGCTCGCAGAGAAGTGGGAGCAGACTTCCCCAACTTCGATGAAGTTGACCTTGCGCAGCAATGTAAAGTTCAGCAATGGTGAGCCGCTGAATGCTGATGCAGTTGTTAATAGTTTCAAGATCTTCATGGATCCAAAACAGGCACCTGCCTATGCAAACTATGCTTCTGCTCTTGATCGAGTTGAAAAATTAGATGACATGAATGTCGTGGTGCACACTAAGCACCCATATCCTCCCTTTGAGTTGATGCTGACGCAAGTCTACATCACACCGCCCGCTTACTGGACCTCCGTTGGCCTCGAAGGATTCGGCCAGAAACCTGTCGGCACCGGTCCCTTCAAACTTTCCGAGTGGGTAAAAGACAACCGCTTGGTGATGGAGAGGAATACTGCCTATTGGGGTAAGGGACCGACGGGGATCGACCGAGTTATATGGCGTCCCGTTCCGGATGATACTTCTCGCGTAGCCGGCTTCGTCACTGGCGAATATGACTTTGCAACAAACATTCCCATCTCTGCCATTGATGAAATCAATAGTCAGCCTGATCGAAAAGTCATAGAGACGCCAAGCTACCGAATCTTCCAGCTTATACAGTCATCGCTGGAAGAGCATGCGAGTCCTCTTTCGGATAAGCGGGTGCGCCAGGCACTTAACTACGCAGTAGACAAGAAAGCCATCATTGATAACCTTTTTGCCGGACGTGCGTTCGCGCTCAACGGGCAACTGCTTCGTAAAGAGCAGCTTGGGTTCGATCCTTCGTTGAAGGACTATCCATATGATCCCGAGAAAGCGAAGGCGCTGCTGCGAGAAGCAGGTCACCCAAATGGCTTCGAGATCACGTTCAAGTTCCCCTCCGGGCGTTACGCACAAGACCGAGAGGTTTCAGAGGCCATCGCCGGGATGCTCGCGAAAGTAGGTGTGCGCACCAAAATGAACTCTCTTGAGCCTGGTGAGTTTCTGCGCCAGCTGCGCGCTCGAGAGCTTTGGCCACTTGCTTATCTTGGGCTCGCCCCGCTTGACGACCCTGATTTCCAGCTCGCTCAGTATCGCTCGACGTGGCGCTACTCCTATATCCGGAACTCGGCCCTTGACGAGCTCATCGACGCGGGTGCCAAAGAGGTCGATCGCGAGAAACGTGCAGCGATCTACCGTAAAGCCGCGCAGCTCATGCATGATGAGGCGCCAGTCGTCTTCCTGTTTGGTGGATACGACTTCTACGGAGTCAGCAACAAGCTTGAAGGAATCGTGCCACGAGGAGACCAACGTTTCTTCCTGCAGAACGTCACTCTCAAGCAATGATCGCGAACGAGTGATAAAGGAATGCGGCTCCGGCAGCGACTGCCGGAGCAGCCTTTCTGGAGTGTCGCACCAATAAAGCGGCGGGCTCTGCTCTGGCGTTAGCGATCTCAACGGACTGGAAGTCAAAGGACTGATTTTTCATGGGAGCGTATATCGCCCGACGACTCCTCCTAACGATTCCCGTAATCGCAGGTATCCTCGTGATTACGTTTCTTCTGACACGACTGAGTGGTGATCCGACTGACCTGATGCTTCCACCAAATGCGACAGATGAAGCCCGTGAAGCGTTCCGAGCAGTCCACGGACTCGATCAGCCGTTGTGGACGCAGTTTTTTCATTTTGCCAGCAACGCCATCGTGGGGGACTTCGGCGCCTCACTGAGGTTTGGTCAGCCAGCCATGTTGTTGGTTCTGGAGCGCCTCCCAGCCACTGCAGAACTTGCAGCTGCTACCATGGCTATTGCTCTTTTGATTGGAATTCCGGCAGGAGTGATGGCCGCCGTATGGCGAGGGTCAAGCACAGATGTCTCAATACGAACCATCATGCTGCTTGGTCAGGCGGTGCCATCGTTCTTTCTGGGGGTAGTCGGAATCATTGTCTTTGCGGTTTGGTTGCGTTGGCTCCCAACCGGAGGGCGAGGCAGCTTCGGCCAGCTCATTCTTCCTGCAGCTACACTGGCTTTCAATCTCGTTGCCCTTATCGCTCGCGTCACCCGGTCCAGTATGCTTGACGTTCTAAAACAGGACTATGTGCGGACAGCACGTGCGAAAGGCGTTTGGGAAAGTAAGATTATTTGGCTTCATGCCCTACGCAATGCCTTTATCCCAGTCCTAACAGTGATTGGTTTACAAGTGGGCCTGCTGCTTGGCGGAGTAGTCGTCACTGAAACAATTTTCTCATGGCCCGGGGTAGGGCGCCTAGCTATCCAGGCAATCTACGCGCGCGACTTTCCCGTAGTTCAGGCGGTGGTCTTCGTCTTCGCAGTCACCTTCGTATTGGTGAACCTCATCGTCGATCTGCTTTATGCGGTTCTTGATCCGCGCATCAGTTATCGGTGATCAAAGATGACGGAAACGAAAGCCCTCCTGGTGGATACAGCTACGACATTGACCTCGGCAGAGGTTCCAACGAGTCGTTTGAGATCAGTGGCTGCAAGAGCAACCAGCTCCTGGTCCGCTCAAATTAGCCTCGTTATTTTAGGTTTAGTATTGATCTGCGCCCTCATCCCGTGGGTGATTGCTCCACGTGATCCATTCACACAGGACCTCTCACTACGGCTTTTGCCTCCTGCCTGGTCCGAACGCGGCGTTCCGGGATACTGGCTCGGAACAGATCAATTAGGACGTGATACGCTCTCACGTATCATCGAAGGGACACGCATCACAGTCCTCGTAAGCCTCTTCGCCGTCGCAGTGTCAGGTATCGTCGGTGTGGCGGCTGGGCTTGCTTCAGGATTCTATGGAGGAAAGACTGACGCAGTTATCCTGCGACTGATCGATATCCAACTCGCGTTTCCCCTCATTCTCTTGGTTATTGCGGTTGTTGCGGTGGTGGGGCCGTCCCTAACCAACCTGATTATCATTATGGGACTATCAGGATGGCCAAGGTTTGCTCGAGTTGTCCGGGGTTCAGTCCTTACCGTTCGGAATCTCGAGTTCGTCGACGCGGCTCGATCGGTCGGTGCGAGTCGGCTGCGGATTATGACGCATCACATACTCCCGAACATTCTTTCTGCGATCATTGTCTATGCAAGCTTCGAAATCGCGAGAATGATCCTTCTTGAAGCGACTTTGAGCTTCTTGGGCTTAGGTGTTCAGCCACCTACGCCGACATGGGGAGGAATGATTAGTGATGGCCGCAAGTATGTGAGTCAATCATGGTCTGTATCCATCATACCTGGGATTGCGATTGCCCTCGTAATTCTCTCCTTCAACATCCTTGGAGACACTCTCAGGGACGCCCTTGATCCTCAACTGGACGAGCGTCTCTGAACCAGGAAGCCGCAAGCCTGCCGCGAGAATAAAGCGGTGACATAGTCGCACTATAACATGGGAGCCCAGAGTTATGGATACTGCTACTTCGACACAAACCGCCATCGTGATCGACGGACTAAACTGTGCTCCAGTCACGCGTGAGCAAATGCAGCGCACGCTTGAGGGTGGTGTAAGGGCTATAAACCTCACGGCAATTCGGCCGCCTCACGATTTCAACACAGCCATGATGGATCTCTCCCGGACGCTGGCGACCATCCAAGCTAATGCAGATATCGCATGCATCCCGCTGTCAGCAAGTGACATCGAGGCAGCTCAAGCTGAAGGCAAGCTGGCAATTATCTTAGGCGCGCAGAACTCGGTGGTTGTCGAAGAGGATGTTGAACTACTGAGAATCTTGCAGCGCATCGGGTTTCGGATCCTCCAACCCACCTATATGGAGCGCAACAGCTTCGGATGCGGCGTTCTTGCAAAAGGGGGCGATGATGGGCTCACTGAGAAAGGACACCGCTGGGTCGAATTAATGAACGAGCTTCGAATGCTCATTGACCTGTCTCATGTTGGCTATAAGACCGCAGCCGATGTGCTTGCTCTGTCCAAGCAACCTGTCATCTTTAGTCATTCGAATGCTCGAGCCTTGTGCGACAGCCTACGGAATATCCCGGACGATCTGATACGTGCAGCCGCGAAGACCGGTGGGACTGTAGGCGTAACCCTTTGGCCTCCGATGGTTCGTCATGAGGCCCGCCCAACTATAGATGATTGGGCAGAGCAGGTCGCATATATGGTCAATATGGTCGGCATTGATCATGTGGCTTTCGGAAGTGATCTCTCTGAGAACAAGTATAAATCAGAGGCGGAATGGCAGAGTAGTTTTGGGCCGAAGGGAATATATCCCGAGGTTACTTCTGTTCTCGGTCCCTGGTTTCAGTTCGAGACAAGGCTGACACAAGGATATGAAAGTCTGGCTCAAACTCCTCGCTTAACTGAGGCACTTCGAGCGCGGGGCTTCTCGGAAGATGCCGCCGAGAAGGTTATGGGTAAGAATCTTCTGCGGGTATATCGCGAGGTATGGGGGGAATGATTCTCGGTAAAAGAGAACCCTCCAGTTCGGCGCGAAACGATACCGCTGAGAATGGTGACGTTGTTCTCAAGGTCGACGATTTAAAAGCTCACCTTCATGTCGGGGGAGCAGTCGTTCGGGCGGTGGACGGGGTATCGTTCACGATCCGCGAGGGCGAGACACTTTGTATAGTCGGGGAGTCAGGATGCGGAAAAAGCATGACTGCGCTCGCGATCATGGGGCTGCTCCCGAAGCCAGCCGGACGTATCGTCGACGGGCAGGTGACACTCCAAGGAGTTGGGGATCTCGCACAGCTGTCGTCCAGACAGTTTCGCGAGATCCGCGGCAAAGCGTTATCAATGGTCTTTCAAGAGCCGATGACATCGCTGAACCCGGTTTTCCGAGTGGGATGGCAGATAGAGGAAGCTATTCGGGTTCATGAAAATATTACCCGGCTAGAGGCTCGAAAGCGCGCCGTGGCAATGCTCGAGCTTGTCGGCATCCCTTCACCGGAGGAGCGCTATTTCGCTTATCCGCATCAGCTTTCAGGTGGTATGCGACAGCGGGTTATGATCGCAATAGCTCTTGCTTGCCGCCCCAAGCTGATGCTGGCGGACGAGCCTACGACAGCCTTGGATGTGACAATTCAAGCTCAAATCTTGCGTCTGATGAATCGATTGAAGGCAGAAACTGGTGCCTCTCTTCTGTTAATCACGCATGACCTCGGCGTCGTGGCACGGATGGCGACGCGTGTCTGCGTGATGTATGCAGGCGTTATAGTAGAAGAAGCAACTGTTGAGGCGATCTTTGCGTCACCGCTCCATCCTTACACGCGAGGACTGCTCGACTCTATTCCAAAATCGCGGGCTGGTGGGGAGCGGCGCCGTCTTAACACGGTTCCTGGGATCGTGCCCAACCTAGCCAAATTGCCAGCTGGCTGTCGCTTCGCAGACCGCTGTCCTCACGTCTATGGACACTGCCGGAAAGAGGAGCCACCCTTGGTTCGCCCTGTGCTCGGCCCTCTTGCTGGCAGTGAGCAGAAAGTTCGGTGCTGGCTTCACCTTGAGCAGAAGCACTAACGGGAGAGCGCTCGTTGACCTACGATCCAACAAGCCCGGTTGGCACAGTTATTAAAGGTGAGGTGAGCTCGCCGAGCGAGAGCACAATGCATGGACGGGTCGGGGATGAGCCCCTGCTCGTTGCAACAGGGCTAAAGCGGCATTTTCCGCTGCCCGGAGGGCTGTTCCGAAGAAGCGACCGTTACGTCAAAGCTGTCGACGGTGTTGATCTAACGCTTAGAGCAGGTGAAACTCTAGGCCTCGTTGGTGAGAGCGGCTGCGGTAAGTCGACACTCGGGCGCATGCTCGTCCGCCTTGATGAGCCGACAGCAGGGGATATTGTTTTTGATGGGCGAAATATCTCACAGCTACCCGAAGGGGAGCTAAAGGAGGTCCGCCGTAAGATTCAGATGGTCTTCCAGAATCCATTCTCATCACTAAACCCGAGGAAGACAATTGGCGATACAATCAGTGAGCCGCTTATTGTTCATAATGTCGGGGATTCTGTCAGTCGACGCAAACGGGTGATGGATCTGCTCGAGATCGTTGGCCTCCGCCCTGAGCACTATAGCCGTTACCCTCATCAGTTTAGTGGCGGGCAGCGACAGCGGATCGGCATTGCACGTGCCTTCGCTCTTGAACCAAGAGTGATCGTTTGCGACGAGCCGGGTTCAGCGCTCGACGTATCAATCCAGTCACAGATATTGAATCTTATTGACGATCTGCAGCGAGCCTTTGGTGTATCTTACCTCTTCATTTCACATGATCTCCGCGTTGTTGAGCACGTGAGCGATCGGGTTGCTGTTATGTATCTTGGGCGAGTGGTCGAAGAGGCTCCTACGACTGAGCTCTACAGATCACCTCGGCACCCCTATACACAGGCATTGCTAGCAGCAGTGCCCGTTCCTGACCCCTCGGTTGAGCAGCCAGACGTTGTGCTGGAGGGAGGCGTGCCGAACCCAATCAACCCTCCGACGGGGTGCCATTTTCACCCAAGATGTCCTCTTGTTATCGATCGGTGTAAGCTCGAGATGCCCCCATTGATGGAGGAAGCTGGTCACAAGGTGCGCTGTTGGGTCAATGGTCCTCCTGGGCTGAATGGTGGCTCGACAGTGTAAGTGGAACCGCCAAACTGCGAAGGGAGCTGCTCAGACAAGATTTGTCGTAACTCCTTGAAGGCAAAGAGGGAAGGGATTGGGCTGATTACATAGCTGGTGTTAGCCCGATAGCTGAGCTTAGAGGCTGGTGAGCAATTTTATTGCTCGATCCAAGTGTTTGATTCACCATAGGTTTGTGCTGGCCGCTGCTGCGGATATGGGCTGTTTGACGATCCGGGAGCCCTGCCATGGATGCCAGTTGCTACGCCAGCGATCTCACTGATGCCGAATGGGCGTTGCTCGCGCCCCTTGTCCCTCGCAGCCATCCAGCGGGACGGCGACAGACCTATCCGCTCCGGCGCATCGTCGATGCCATCTTCTATCTGCTGCGCACCGGAGCGCAGTGGCGGCTGCTGCCGCATGAGTATCCGCCGCGGTGCACCGTTTTCTATCACTATGCGCAGTGGCGCGAGGATGGCACCTGGGAGCACGTGACCCAGGTTCTGCGCGAGAGCTATCGCTGTAGAATCGGCCGCAATCCTCAGCCAACAGCGGCGATCATCGACAGCCAATCGATCAAGACCTCTGAGATGGGCGGACCCCGTGGGTACGATGGCGGCAAGAAGATCAAGGGCCGCAAGCGTCATCTGCTCGGTACGCATCCGAGCTGGGCCGTCTTGTAGAATTGAGGCATTTGGAAGAGCACTGGCTATATCGACGTCGATATGGACGGTGTTGTAGCCATGGACATTATCAGGGATCGTGAGCCGGTCAGCCGCCTGGATGTGGTCGACACGGGCCGCCGTCGCCGGTTCAGCGATGAAGCCAAGCTGGCAATTGTGGCCGAGAGCTATCGCGGGCCAAAGCAGGTGTCGGCCACGGCGCGCCGGCACGGGATCACCCGCTTTCAATTGAACAGCTGGCGCAAGGCTCATAGAGAAGGACGGCTTGGCGCTGGTTCATGGGATGGGTTTGTGCCCGCCCTGGTCGTTCCGGACGCTCGCGCGCCCTTGGAGCCTTCGCCGACGGCACCGGTGCCGTATCCCCCAAGCGGCCTCGGTCGGATGGACGTTGTCACCGCGAACGGGCGGCATGTGATCGTCGACCGGGATGTCGATGTCGATGCGCTGCTGCGGATCATCCGGGGTCTTGAGGCGCTGCGATGATCCCAATCCCAACCGGCGTTCGGGTATGGCTGGCGACGGGCTATACTGACATGAGACGGGGCTTTCCAGCGTGGGCCCTGCAGGTGCAGGAAGTCTTGAAGCATGCCCCGCTCAGCGGTCATTTATTTTGCTTTCGGGGCCGTCGCGGCGCTCTGACCAAAGTGATTTGGCATGACTCCCTGGGCGCATGCCTGTTCACGAAGCGCCTTGAGCGCGGCAGGTTCATCTGGCCGTCAGCGGCCGATGGCGTCGTGACGATCTCGCCGGCGCAGCTGTCTTACTTGCTGTCCGGAATTGACTGGCGTGCCCCTCAGGAAACCTGGCGTCCGACACGGGTGTGAGCCTGTTTTGCCATTGAAGTTGCTGGGAAATCTGGTTCAATGGTGTCATGTCATCGGCACCGTTCTCCCTGCCTTCGGACCTTGCCAGCGCCCAGGCCGCGCTGCTAGCTGAGCGCGAGGCACGGCTGCGCAGCGAGGCCGAGCGGGATGCGGCGGTTGCCGATGCCACCAATGCGAAGGCGAGGCTGTCCAGCACGGAAGCGCTGATCGCGTATCTGCAGCTGCAGATCGGAAAGCTGGAACGTGAGAAGCATGGCCCACGCCGTGAGCGCACCCAACGGCTGATCGACCAGCTGGAATTGCAGCTCGAAGAGCTGGTGACGGCGGCGACCGAGGATGAACTGGCGGCTGAGGCTGCGGCGGCGAAAGCACAGACCGTGCGCGCCTTCACCCGCAAGCGCCCGGTGCGCAAGCCCTTTCCGCAGGACATTGAGCGTGAACGCGTCGTGGTTGAGGCGCCGACGGTCTGCGGGTGCTGTGGCGGCGCACGGCTATCGAAGCTGGGCGAGGACGTGACGGAAACGCTGGAGGAGATCCCGCGCCGTTTCAAGGTGATCGAGACGGTCCGGGAGAAGTTTACGTGCCGGGATTGCGAGGCGATCAGCCAGGCTCCCGCGCCGTTCCATGCCACGCCGCGCGGCTTCCTCGGCCCGCATCTGCTGGCGACGATCGTGTTCGACAAGTTCGGACAGCATATCCCTCTGAACCGCCAGAGCACGCGCTTCCAATGCGAGGGCATCGCGCTGTCGACCCAGACCCTGGCCGATCAGGTCGGCCATGTCAGCGCCGCGCTTCAGCCGATCTCCGCCCTGATCGAACCCCATGTGATTGACGCCGAACGGCTCCACTGCGACGCTACCACGATCCCGCTCCTGGCGAAGGACAAGTGCACGACCGGACGGATCTGGACTTACGTGCGGGACGACCAGCCGTTTGGCGGACCTGCACCGCCGGCCGCGGTCTACTACGCCTCCCGCGATCGGCGCGGCGAGCATCCGCAGAAACACCTGGCCGGGTTCGGCGGCGTGCTTCAGGCGGATTGCTACAATGGTTTTAATCCGCTGTTCGACCCGGCGAAGAACCAAACGCCGATCACGGCCGCTTTCTGCTTCGCACATGCCCGCAGGAAATTCTTCGAACTGGTCGATGTCTCCCGCAATCCCCGGTGCGGCCAGAACGCCAGGCCGGTCTCTCCGATTGCGCTGGAGGCGGTCAGGCGCATGGATGCGCTGTTTGCCATCGAGCGCGAGATCAACGGCCGGAGTGCGACTGAGCGGCGCGCCGTGCGGCAGGAGAAAAGCAAGCCGCTCCTCGACGAGATGGAGGCCTGGCTGCGCCAGGAGCGGGGTCATCTGTCGCGATCCTCCCCGGTGATCGAGCCGATCAACTACATGCTCTCGCGCTGGGCCGACTTCTCCCGCTTTGTCGACGATGGCCGAATTTGTCTCACGAACAACGCCGCCGAAAGGGCATTGCGTGGTGTCGCCTGCGGCAGAAAATCGTGGCTCTTCGCCGGTTCTGATCGTGGCGCCGACCGGGCCGCCGTCATGCTGACGCTGATCATGACGGCCCGTCTCAACGATGTCGACCCGAAGGCATGGCTCGCCGATATCCTCGCTCGGATCGCCAACCTGCCGATCTCACGCCTCGATGAAATGCTGCCATGGGAATGGAAGAGATTGCGCCAGGGCGAGGCCTCCACGCCACAGCAGGCCGCCTGAACATCCACCATCATACAACAAATCGGATTACGCGCGACACTCAAAGTCCGCGTGGCTCCTCGGATGCTTACTCTGCTCGTTGATACGCAAGGCAATCTGTTGAAGAACAAGGTGCAGCCCGCCGACATCCATGACCGTGCAGGGGCCGAACTCCTGCTGGAGGGCCTGCAGCATCTCTTCCCGGCCATCAAGCTGATGTGGGCCGACACCGCCTATCGTGGGCTGAAGGATTGGCTGTGCAAAGTACTGGGCTGGAAGCTGTCGATCCCACAACACTGGTGGTCCGGCGGCGTCTGGATGCGGGCTGACGCGGAGCCGCCGACGCGCCCGAGCGGCTTTCAAGTACTCGCACGCCGATGGGTGGTAGAGCGAACGATCAGTTGGCTCACCACCAATCGGCGCCTCGCCAAGGATTATGAGCGGCTCGTCGAGACCGGCGAGATGCTGCTCTATCTCGCCATGAGCCGCATCCTTCTGCGGCGTCTCACGCGAAAGGAAAGATAATTGCTCACCAGCCTCTTAGCCATGATGAAGAAGGGTGTGCTCATCAACGCTAGACACAAAGGTTACCGGTCTTTCGCTCAAGCACAAATCAGTTAATCCTTATGGAGACAGACCGACTCCATAGGGCTCAGCAAGGTCCCAGAACCAGTTCTCATCCAAACTGGTATCTCGACGCTCTTCTTCTATGGCCAAGGGTTCATGATCATAGATTGCATAGCAAAGGGCCTCGTCGTCATGACGGGCGTAATAGGCAATGCCGTCCGCTCGGATGGGAT
The DNA here is from genome assembly GCF_013520865.1 of Microvirga mediterraneensis. Classification (NCBI taxonomy): domain Bacteria; kingdom Pseudomonadati; phylum Pseudomonadota; class Alphaproteobacteria; order Hyphomicrobiales; family Methylobacteriaceae; genus Microvirga; species Microvirga mediterraneensis. Next base: position 177,507 of record NZ_JACDXJ010000003.1, read on the forward strand.
GCTTGCGAAGAGCCGCTGACCAGGCTTGCGGAACGTCATATGGAAGACCACCATGCACGATCTCCGCTGTGGCTCCCAATCGAGCCAGACCAGGTCCCCCAAGCTTGATCAGCACGAGTGGACGGGTCACTCGCAGTCGCACATAGGCCTTCCTTGCAAGCAGATCGGACGGAATGAGAGTGCGCCCTGGTTCTCGGAGAAAGGTCTCAGCAAAAGCGCCACGCGCGTCCTCGGCCGTGTAGAGGACACCATACGACCCATCAGGCGCATTGAGGCGGCCATGCTGGCTGCGATCGAAATGGATTGGATCATATGCTGCCGTGAAGAACCGGTGGAGTATCTCGCCAGCCTCAAGGGTGATGAGGATCGGATCCCGGAGAGCAAGATCCGATGGCGGCAATGGTGCCGTCACGATCCTTGCTGACCCATGCGCTGGGCAGCGTCGATAACCAACTCAATCTCGCCAGCTTTGAGGAGATCAATCGGCTTGCGTCCGTTCAGGCGCGGATCGGGACGAACAAGAAAGTTCAGCACAGCCCAAGGGTTGTCTGTTGGAATAGCATCCTGCACAGCCTTCAAACCCGGCACGACGGTGCCGTCAGAGGTGAACTGCACCGTTGGGTAGGCACGCCGGTTGCTCGGACCCGGTACGGCCAGCAAACTGCCCTCCCGGACCTTGCGATCCACCATCTGCCGTGAGATGCCGTTCATCAAGACCCGAACTTGATCTAGATCGTAGGCGCCACCGGACTCCTTCAGATCGTTCTGGGCAATCTGCACGCCTTTCAGGAGAGCTTTGGCGCGCGAGCTGGGCTCGAAGGCTGACGCATCAATGGCGCTCTTCCGTTCAGATGGACCGGGCTTTACCCGTCTCCAGACACTACCGTGGCCTTTAGCTTTGATCACCAGACCGGGAAGGCGCTGAATCCTTCCAGATCCAAGCCGCCGCAGCTCCTGTTCCACCGCGGTAGTAGACGGAATGAGAGCGACTGATACCCCGTCTGGCAGGTTCCTCATCTCAGTAATAGCACGTGCGGGATCGCCCACCACCTTGTAAGGGTGGACTGGAGCCTCGGGCGCAGACTTTGAGTAACGCCGCACCTGTTGCCGGCCTTTCCTCTGAGAATTGCGGATCTGGGCCATAAGCTCCTCCTGCTCACAAGGTGAGCACTCCTACTTGACATGTCAACTTGGTAAACATTGGAAACTATGGAAAGTTTCTGTCGAGGCTCTTATTTCATTCCATGAGCTGGTAGAGGAAGGGCTTGGCTTGTAGCTCGCGATTACTGCCGATCACGACTATAATAGGACGAGATAACATTTCGCATTTACCTGGAGGTGTTCTATAAATCTTCAGGTTCAGCAGGCATTTAGACCTGATTGACATGTCATCCACGGGCGGCGCGAACGAGGTGCCTCCGCCATGCTCGCTGTCAAGAACAGGCCTGCGGCCTGCCGCCTCCGGCGGGGCCCTGCGGGCCTTCTTGACCGCTCCGCGTGCCGGCGGCCTCCGGTTTCCAAGCCGTGACGGCTTCGCCCGTCATGGCTCATGACGACCCATAACTTGTCAATCGGCTGCGCACCTCAAGGAGTTCGGTCACGGCGCGCTGATGCCGGCTGCGCCATTCCTCCGCTTCGCCGAGCGCGCGCTCATAACGGCGATCCAGCTCCATTTTCTGCTGACGCACCTCGGCCAGCTCCGATTCCAGCCGCTTGATCTTGTGGCGCAGCGCTACCTCGATCGTTGCGGCACGGCCGGCCGAGCGAACCCGGACCTCCTCGCCATCGATCGTCACAACCTGCTGAAGCGCCGCCGTGCGCAGTTGCTGGATCACCTCCTTGAACTGGCGATAAAGATACTCGCGGCTAACATTGGCGCGCTCGGCGACGGTCTTGAACGAGATGACCTCACCGTTCTGGCGCATGGTGCCCAGGATCTCCTCGACCGCACGCCGCTTGGTCACACTCCGCTGCTGGGCTGCCGCAAGCAGCCCGCTGGTATTTTCGCGTCCGGCCACTGTAGGTCCCCTCCGCCTTGATCGTCCTGATGATGGTCTTGATGTTTGCAATTCCCTGCTGCGTCCGGTCCATCCGCTTTCGACCGATTTCAGCCATGCGCCGATGGCCGTCCTGCTCAAAGGCTTCCACCTCGCCTCTGAGGCGGGTGAGGCTGGCAGCCATGGTGCGCATTTCCTTCTCGAAGAACGGCAACTGCCCGATATCGGCCCGGAAGTACGTGCATGTGAAGCAGGCTCCGTTGTGTTCACACCATTCGCCGATCTGGCCCGGGAGCGAGCAGAGGCCGCCCGGAACATCAACCGCCAGAGTAGCATCCTTGCGCAGCGCCAGTTCGGCAACCTTGTCGTCGACCTCGCCCTTGATGGAGATGAACTTGCCGCCACCCTTTTCGAGCACGGCCTTCTTCTTCAGTTTCAAACGCTGGTTGACATAGATCAGACTCATATCGGCCGAGGCATGGCCCAGTTCCATCTGGATCATCATGATGTCATAGCCGGCCAACGCCAGCTCGGTGCCGTAAAAATGGCGCAGATCATGCCAGCCGAACCTATAGATGCTGCCGTCCTTGTCACGAATGCCTTGGCGGATGATCCACTTCGCGATCACGTCCCGGGTGTGGCCAGGACTGAGATGGACCTCGGCATCGCCGAGTCTGTTCGGGAACAGGTATTGTGTCTTGCGGCCCCATGCCCTCCGGACGTCGTCCTGCTGCTCCTGGATGGCCTGGATGACCAGAGCATGGGCGGCATCGTTCTTGTGCAGCGGCTTGGTGTTCCAGCGCTTGACCTTGGATTGATAGAAGGTCAGCAGCATGAAGTCCGCGTCGTCCGCATCCGGGTCCAGGCAGTCGAACGCAAGGGCATGCAGGTCGATGGACCGCATGCCCGTGTAGCGGGCGATGATCAGAAGACGTTTGCAGACAACCGTCAGGGAGTCGAACCTCAGGAAGATCTGCTCAATGACCTCCTCGGGCACCATCGCGCCTTCGAGATTACGTTCATATTCATGCGTCCGGGGATGATAGCTGCGAACCTTGCGAACGTTTCTCTTATCGAAGACAAGGCGGCGCCAGCGGTATTCCGGGAGGTAGGCGGAGGCCCATTGGATCATGTTGAGCGGATCCGTATACCAGTTCTGCCCGGTAAATCCCCGCTCGTTTCCCCATGACAGGAACGTATGCTCGATGAACTCCTGTGTGATGTGTTCAGGGCGAGGCGGGGAATGAAGGCTGTACAGGCATGCTTCGATCTGCCCGAGAGAAGCAAGATAGGATGGCAGAGTGCGCGGCGAGAGCTCCTTGTGCTCGATTTTGTTGAGAACATAGCGCCGTGCCACGTTACGCAGCCACGGAAGTTGAATGCGGAAGAAGCTGAGATAGGGAGCTTTGGACCGCGTCACCGGAACGTCATCCGCGGGATAAACATCCTCCAGAAGAACCAGGTCTCTGGCCTCCACCGGCTTGGCCTTCTCGCGCAGGAGGATGAGGGTGAACACCAAGACGTTGGCCACGGCACTGGCCACGGGCCCATAGGCTGTCTCATGGATCGTGGCGTCCCGACGCCATTTGCTCTTCGTGGGGCGAACCGAGTATTCCCTCTCTGCCAGCCAATTCTCGAACAGGTTCCGAAGGGGCGTGCTTCCGCTGCCTGAACCGCTCTCGATGGGGTGCCCGAAGTCGATCAGGTGGCGGACCGCGGGTGCATGAGTGGATGCAAGGTCAGCACAGAAGGGGATTAACTGGACCGCTCGCGTGTACCAGCGATAGTGCCGGCTCTGTGGCCGTGACAGGCGCCAGGCAAAAAACGCCTTGAGTTCCGTCTTGTAGGGCTCCGGCACATCGACGAAGTCGAAACCGATGCCACCCAGCAACTTATCGGGCAGCGTTTGACCGCGCTGTCGGATAATCGATGCGGGGCGGCCTTTTCTGCCCCGTCCTCCATGGGTGTTTCTCTCGACGCGGCCACTCTTGGGCTCGATCTCCTGGGCGTCGCGGAGGATTTGAGCGTTCCGCGCCTCGCCATAACCGTCCGGCGCGTATAACGCGGATCCGGCATCGATCCCAAAGCATTCCCGAAGCGTATGGAAGCCCCACAGGTCTCGTTCGAGCAGGGCAGGGTGCAGGGCGGTCAGAAAGACCCGCAGGCTCCCGAGATAGGCGACGTCTGGGTCGTAGCTTCGGGCGAGCTTCAGAGCCATTTGAGTTTCTCCTCCGCCAGGCCGATACGCCGCAAGTCATTCAGGCGCTCTTCGACCTCCGCGTGGTTCTTGATCTGCAGCTTCTTGTACTCGGCATTGAACAGGTGCTTGTAAATCGCATTGGTCGTCTGCGGGCTGGCATGCCCGAGGCGGTCAGCGACATCAAGCAGGCTATAGCCTTGAGCGATCGCTTCGCTGGCGTGGGTGTGGCGGAACATGTGCCAGGTGAACGCAATGCCCGAGTTCCGGACCAGACGCTTTTGAATGTCGTAGACGTTGCTCTCAGACAGCCCGCGGCCGATTTGCGCTTTGGCGATGTTGCAGAACACATAACTCGTGCCGGCCTCGAAGGCCGGAAGGTATTCGTCGCTGGCGATATAGTCCTCGTACATCTTCATCACAAAGTCGAGCACCGGGATCGGCCGCGCCTTGGCGTATTTGACGCGCGCTTTGTTCTCGTGAAGGCGGGGCGTGACCCAGATGATGTTCTCCTCCAACCGGAAGTCCTCGTGCAGCAGGCCCCGCGCCTCGCCGATCCGAATGCCGGTCGTGTACAGGAGCACGACCAGGAAGGCATCGCGCATGAGGCTGGCCGCCTCAATGATCTTCAGAACCTGCTCCGGCTTCATCCGGTGGTCGACTGCCCGCTTTGCGGATGCCGCCTGGGCCTGATGGTCCGACCGGCTCTCGGTGCGGCGTCGCGGCTTCCGCTGCGTGATATGGGCCAGGAAAGGCTTGTAAGCGTCAGGATGATAGGTTCGCGGCCTCTCGCCGGCGCCAAAGATCAGCGCGGCGTGGCGCATGTCCAGAAAGGTGTAGAAGGCTTTGATTGCAAACAGGATCTGGTTGTGCAGGCTAGTGGAAACGTCCACGGGTTCCGGGCGCAGCGGGATGATGTTCAAGGCGGTCTTCAGATCCAGGATTGGGCCATGGCGGATCACCCCGGGAATGAAGCAGTCGAGGTCCAAGGGTGTGATCTCGCGGAAGCTCTTGCCCATGGCCGCGAGATAGTTGCCGAGCCGGACCACGTGCCGGGCATAGTGGGCAACGGTGCTCGGGGCGTGATGGCGCGCCTCCAGGTAGATGACGAACTCGCGGATCTCGGTGACGATGGCGTCACCGTCATAGGCGGTCCAGGTGACGTGGCCGCTCGGGAGGACGATGCGCTGCAGGTGCATGGGCCGTCATCCGCGTCGTTGACACCTGATGGTACGACTGTCAGGGACCGGCGCCAAGCCCTCAAAGGGGTAGGTCGATCACGTCGTTGACATGACCAAATGACCTATAGGTGTTCGCATAATTAACATTATGGAATTAGCTCTAGGATCTTTCCCACGCATACGGCGGGGCGCGCCACGATGAATGGCGCGCCCCGACAGGCTAAGGCGTTACTTCCGCAATGGCAGTCGCCATCGCGTCGACTGTCATCGCGAACGCTGCTGGTTGGCTCACCGCCGCTTTGAGGGTCTCCGGCCACTCGGGATTGCGCGACGCCCAGGACAGGATCTTCGACGAGCTCAGTTGACGCTTTCGAGCGCGATACAACGACGAGATCTTCGCTGGAACGGATTCGCGCACGAAGTCGGCGTTGGCCGGACGGATGGTTGAGAATAGTCGGTAAGCCTTCGCGAAGGTTTATTGCAGACCCGGATTGACGCCAACGCATCTTGCAAGGCGCTCGCGCCTATTCTCCGCCAGAGTTGGTCCTTACCAGCCCGCACCATATCGACGTGAGCTAGCTCGGTGCTTCTTCGCCTGCTCAATTATTGATCCGGCTTGGGTGCAGTTGAAACACCGGCGGTCATGGATAGGCTTGAATAGCCCAGCCAGGCTCCGGGATTGTTCAAGACTATCCAAGCCGTCTCTATAATCGAAGCAGCAGACCTAAGCCGCCTGGAAGCGCCATTCGATCTTGTAACGGTCCGCTGCGAAATCCTTGTGCGATACCTCCGGAATTCGGCCAGAGATCAGGTCGGCGAGCACACACCCAGAGCCGCAGGCCATGGTCCAGCCTAAGGTGCCATGACCGGTGTTCGTGTACAGGTTCCTGTACTGGGTTGGACCGACCACCGGCGTGCCGTCCGGCGTCATTGGCCGCAACCCGGTCCAGAAGCTGGCCTGCTTGACGTCCCCGCCCTGCGGGAACAGGTCCGTGACGGAGTGCTCCAGCGTCGCTCGCCGCGGCCCGCGCAGCCGCTGGCTGAACCCGGCGAGTTCTGCTGTGCCACCGACACGGATCCGATCACCCAGGCGGGTGATCCCAATCTTGTAGGTCTCGTCCATCACGGTCGAGACGGGGGCGGCATCCCTATCGGTGACCAGCATCGTCAATGAGTAGCCCTTCACCGGATAGACCGGCAGGTGGATACCGAGCGGCTTCACCAGTTGCGGCGTGTAACTGCCCATGGCGGCTACATAGGTGTCGGCAGTGAGCACCTCGCCCCCGTTGACCTGCACGCCGGAGATCCGGTCGCCGTCGGTGAGCAGCTTTCGGACAGAGGTGCCGTAGCGGAACCGCACGCCCAGTTGCTCAGCGATCACGGCAAGCCGCTGGGTAAACAGGTGGGCATCCCCGGTCTCGTCACCGAGAAGACGCAGGCCGCCGGCGACCTTGCTCTTTACCAGGCGCAGGGCCGGTTCCACGCCGATGCATCCTGCAGGATCCAGGATCTCATAAGGCACGCCATAGGCATCAAGAACAGCCGTGTCCTCCCCGATCCCGTCAAGCTGCTTTTGCGTGCGGAAGAGCTGGAGCAGGCCCTGCTCCCGATGGTCATAGGTGATACCGGTCTCCTGCCGCAGCTCGCGCAGGCAGTCCCGGCTGTACTCAGCCAAGCTGACCATCCGGCTCTTGTTGCGCCGGTAGGCCTCCTCGGTGCAGTTGGCCAGCATATGGGCGAGCCAGCCCCAGAGGCGCAGCTCGGTACGGGGCCAGAGCACCAGCGGCCGGTGCTTCATCAGGAGCCACTTCATGGCCTTGATCGGAATGCCCGGAGCAGCCCACGGCGCCGAGTAGCCGGGGGAGACCTGTCCGGCATTGGCAAAGCTCGTCTCCATGCCGGCGGCGGGCTGGCGGTCCACCACCGTCACCTCGTGACCCTGCTTGGCAAGATAGTAGGCTGACGTGACGCCGACAACGCCGCTGCCGAGAACGAGAACGCGCATGGTGTGACCCTCAAGAATGGATGTACTGACTGTGGTAGCGGGAACCCAAACCGGCGAGCGGTTTGTAGCCGATCGTGCCGGCATCCGCGTGAGCATCGAAGTCCTGGTCGCAATCTCTTCAACACCCGAGCCATAGGTATTGGCCTTAACGACAGCAGCGCAAGCGGCGGCTAGGACTTGTTGTCGAAAGAACCGATAGTTCTCCAAAATCGCGCTGAGATCGATCGTAGGTTTGGCACTCGCGCAATTGGCATCGAGTATGCCTATGGGCGACAAGCCGCATATCTGATTGGACGAGGCGTGAAGTGACATCTCTAAACTGCATCATTGGCATGATGACTGTGTCGCAATTATCGATGAATATCCTGCCTAAGAGTCGCAGCTAACGCGGAATTGACGTCAAAATTAGTTTCAACGTATGAACTATTCGCAGAAAATTCGAAAGCGCCTATGGACAGAGTTGATGAGCAGATCATCCGAATACTGCGTGCCGACGGCCGGATAAAGAATGCTGACCTCGCACAAAAAGTCGGGCTGTCCGCATCCGCCTGCCTGAGACGGCTCCGGATTCTGGAGGGTCGTGGTACGATCCGAGGCTATACGGCCTTGATCAACGATCGGTCCGCTTCGGCAGAGACGGTTGTTATCGTTCAAATCTCACTTGAGCGGCAGACGGATGAATATTTGAGGCGGTTCGAGAAGGCTGCCTGTCAATGTCCAGATATTCGGGAATGTTATCTGATGACAGGTGGGTCAGACTACCTGCTGCGTGTCACGGTACCGGATACCGCTAGCTACGAGCGTATTCATAAGGACGTTCTATCGCGCCTGCCTGGAGTGTCTCGTATTGAATCAAGCTTCGCTATACGCGCTGTGATCAGGCCGCCTGATATTTGAAGGTTCTGATGTGAAAAAGGGGCATGCCTCGAATTTGGATCACCGCTAAGGACTCTTGACAGAGGGGGTTATGTGCGGCTCGAAAACGCGTTTAGACCGTAAACGCATAAATGATTGCATTGCCGTAGATGGATAACTCTACCTATCGGACGGGGGGTGAACCTCATGCGACGCCACGAGTTCATTGTTTTTGAGCGAGCGGTGACAGAGGCTCTCTTGTCTAGCAGGCGCTGCGGCTCTGCAATAAGCGCATCACGCAAACGAATCCTTCAACGGTCCGCCAGAAGCACCTTGCGGATATTGTCCTTTTCCTCTGCCACCAAGCTTCTGAGGATCTCAGCAAAATTATCGGCAGGGCGACCACGCGGTTTTCCCCGCGGGAATATCATGAAAGCGCTATGGCGCGGTGCCGGGGAGAATGGGCGCGCGACCAATCCGCCATGCAGGTATCCACGTGCAACAAACGGATCGACCACGGCGATGCCCACATCCTGCATGACGAGAGAACAGGTTATCGAGCTGTAGGGCGTTTCGATCGTGTTCAACACCTCCACGTTTGCCTCCAGGAAAATCCTGTCCAAGGCGAGGCGAACCGGCTCGCCGCGTGCCGAGGTAATAAACCGTTCGCCCGCCAAGTCGTGCGGAGTGATGATCTCTTTCGATGATAACCGATGAGATTTCGGCATGATGCAAACGCCGTCTGTCGTGTACAGTTGTTCTGTCTCAACCGTCTCTTCCTCGCCGGGATATGAAACAACAGCCAAGTCGCAGGAATGCTCCCTGACCCATTGCGATAGTACGTTTGAATGCGCAGTGTGGATCGACAGGGCGACTTGCGGAAATGCCTCGCTGAAAAGCTTAATGGCCCGCGGGATCAAAGAAAGCGACAGAGCTTGCACCGCTCCGAGACGCAGAACACCGCTGCCCGATCTTTGAATGCGGCTGGCCGCCTCCGCCAATCTCTGCAGCCCTATGAAACTGCGCTGGACTTCCTCGAATAGCGCACGAGCGTCCGCTGTCGGAAGAAGTTTCCCCGGAACTCTCTCGAACAGCTTGAGGCCGGTCAGCTTCTCGAGCCGTGAAATCGACCGGCTGATATTGGGCTGTGAGGTGTGCATCATGGTGGCTGCCGCAGTCATGGAGCCTGTCAGCATCACGGCGTTGAATGCCTCGAAATGGCTGAGCTTTATCATCGCGGAGCTTGTTGTATGGACGTGGTCAATCGTCGACGGGGAAATATTGTACGAGCAGGCCGTGAGATTTGGCGAGTTCATTTTTTGACCGGAAAGGTCCAAGTTCGGCAATATCGACAAGCCGCACCTTCTCCTTCAAGTGGATATCCAGGCTTTGAGCGGACGCTCTTCCAGCAGAGCCTGGCTGCCGACATTGCAGTCTTCGCGACTATGACCATAGGCGCTTGCGTGGTCGCTTCGGCTGACAGCCAGGCCACCGGTCAAGGCTTCCTTGATATCTCGCTCATGCCGTTGCCGGTCTGATGCATCGCGTCGATGCAGGCGCCCGGCGGCACGAAAAGTCTGCGTCAGGGCCGTGTTTGGAGACGCAAGGCCACGCGCACGTGGTGGAACTGGCACCAACCGAGATACCTCGGATAGGTTGCCAATTCCACTACGAAACGGAACAGCGCCCGATCTTGCCTCTGCTGACCAGGTTCGAGATCGGTTTTGTAGATCTAGTTCATCGTTTCGGACGCTTTTAGAGCCGCGTGAACCGGCTCGCATTTATGATCGCACGCCCCGCCTACTCCGGCAGAGCCGCGGTTACGATGATCTCCACCAGCACGTCAGGCGCTCCCATCTCGCATTGAGACGTCGCTCGGGTCGGGGCTGCATTCGGCGCGGTCCACTCGTTCCAGACCTCATTCATACCATCGAAATCCCTGGCGAGGTCCTTGATCCAGATCTGTGCGGTCAGGAGACGACTCTTGTCAGTGCCGGCTTCAGCGAGAAACTTCTCGATTTTTTCAAGCGTCTGCTTCGTTTGTCCCTTGATATCCTGGCTGCGGTCATCGGCGGTCATACCGCCTACAAAGACCATTCCATTATAAACCACGGCACGGCTGCGGCGCTTGTCGGTCTCGATGCGTACGATATTGCTCATTGTCTGTCCTTTCTGCTGTTTGTTGGTGTTCGTGTCTGAAATTCGCCGGTCTATTCAAGGAAATCGCCAAGCATGACAGGTTTGATCGGCGGACGGATGCGGTAATATCCGACCGCATCAGGTTCGACGCTCCGCGCTTGAGCAATGATTTCGGTGACGGTGAGGCCGCAGAGCCGCCCTTGGCACGGACCCATTCCGCAGCGACCAAATGCCTTGGTTTGATTAGGGCCAAGGCAACCAAGTTCGACGTAACGGCGTATTTGGCCGGCGGTTACCTCCTCACATCGGCAAACCACGACGTTGTCTTCTTGCGGAATTCGGTTCTCGTTTCTGGGCCGGTAGAGGATGTCCAGGAACGGCCTGATATATGTGTAGCGTTTGAACTGGCGCTGAAGCGGCGCTGCGCGTCGCGCAATATCCGTCACGACGCCGAGCCGCTCGCCGATCGCAAGGGCGGCCAGCCGACCCTGCACCGCCGATGCCTGTGCCCCTACAATGGCCCGGCTGTCTCCGGCGACATAGATGGCCGTTGCCCCCAACCGTCCCCACGGATCCGTGACCGGCTGCCAGCACAGCTGCTCCGCATTCCAGCTATGCTCCGCGCCGATCGACCAGCTGAGCTGTGTATTGGGAACGACGCCTTGATGCAGCAGCAGCAGCGATGCCGGGACGCGAACCCGCCTGCCCCGATGCTTGAAGGAAAGCCCCTCGACGCGGCTTTCACCCTCGATCGAAAGGTGGCTGGCGCCGGAAAAGACCGGGACGCCATGCCGCCGCAGGGCTGCAAGCAACTTGATTCCCTTGGCGAGGTCTCGCCAACCCATCGTTGCGCCAATCACATGGCGCAAGGCGTGCAAGCTGACGGAGAGGTTAGTGGTATCAACCAGCGCCTCGATCTTTACACCGGCACGCAGATACTGCCAGGCCAGCAGATACAGCAACGGACCGCAACCGGCGAGCACGACCGGTTCGGTCGGCAGGGCACCTGAAGACTTTAGGAGGATCTGCCCCGCGCCAGCGCCCATCACCCCCGGCAAGGTCCAGCCGGGGATCGGGAAAGGCCGCTCCATGGCGCCGCTGGCAAGCAGGACATGCTTGCCGACAACCTGATGGGCCCCGCTGTTCGTGATATAGTCGACAACGCCGTCGGGAGTTACGTTCCAGACAACGGCGCCGTCGATATATTGCGTTCCGCTGGCGCGGAACTCCGCAGCCAAGCTCAAGCCAGCCGCGTAGTCCTTCCCCAACACGTTGAGGCGGTCGGCCGGCGCTGATTCGATATTGCGATAGATCTGCCCCCCAACGGCCGCTTGCTCGTCGAGCAAGACAACGGACAAATCGAGCTTTCGAGCCTCGCATGCCGCAGCCATGCCGGCAGAGCCAGCGCCGATGATGACGAGGTCTGCCACGGCGTCACTCATGATTGTTCTCCGAACTCAAATCGCCCAAGTCCACGGCACCGACCTGTCGCTTCACCTGCATTCCATCCCGTACCGGGACAAGGCAGCTCTGCCTTGCGGGAACACCGTCGATCTCGACGAGGCATTCGAAACAGACACCCATCATGCAGTAAGGTGCTCGCGGAACCTGGCCGACGACGCTCGAGCGAAAGTCACGCACGCCGCCAGCCAACAGGGCCGCCGCAACACTGATGCCGGCCGGCACCGTGAAACTGTTTCCCTCGAATGTGATCGTGACCGTTTCCAGTCCCAAGGATCGAGGAATCGAGAACAGTGGTTTAATGGTCATGGGAAAACTTCGCGTTTGGGTCCGAGAACCTGTCACCCTTGAAGACGTCGAAATCAGGCGGGGCTTCCGTGAGCCCGCCCATCCAAGGGCCGATCACAAGGCTATGCGCGGCCGCCAGCGAGACGCCGCTATGACTTGTGGCTACATATGCGCCCGGACATGACGACGAGGCTTGGTAGATCGGATAGCCATCAGGCGTCAGCGGCCGCAGGGCGCCCCAGGCGCGGACCAAGCGCGCCCGCGCCAGCGCAGGAAAAGTCGCGACCGCGCGGCGAGCCAGCCCTTCGATTTTCTCGGTCGTCGTGCCGTCATCCAGCCCGACGTCTTCACTCGTCGAACCGATCTGCACACTGCCTTCGCGGGTTTGCCTGAGCTTGTTCGTAGGGTAGTTGAGAAACGGCTTGAGGCGTTCCGAGATCAGAACCTGCCCTCGGGTTGATGTGACAGGCGCATGCAATCCGACTTGCGGCGACAGACGCGCATTGCCGAGACCTGCGGCAAGAACGAGCCGATCGCTTTTCCAGCTCTGACCATCGCTCGCTATAGCCTCGAACACGCCGTTACCGGGATCGTATCGAACGTCCGTGACGTCAACTCCGGTGATCACGTCGGCGCCTCGTTGACGCAGACCCGCATACAGACCGCGGAGCAGCATCAGCGGATTTGCATGGCCGTCGAGCGGACAGTAGCTGCCGCCCACGACAGCGGGACCAAGCCCTGGCAGATATTGCCTGAGCTCGGATGGGCTCATCATCTGAAAGGGGATGTCCCCAACCTCGCGGTCAATCTTTTCCAGCAAGATGGCCCGCGCCTTAACATCCGCGTCGCTGAAGCCTAGCCAGAAGCCCCCCGGCTGCTGCAACCCGGAGTCCACGCCCGTCAGGTTCTGGAGCTCCTCATGCAGGGCCGGCCATAGTTTCGCGGCATCACGGCTCCAACGCGCATAGCGCGGCATCTTAGGGCCCTTGCTTGACACCCAGACGAGCCCAAAATTGCCTCGGGAGGCTCGAAAGGCGACATCTCCTCCGTCAAGGACGCGAACGCGCAAGCCGGCCCGTGCCGCTCCGTAGGCGATCGCCGCCCCGACAAGGCCGCCCCCCACCACGGTCATCTGCTGATTGCTCATCGTACCCTCTGGTCCATGGGTCTGCTGGTTCCTAAATTTGGGCGCAACTGCCCTGCCCTCTCGCCGCGAGGCGAGGAACTACAGGCTGAAAACTCGCCCTACTTTTTCCCGATCAAGACTTTGTCGAGGCCGACTATCCGGTCCAGGACAAACATCAGAGCCATCGTCCCGACGATCATGATCGTCGATACGGACGTCGTGACGGGATCTGTCAGAAGTGCCACGCGGTGATACAGCGCGACCGGAAGTGTCGTTGTCCCCGGCGTTGCGACGAAGATCGTCATCGTGACTTCGTCAAAACTCTGGATGAAGGCCAAGACCCATCCACCAGCTACTCCTGGCAGGATCAACGGCAGGAGAATTCGCCGGAAGGCTACGAAGCGCGATGCACCAAGCGATCTGGCGGCAAGTTCGGCGTCGCGTTCCAGACCGGCCACGGCGGCCAGCGTCAGCCGCAGGGAGAAAGGCACCACTATGAGCGCGTGAACCAGAAGCAGGCCGACGAACGATCCTGTCCACCCCATGATCGAGAAGAACCGCAGGAATGCAACGCCCATCACAACATGTGGAATCATCAGCGGCGACATGAGGAACGCCATCAATCCGTCTCGACCAAAGAACCGGTGCCTTGCGATGGCGAGAGCGGCAGGAATGGCAATCACCGTAGCCAGCGTCGCCGATCCGAGGCCCAGCCAGATCGACAACCAAAACGCAGCGATCAATTCGGGCGCTTTGAGAATGGCGAGGTACCACCGTAAGGAGGCACCGTCGAACGGCATGGAGACGTATCCTTTGTCCGAGAACGAGACCAAGACCACCACAATGAGCGGTGCAATTATGAAAATCGTGAACAGGGTGTGGAATGCCAACGCAACCGGCCCATTCCGTTCCATCTCCCGGTTCCTCATGCGAACACCTGCTTGAATCGCCGCTCAACGAACCGATTGCTTCCGATGACGACGAAGACGATGCCGAGCAGCAGCAGCATTGCGATAGCGGCTCCCAGCGGCCAGTTCAGCGAACTCAGAAACTCGTCGTAGATGGCCGTAGTGACGACCTTCACTCTCCTGCCGCCGATGATGGCTGGCGTCGCGAATGCCGACGCGGCCAAGGTGAATACGATGATCGCGCCGGAGAGTATGCCGGGCATCAATTGCGGAAGGATGATGCGGCGGAAGGTCGTTCCCGGCCCCGCGCCAAGAGACCTCGCGGCATGGGCGACCTGACCATCGAGCTTTTGCATGGCAGTCCAGACCGCAATGATCATGAACGGCATGAGCACATGCGTCAGGACGATGATGACTCCCGTCATGGTGAACATCAGCTGCGTTGGACGATCGATCAGACCGAGGGAGAGAAGAGTGGAGTTCACCATTCCCTGGCGGCCGAGCAGGATTGACCATCCGAGTGTGCGGACGACCACGGAAATGAGCAAGGGTCCGAGAATGACGACGAAGAACGTTCCCTGCCAAGCCGGTCGCATCTTGGCCAGGATCAGCGTTTCAGGCACCCCAACGATGATGCAAATGAGTGTAACGCCTAGCGACATCGCGCCGGTGCGCAGAAATAATTCATGGTAATAGCCGTCGGACAGAATTTCGATGTAGCTACCGAGGGTATAGTCAGGCTGCACACCGCGCATGCCGTCGAAAACATTGAACGAGAGAATTGCAGTCAGCGCCAGCGGTACGACCAATAACCCCAGAAACAATGCAAGGGCCGGCAGGGAGAGGAGCCAAGGCGTACCGGCCGCGCGGAGCGTCTTATCAGTCATGTGCCACCTCTGGAGCGATGACCTGCAGATCGCCGTCGTTCCAGCGTATCCCAACGATTTCGCCCTCCATGGGCTGTACGGTACCCTGATTTGGCGTGGTAACGCGCAGTTGCCCGATGTCGCTGTCGATCTCATAGAACCATACGCCGCCAAGAAAGAGGCGCGTCATTACGCGTCCCTTGACGTTGCACTCGTCGACAGCCCCGATACGGAGACGCTCGGGACGAACGAACAGCTTAACATCGGCGCCGACATGATCCCTGCCAATGTCGGCTGGGAAGGAAATCGGTCCAACGCTCACGGATGCGGTGCGATCATTCCTTGAGGAGATCTTTCCCGTGATGACGTTCGTCTGCCCGAGAAATCTGAATGCAAACTCCGAGACCGGTGCGTCATAGACGTCTTGGGGACTACCCAGCTCGGCAATGCCGCCGTTCGACATGACGGCAATCCTATCGCTCATCGTCATCGCTTCGAGTTGATCGTGCGTCACAAGGATGGTCGTGATCCCGAGGCGGCGCTGCAGCGCGCGAAGTTCGACATGCATTTCGCTGCGGAGCTTGGCGTCAAGGTTGGACATGGGTTCGTCCAACAGCATGACGCGCGGACGTATCGCCAGCACGCGCGCTATCGCGACCCTTTGACGTTGCCCTCCGGATAACTCACGAGGGTACCGGCCTTCGAGGCCGGACAGGCGCACCATCGCGAGGGCTTCCTCAATGCGATCCCGCAGTTGCGCGCCTTTTATCTTGCGCATCTCCAGGCCAAAGCCGACGTTCTGTGATACCGTCATATGCGGGAACAGCGCGTAGCTTTGGAAGACAATCCCCATGTCGCGCTTTTCCGGCGCGACGTAGGTCATATCCTGTCCTTCAAGCACGATGGTGCCGGCGGTTGGGGGCACGAAGCCCGCAACCATCTGCAACGTTGTGGTCTTGCCGCATCCGGAGGGACCTAAAAGCGAAAGGAACTCTCCGCTTTCCACGTCTAGATCTAGGCGGCGAACGGCTTGGAAATCGCCGCCATAGGTTTTCGAAAGTCCACGTAGTGACAACTTACTCATCGGATAAGGCTTATGCTCTCTTGGACTGCAGCGATCTCATGGCGAGCTGCGCTCATCTTTCGACCGTGCGGTTCCACTGATTGGTCCACTCGGCGCGTTGCGGATTGATGACCGGCCAGTCCACGTTGATCAACTTCGACAGCTTTTCCTCGCCATAGGGCAGTTCCGCTGCCAGCGTACCCTCTAGCTTTGTCTGGCGATTTGTTGGCCCGAAGCCTTGCGTAGCCAATTTCACTTGAACGTCTGGCGATGCTAGATACTGCAGGAGTGCCTGAGACGCCTCTGGCAACTTGTTATCGGCAACGGCACAGGCTGAGGCTACGATTGCCGGGGCTCCCTCCTTCGGATAGGCGAACTCGACTGGAAAGCCGGTTTGCTTCAGCGCAATCGCTCGGCTGCTTCCCCAGACGGCAACATCGATGTCGCCATTCTGAAACATTTGGGCGAGCTGCGCATTCGACGATGACCAACTCAGCACATTCGGAACAAGCTTTTCCCGGACGGCCTTGAAGCCCGGCTCGATGTTTTTCTCGCCGCCGCCATTGAGGCGGGCGAACATCAACAGCATGTTGAGACCATAGGTGCCCGAAATCGGATTCGAGGCGACACGCTGCTCGAACTTTGGGTCAGTGAGGTCGTTCCATGAGGTAGGAGGCGCCCAGCCGTTCTTTTCGAAGCTGTCCTTGTTGTACGCAATGCCGGTCGCCACCAAACCGACGCCGACTGCACGCCCCCCGAAAGTGGCAGCGCTCGCGACATCGTAGATGTCCTTGTAAACCGGTGCTTCGGTCACCTTGTCGCAAAATCCAAACTGGATGGCCTGTTGCATCGGCCCGTTGTCGACCAGAATGACGTTTATCTCTTGATTGCCCTTCTGCGCCTGCAGCTTCGCGAGGACCTCGCTGGAATTGCCCGCTACGTACACAACCTTGACGTTATGCTTGGCCTGAAATTCAGGGATTATTTCCTTCTCGAACATCGTCTGAAAGTCGCCGGAGTACCCGGCGAAATAGAGCGTCTGTTGAGCCAGTGCGGGTGAGCTGAGCGCTGTCGCGCCAAGTAAAAATAGAGTGCGCAGATGTTTCATTCGTCCCTCTATGGTTCTGATCCTGATACAGGGAGATATGGTTTCTTTGTTTTTAGAACCCCTGTAAGGACTGGGATCATTAACGGCCTTGCCTAGGTCGGCAAATATAAATTCGTATGGGGTTTATGCGTTCATGATATAGCCACTGGGCGCACCATACTGGCGGGCACTCGAGCAGGATATCGAGACCTTAGCGGCCCATTTCTTTGGAACTCCAGCACCAGTTGCGAAACGTTCTATCGCCTATCGTACCAGCTTAAGCGGCAATCCCGTGAGCTCATCGGGCTGCGGTGCGCGACGAGCCGCCGTGAGATGCCTCAAGGTCGTGCTAACACAGGAGTTTATTCTGGATGGCCAGGGCGCGGGAACGCTTTGGAAGCCAGAGGATCGCCTTCGGGTCAATCTGAGTCGTTAAGCGTGGCAGTGTGAAGGTCTCCTTGGCAGGCGGTACCTTGCCCTTAGCTCCACGTGGGTATGGGCGGTTTGCTGTCCGGCATTCCTTAGACGATGCCCCATGCGCGGTAGCGCCGCCTCCCCGTGAGCTCTCTCGGCAGGGCTCCTCCGAGCTGCGCCAACATGAGGTCGACCGCCTTCGGCGTGACCCCGATCAGTTTCGATGCGATCGCCCCCGATACGAGCGGCCGCGACAGGAACAGCTCGATGAGCTGCGGCAGCCGCGAGTTGCTCCGGCAGTCCTTCGCCCGTCGCAGCATCGTCTCGCGCGCCAGCGCCAGCCGCTGCATGTCCTTCTCGCCTTGGTCCACCGCCTCGTCAACGATCCGGGCGAAGGCCTCGACCTTCTCGACGCCCCCTTCCCTCCCCTGGAGCCGATAGCGCGAGGCCTTGTAGCCGGAGACGAGCGGCAGGAGGTGCGTGGTCAGTCCCCTCGCCCGCAGGATCGCCCCGGCCATGATGAGGCCGAGCCAGGGCTGGCGGTGATACATGCCGAGGCCCGTCCAGGCGTCCCAGGCGATGGCGGCCGCCGCGATCGCGGGCCACTTCTCGGTGCGCTTGACCACGTCGAGCCAGAGGTCCTCGTTCTCGGCCTCGTCGACCTCCGGGTCGTAGACCAGGTGCGATCGGCGCTTCGGAATCGGCGTTTCGCCCGCGAGCGTCTTGGTGGTGCGGGCCAGGATGGCATCGATCTCCGCAAGGTGGCTCGCCAGCGGATCCTCGTCGTCATGGACCGGCCCATCCTCGGCCCCGGCCCCCCTATCCTTCCCCAGAGGTTCGACCTCTGGGGAGCCGAGCATCAATCCCCGCAGGGCCGACAGGCCGTCGATGGACAGAGGCCAGGGCGCTTTGCGGGCGAGCACCATGCGCCGGGCCCGCAGCGCCGCCGCCGCGCGGGTGAGCTCGTGGGTCGGGCTGCGCACGTCCATGCCGGCGTCGTGCAGCACCACGTCGCCGATGTCGACGAAGTGGCCGTCGAGGATTAGCGCCCGGGTCGCTTCGATCATGTCGCAGCGGGACTGCCAGCCGGCGGAGAGCCCAGACGCCGTCAGCCGCGCGTCGAGGTGCATGACGGCGACGGCGGTCCGCTCCAGTTTTCCGGCCAGGGACCACGGCAGCTCCGGCAGGTCGTAGGTCTTTGGCACGAGCGGCGCGAAGTCCTCGTCGTCATAGCGTCCCCTGCTCTCGAACAGTAACTGGGGCAGTTTGGGGGGCGAGGGATTCCTCCGACTGGACATTCATGATTCAATCTCGGCATGACCTCGCCCGGTGGTTCCAACAAGCCGCTGTCTCAGAAGGCCCTGCGCGAGCTGGTCTCGGATCTGGCCGGCAAGATTGATCGACTGGAGCAAGAGGTTGAGCAACTGCGCCTCGACAACAGCAACCTGCGCCTCGACAACCAGGCCCTGAAGGACGAGATCGCCCGGCTCAAGCACCTGCCGCCGCGCCCGCCGTTCAAACCCTCTGGCATGGAGAAAGCCACCCAGCCGCGGCCCACCAGTCCGGGCCGCCCAGGCCGCGGCGCCAAACGGGATCAGGTGACCCGCGAAATCACGATCCGGGTCGAGGTTCCGCCCGGCTCGCGCTTCAAAGGCTACAAGACGGTGGTGCGCCGGGATCTCGTGTTGGCTGCCGAGATCGTGCGCTACAGGCGGGAACGCTGGGTGACGCCCCAGGGCCAGACCATCATCGCGCCGCTGCCGGCGGGGATTGCCGGCGGGTTCGGGCCCGGCGTGCGACGGTTCTGCCTCGCCCTGCACACGCAAGGCCAGGTCACCACCGAGCGGCTCACCGATCTTCTGAACGGGATCGGCCTGTCGATCTCCAAGCGAGAGGTGGTGCGCCTGCTCACCTCGGATCTGGAGCCGTTCGAACAGGAGGACCACGCGGTCCTGGAAGCGGGCCTGGTCTCGTCCCCTTACATCACCGTCGATGACACCGGTGCGCGGCATGCCCGCTGCCCTGGGGTGACCACGCAGATCGGCGGCGAACGCTTTACGGTCTTTCGCACCAGCCGGTCGAAATCGCGCCTGAACTTCCTGTCGCTGCTGCGGGCTGGCCGTGAGGACTACGTCATCAACGAGGCCGCGCTGGACTATCTGCGCGCACAGCCTGTCGAGGCCGCCGTGATCGCCCGGTTAGCGAAGCTCCAGGGCCAAGTGTTCTGCTCGCAGATCGAATGGTGGCAGCATCTGGCACGGTGCTCGATCAACATCTTCGACCGGCCTCTGCTCCAGCTGCTGAACGCGGCTGCCACTTGGGGTGCGATCCGGCACCACGGGCGGATGGCAAACACGGTCGTGGTCTCTGACGATGCCGGCCAGTTCCGCGTTGCCACGCACGCCCTGTGCTGGGTTCATGCCGAGCGCCACCTCGAGAAGCTGATGCCGACCTCGCCCAAGCAGGCCCAGGCGGTGGAATTGGTCCGCCAGGCAATCTGGTGCTTTTACCGCGGTCTGAAGCTGTGGAAGCAGAGTCCCTCACCGGGCGCCGAGGCGTTATTCCGGCGACAGTTCAACCGCATCTTTGGCCAGCGCACGGGCTACAAGGACCTCGACGAACTGCTCGCCCGCCTGGCCCGGCGGAAAGCCGAGCTGCTGCGGGTGCTCGGAGAGCATGAGGAAGCGTGGGGCAGTTAAGCGGCGGCCTGTCCGTGGTCCTTGGCGTTGTCGTTCATCATGCCAGGATACCAGTGCTCGAATGCGGCACGCAGTGAGCCATCCAGGGTCTTGGTCCGCGTTTGCAGGAGCAAATGAGCCCCGCGCCGGCTCCACTGCATCTGCTGCTTCTTGGCAAAACGTTTGCTGATCACCGCATTCACCGTCGCCTCGACAAAGGCTGAAGAGATCCGCTCGCCGGACCGATAGCGCTCGCCATAGTTGATCAGGCTGGGCTCGTTGCTGGCGATGTAGATCTGGAATTCCCGCATCGCTGTCCTGAACTTGCGCAGGTTAGGATAGCGACTGTCGAGAGCTTCGAGATCGAGGAGCAGATCATCGATGGCCTCGCGGGCTCGATAGGTGTTGCCGTGCCAGAGGAACCACTTGATCCGGCGCAGCTCATCGAGAGCCGCCACCCCATCGTCCTTGTCATGGCGCACCAGTCCCTGAGCAAACTGGCGCAGAACCGAGATCCGCATGGTGATGTGGAACCAGTCGAGGACGTGCTCGCTGCACGGGCTGATCCGCTCAGCGAGGGTGCGGACCTCCTCCCCGCCGTCAGTGATAAAGGTCAGATCCTGATCGGCCTGGAAGCCCTGGCGCCTGAGATGGTCGATGATGCGGCGCTGCGGCTTGCGATCATAGCCGTGGACGAAGCCGATGTACCGCGCCTCCCCTTCTTCGGGTATGGACCGGCCGACGATGAGCTCGAAGTTCCGCTTTCTGTCGCGCCAATCGCGGATATAGCCGCCGTCCAGGCCGATGACCATCCGACCCTCGGGGACCGACAGATCCTCCCAGTCGCGAGGATCTGTGCCCTCGGTAAATGAGGTCCGCTGCTCAGCAAGATCGTCCTCCATTCGCTCGGCGGCGCGGAGCACATGCTGCCGTACGGTTGTCGCGTTGACGCCACCTCCGATAGGAAGCACGTCGGCTAGGAGATCGGCGGCTGCCGCATAGGAGACAAGCGAGGCCCAGCGGGTCTCGAGGTACAGGCGCTCCGGCGCAATATGGTCAGGGAGCAACTGCGTTAACGGCGAGATCGTCGCTGGCCCGTTGGTCTGGCGCTCTTTGGGAACGTAGAAGCGTGGGCTCTTCAGCTGGACATCGCCGAACAAGGTCCGGAAGGTGATCGGGTAACTGCCCTTGCACCGGAGCTTCCGACCAGTGACCTTGCAGTGGCGGTGGGTCGCGAGCCAGCCATTGACCTGAGCCTCGACGATCCGCTGCTGAGCGGCCGCCAGCAGAGCCTTGCTCTCGGCCAGTGACAGGCCCAGATCTTCGGCTCCCTCGGTGACCTTCGTCAGGTCTGCGACCTCCTCTGTGGTGCGGATGTTACCGTCGTCGGCGACGATCTGAAGCATGATCTTGACCTGCATGGCCCCTCCGTACTCTCGCGGGAGGGCTCAAGCACCGTCTTCAGATCAACGGGACTATGGCCTCACCACTGTTGATGCATGAGGTCCAGATACTCGGCCCTGCTTAGCCGAGCGTTGACGTCCTTGCGGGAGAATGGGTTGCCCTGCCATCCTTGGCGTCCTTCAAGGCGCTCCAGAGCCTCCTGAACGTCGTTGATCTCCTCAGCGTCGATGGACCTGCCTGTGCTCCGCTTCAACGCAAGCTGATCAATGAAACCGGCCAGGACAGCGAGATCATAACCAGCTTCTGGAGTGGTCCAGGCCTCACGCCGGGCCAGAAAACCGGCCACCCCGCCGCAATCCTCCGGCGGGCAGGATCCATCCCCGTCCAGACAAATGGGATAGCTACTCTTAGGGTCAGCCTCATGCCGGCTCTCGAGGCGTACCTCGTGCTCCCAGGGACCGTTGAGGTCGTACTCATAGCGGAAACGGGTTCCTTGGTGGAGGCGAAGCTCGGAGAGTGCAACATCCGGAGACCGGGTCGCCACCTCCATGGAGCCGAACCGTCTGGCCCGGAGCGTGAACTGGAACAGGTGAATGCCCTCCCAGCCCATGGCCACCTGGATGACGCCGTGCAGCTCACGCAGGGTCATGCTGGCTGGCACCTGAACCCGCCGCCAGATCATGGGGCTGATGCCGAGCAGCCAAACCTTGAACTGCAGGATCTCCGGAGTTGGAGAAGGATCAGGAGGCCCAGGATTGGACGGGGTGCGCTTTGGCAAAGGAAGGTGTCCCGCAACCTTGTTTAGTCTGGCTTGAAACCTTGTACAATCAACCCGTTACCAGTTTGCCCCACAACTCCTCATGCTCTCCTAGAAGGGTCCCGTAAGCCTCGCGCACGATCCTATAGCATTCGCATGACGCCGCCTCGAGGCCAGCCCGGTCGAGCACCCTGATGCACCCCGGCTCCAGCCGGACGATGCCGCGTGTCTGAAGGGACTTGGTCACTCCACTCAAAGTTTGTCGGCGCGCGCCCAGCATGAGAGCGAGACGAGCCTGGGACATCTGGACCGTCTCTTCCTGGACTGCGCGGTCATGCGCATGGAGCAAACAGCGGGCGCAGCGGGCCTCGAGGGTGTGGAGATCGTTGCACGCGGCCGCTTGGATGGACTGCGTGAGGAGCACCTTGCTGAATCGCAGCAACAAGTCAGCGAGCGGAACGTACGTTCGGCTGATCTCCAGAAGGCTGTCGATCGACAAGCGGGTTGCGGTCCCTGGCACCTGAACGAGGGCGCGGCAGAGCGCCCGGTCATCGCTGCCCAGGACTGCCCAGAAGCCAAGGTACCCTTCCGATCCGACGGCTGCGGTTTCGACGGCGCGCCCGTCACCCATTGGCGCGATCAGGGCGATGACGCCGCTATGCGGGAATAGAGCTTCCCGCACCGGCTCGCCTACCTCTTGCAGTACTCGCCCGCGAGCTAATGGAACGATGCTTGCCCGCTCCATCAGAGCGGACAAGACGTCTTGGGGAAGAGCGGCGAGGATGCGGTTCCTGCCACGCTCCGTAGCGTCGGATTGGGTATGCCCCTGGATCGTCACGGCAGCCATTGAAGAGAAGCTTCGGTTGGGCAGGTAACGCGTCAGGCGGGGGCTGGTTCGAACGCGCGGACAGCAGTGGCGCTTCGTCTCCAGCCAAGCGAGACCGTTCCGATTTATCGACCGAGCATGGAAAGCATGAAGTTCCCTGAAGATGTGTTCTCGTAGCTCAACAAGTTCTCATTGTGCCATTCCGAGTTCGGGTAGTGATCACCCCAATTTGCAGAATTGCGAAGTAATAACTGCTCAGCTTCTCGGTCGAGTGTTGTCGAAAGGCGACAGGACTGACGATTTTGCAGTCCTGGCCTAGTGTTGACACTTGGTTCATGTCTAGTGCGCATCTTCAGCCGACGGGAAGGCTGCAACGAGACAGGAATTTGTTAAGGGGTGCACCATGAATGACACGCACATTGGCCAGCGGGGTTCGGTGACCAAGCTCCACCCGGTTACCACACCACCCGCCGATGAGAACACCGCATCGATGGTCGACCTGCTGCAGGAGCATCTGCGTCTCGCTCGCGAGGGCAAGCTGCGTTCGCTCGCCGTCGTGTCCGTGTCCGCTGATGGGTCAGCCATTGGGACCCAGTGGTCGTGCGATCCAGGCGACATGGCATCGCTGATCGGCAAGCTTACCGTCCTCACCCACGATCTCATGGCCGCTCGCAAGTGAGCCGCCAGTTTATGCGGAGGCCGGTTCACTGTCGGCCCAAACAGAATGATCAGGTCCAGAAGCTTCGCATTGATATACCCCCGACGTCGAAGGTGACGGCGTCGCCGACCTTAACGCCGGCCCGTCGATCGCGGCACTCGCCATCGCGCCCGAACCGGGCAGCGACAGGATGAACTCGGCGAGCCGTCGGGTCACTTTGGCCTCCGGCATGCGGTTGGATGGCAGCCTGACATCTTGGAGGCTTCCCTGCATGTGGAAGGGTTTTCATGCGGCTTGCAGGAGGGCGTTCCTGACGGTGTGCCAGACATCGCGGTTCTGGGCGACCAGCAAGCCTGGGCGTTGATCCGACGGCCGATACTCCGAGCCATCGAGGCGCGCGACGTAGCCACCTGCCTCTTCGACGAGGAAGGCACCAGGCGCATGGTCCCATGGCAGGAGCCGCCAGAACATCAGGAAGTTCTGAGCCCCTGTGATGACTGCGGGGTAGTCGATGCCGGCGCATTTGGCTCCTGGTAGGATCGCCGCGAGCTCGGCTGACCTCACCGTCACCTGCTCCTTCAATTCTTCAGGCTGGAACCGTGTGAGCACGGAGCCGCGACACTCCTGTGGCGGCAAGGGCACTGTCGGCGTTCGAACCCGGACTCCGTCAATGAACGCACCGCTGCCACGAGCCGCTACTGACAGTTGACCGCTGGCCGGGTCTAGCAGCCAGGAGACGATCGTCTGTCCTTCCTGCAGGAGCGCAACCATCACCGAGAAGGCTGGCGATCCAGCCACGAAATTTGCCGTTCCATCGAGTGGGTCAACCAGCCAGACCGTGCCTTCATCAAGCCCGTCGATGAGCTTCGGGTTCATCGCTACGGCCTCCTCGCCGACGACCCGGGAGCTTGGGAGGAGGGTGGCCAGCTGGGGGCTAATGATCTGCTCGGCCTCTCGGTCCGCGATGGTGACGACCTCACCGGGCGTTTTCTCCTCGATCTGGCCATCTACCAGCCTTCGGAAGCGAGGCAGCATCACATCCGCCGCGGCCTGGCGCATGATCGCCGTCACCTCGTCTATCAGGCCCGACCGCATCGGAGCTCCTCTTTCTGGTGCAGTGACCGTCCTGGTCCTGCGTGGATTTAAGTGATGGCGACCATGACCCTTAGGTCCGGTCCGGCGAAGCGGCGGTCCTGGCTACCATGCTGCCCATATCCGACACTCCACCGTTCCGGCCAGTGGAGCGTCTCCAGCCCTGTCGCAGAGGCTGCCGCAAGCGACGTCCAGCGGCCCTCGCTCCAAGGGCGGCACAGAACGCCGCCGGGCCCCATGTCGGGGTTGATCGCGAGATGAACGTCGAAGTCCTCCCCGGTTGGAATGTTAGGACCGATCCAGTAATGCGGGCTGCGCCCGGGCTCGCGCCCCATGATCAGGGTCAATGTCTGCCGCGGTCCTTGCAACCCGATCCATACCGGAGCGATGCTTCCAGGCGAGAAGGCGGAAAGAAGCGTCTGCGCCGAGCTAACCGTGTCGGCTGCCGCGCGTCCCCGGAACCGGACCTCAATCCTGCGGCCCTGGCCCAGCCGTCCGGTGACGGGGGCCTCCTCCTCTCCTCTGGCAAGTTCCCGCCACCGTCGGGCGGAGAACGGTGCCATCGGCCATTCCAGGCGCTCACGCGCGCGCCCGTCCGTGTCCAGGACCTGATAACGCAGTCCGTCATCGTCGAGAGCCGCCTGCACGCAGTGGAGATACTCGACGCCTTCGGGCATGCGATGGGCCGTTCCCGCTCCTGCCGTGCAGATCTGGAGCACGCCTCGATGCACCTGCACGTCGAAGGCCAGGATGTGGCTGCAGACATAAGCGAGCACATCCGCCTCCACCAGGATATCCCAGAAGCGTCCGGCGTGCTCTGGGCCGATCTCGCGCTGGTACGGTCCGGAGAACCCGTTGACTGGGTAAACCGGATGGTGGCCCAGAACGAGCTTGTGCCGGGCGTCGGCATGCTGGCGCAGCACGCTCTCCAGCCACTCGGTCTCGACGTGCCCCTCGCCCCCCAGCCCGGTCCAGAGGGTATGGACGAAGACCAGCAGCAGGTCGCCGCGGCGCACCCAGTACGACAGCCCCTCCTGCCCGGGCGGTCCGTTCCGGGGCAGGTCAAGCATCTCCCGGAACACATCCTCGCTCATGGCGTCGTAAGCCGTATGATTTCCGGTAGTGTGCAAGAGCGGGGTGGTCGCGCGATTGAGCCAGCCCATCTCGTGGTCGAGCCAGTGCCGCCATTGCGCCCGCAGCGCGTCGGCGTCGGCCGTGAGGCCGATGATCTCGTCGCCGGGGAAGAGGATGAACTCCGGCTGCGGCCGTAGCCTCCGGATCACCGCGTTGACGGAGGCGAACGTGGTCTCATGAAGAGCGCCAGGCACTCCCGAACACGCATCGCCATAGAGGACGAATTGGTGGCCTGGGATGCGCGGCATGAGGGCCGGGATTTCGTCTTGTGGCATTTCGGCGACGCGCTGATATGGAAGCCGACAAATGCCCCATCTTTCATGATTTGGGAACCGCCATCATCGTGTAAGCGCCAGCGCCCCGCTGCTCGGTCGGCAGATACGCCTGGTCTACATACCATCTGCTCCGCAGAAGGTCGGTGCCCCTTCATTGGCGCCAAGCTCGCACAAGAAGGGCGCCGCCAGCCCGCGTCGTCTGCGCTGCTCGTCGTCGAGGACAATCCGCTGGTGCGTGACTTCGCGGTCACAGCCCTAGAGGACGCCGGCTACCATGTGATCGTGGCTGAGGACGGGCCGAGTGGCCTCAGGCTGCTGGAGCGGCACAAGGAAGAGATCGCTCTTCTGTTCACAGATGTCGTGCGGGCCGGGCGGATGAACGGCCGCAAAGTGGCTGACGAAGCTCTCAAGATCTCGTCGAGGTTGAAGGTGCTGTTCACCACGGGCTACACGCGCAATGCCATCATCCACCATGGCCGTTTGGATGAAGGCGTGGAGCTGATCACCAAGCCGTTCACAGCCGTGGCCTGGCGGATCGGGTCCATTGGCTCCTCGCTGCCATTTGAGCGTAAACTGCCGACAGCTCGCCTTATGTTGTTCCCTATAGCGCCGCGCTCTTCGTTCAAGCACGAAGGAGATCGATCCAGGTCGCAGACCTCTGACCCACTGCTCGTCCATACTGTTCCACCCCCATGTCGATAGCTTGCAAGCACGCCCCGCACATCCGGCGGGTCTGGAGACTTCCCACTTACGACCTTTCAGCGCTTACGACGGCGCGGTCCGGGGACCGATGGCGCTCGACCTCAACGTTGGTTTCCCCCGCTTTAGGGAATGAGCTTGCGACAAGTTCCTGCAACTCACCCTCGTCCAAAGTTTCCTTCTCCAGCAGGCGCCGGGCCGTCCGCTCCAGGACATCCCGCCTCTCCCGCAGGAGCGCGACAGTCTGCTCGAACACCTGGTCCACAATGGCCCGCACCTCGTCGTCAATCGCAGCCGCGGTCTCATCCGAGTAGGAGCGTTCGCGTGCGCCATTGCCGAGCGGGTTCGGGCTCAGGAATGATCGCTCATCCTTTTCCAGGGCAACATTCCCGAGCTTTTCCGACATGCCATAGCGGGTCACCATCGAGCGGGCGATGTCAGTCACACGCACCAGGTCATCCGACGCGCCGGTGGAGAGATGGTTGAAGACGATCAGCTCGGCGGCGCGCCCGCCGAGCAGCACCGCCATCTTGTTCTCCAGCTCCTCGCGGGTCATCAGGAAGCGATCTTCGGTGGGCCGCTGGATCGTGTAGCCCAGCGCCCCGACGCCGCGCGGGATGATCGACACCTTGTGCACCGGGTCCACGCCGGGGAGCGCCAGGGCGACGAGCGCATGGCCCATTTCATGGTACGCCACCACCTCGCGCTCCTTCGGGTTCAGGAGCCGGTTGCGTTTCTCCAACCCGGCGACGATGCGCTCGATGGCGTTGTTGAAGTCCGCCATGGTCACGGCGTCCGCTCCGCGCCGGGTGGCCAAGAGCGCGGCCTCGTTCACGAGGTTGGCCAGATCCGCACCTGTGAAGCCAGGGGTGAGCGCCGCCACCTTTTCGGCATCCACATCCGGGGCCAGCTTCGCCTTGCGCATGTGCACCTGGAGGATTTGGATGCGGCCCTTCTTGTCGGGCCGGTCCACCAGCACCTGGCGGTCGAAGCGCCCGGCGCGCAGCAGCGCCGGGTCCAGGATCTCGGGCCGGTTGGTGGCGCCGAGCAGCACCAGGCCGGTGCGGGAGTCGAAGCCATCGAGTTCGACAAGAAGCTGGTTGAGCGTTTGCTCCTTCTCGTCATGGCCTCCGGCCAGGCCGCCCATGCCGCGGGCGCGGCCAAGGGCGTCGAGCTCGTCGATGAAGATGATGGCCGGCGCCTTTTCGCGGGCCTGCTGGAACAGGTCGCGCACACGCGCGGCACCGACGCCGACGAACATCTCGACGAACTCCGAGCCGGAGATGGAGAAGAACGGCACCTTCGCTTCGCCGGCCACCGCCTTGGCGAGCAGCGTCTTGCCGGTGCCCGGCGGGCCGACCAGGAGCACGCCCTTCGGCATGCGCCCGCCAAGCCGGCCGTACTGCTCCGGGTTTCTGAGGAACTCGACGACCTCCCGCAACTCGTCCTTGGCCTCATCGACACCGGCCACGTCCTCGAAGCGTACGCCGGTGTCGGCTTCGACATAGACCTTGGCCTTGCTCTTGCCGATCTGCATCAGGCCTCCGCCAAGGCCGCCCGCCCCAGCCATGCGGCGCATGAGGAAGGCCCAAATCCCGAAGAAGATCAGGACAGGCAGAACCCAGGAGAGGATGTCGCGGAACAGCGTGCTTTCGATCTGTCCAGTATAGGTGACGCCGTATTGCTGCAGCTCTTGGGCAAAGTCCGGGTCAACGCGGGTCGTCGCGAACCGCGTCTGGCCGCCAGGCAGAGGCTCCTTCAGCCGCCCCTGGATGAAGCGGTCGGAGATGCCGATCTCGGCCACCTTGCCGCCCCGGAGCAGCTCCTGGAACTGGCTGTAGGGAATAGGCGCGATCTGCTGGGCCGTGCTGAAGACGTACTGGATCAGCAGGATGCCCAGGATGGCGGCGATCCAGTACCAGGTGTTGAACTGCTTGCTCTTGTCCATCGAGGTTCCCCACAGCGGCTCGACCACCAGGACGAGCCCTCAGACCGGGTCAACGTGAGGCAGCAATCCTGGTTCGATCAGAGCCATGGCGGTGGTACCTTACTGGCCAATCACATCCATTGGTCGTGTTCGATTGTTCTTCTTCTCTCCATCCGAAACAGACGGGGTGGTCGTAGATAATTGTGCGACGTCGGGTGGACAGCTTCATTGGATGGCTATCCGGAGCCCTGGCCCAAATTGCCAACGCCGGTCCCTTCCATCATCCTGCAAGGGACCGACCGGATGGCTGGCCATCATGGTTAAAGGTCCGACAGGACCGTAGGGAGCTAGGGATGACGTCAGAAGAGATGCATGCGCGTTTGCCCGTCATCCGAACAATTGCCATGCCCTCGGACACCAACCCTGCTGGAGACATCTTCGGCGGTTGGCTGATGTCGCAGATGGACCTTGCCGCCGGCAATGCGGCTGCACGGCGCGCTCGGGGACGCTGCGTAACCGTTGCAGTGGATGGAATGGTATTTCACACTCCAGTGCATGTCGGTGACGAGGTCTCAGTTTACGCCGACCTGATTTCCACGGGCCGCACCTCCATGAAGTTCCAGGTTGAAGCTTGGCGCCGCTCCCGTGATGGCGACGAACAGATCAAGGTGACGGAAGCGGTCTTCACGTTTGTCGCCATCGACAGTGGCTCCCGCCCTCGCCCACTGCCCCCGAGTTGAGCCCAGTACGATTGATCCTTACGGAATTCACCCCTCTGAGGAGCGAACAGAGGGCGAAGATTTTCGCTCACCTTATGACTGGGGTCAGGCGGCCTAGGCGGTCGGGTTCTGAGCTGAGGCTTGCTAATTGACCGCAAACTGAGCACCGACGACGCCGTTCTCCCTCAGGGTTCGCGACCCTCCCTGGAGGCGGGAACGTGTTGTGGCGGCAGAGTCAGGTGATGGCGGCCATCCACCATGCAAAGCTACCCGATAGCCGAGCTTATCGGCAATCAGCCGCCGAGATCGACATTCTCGGCATCCCGGACGCCTCTGCTTAATGTGCAATTTTGCAAACAAAGCATTCCCTCAGAAGAACGGTTCGATCTTCACATACGCTAGATATGCACCAATTGCATATCTGAGCTTCTCTTTCGTCTGTTTCAGAGCTCACTTCCCGTTCTTATATGTTTGATTGCAAACAAGCAAAGTACGAAATTGCCGGCCGCATGGGCCGGTTAAACACTCAGGATCATCATGTTCGTAACGATTCTTCTGTCCAAACTCCGCGCTTATCGGCGGTACCGCGAAACGCTTCGCGAGCTTTCCGGTCTCACCGACCGTGAACTCGACGACATTGGTCTCTCCCGTTCTGAGATCGATGCTATCGCGCATCGCTCGGCTGTCGCGTAAATCAAGTCATCTCCAGCAATTGCTTCGCCCGCCGCCCGGCGGGCGTTTGTGCTTCAAGTTGAAGCAAGAGCAGTTGGGTAAGGACCCAGAAGCCCACCATGTAACTTTGCAGCCACTCACACGGGCTGGGGTGGGTTGCGATCGGCAACGGGATCATCGTGCCTGGCCGGCCATCGAAAGCGAGTTTGCAGGCCGTTTCGGTCACAGCCAACTCGGCTAGCACCGCCTTGGCCTGCTCGCATCCGTCGGCTTGAACCAGGGGCTGAACTTGAGACGCGATGGCTGACCCTCACCCGAGCCAGCTTTGCTCATCGGCTCCCGAATCGATTCATCAAAGTTCCAAGCGAATTACTGGTGCACGGTGTTGGATCTGAATTTGAGCGCACGCCGACGACCAAGTTGCACATACAATGCTGGAGTTCCGCCACGAGCACCTTCGTGCTGCGGCTGCCGACCCTAAAGGTACCAGCGATGCGCTGAACACGGCCATCAACACCCAGGACGGGCAGATCATGTCGTCGGTCTAACACATCTTCTTATCCAGTGATCTTCCTCTGCCCCCGCGCGTTCTTCGGTGCACGGTGGTCGGGAGATGCGGTCATGGCCGAGCGGCTGTTGTTCGAGATGCTGGTGATTGTGGTGGCGTCGTTCGCTGTGGTGACGACCCTGGTTCGCCTCCGCTTCTCGCCTGTCACTGGTTACCTGCTCGCCGGCGTTCTGATCGGGCCGCATGGGCTGGGGCTCCTGCCCGCGACGGAGGGAGTGCGGTTTCTCGGCGAGCTCGGGGTCGTGCTCCTGATGTTTATCATCGGGCTGGAATTCTCCCTGCCACGCATGTTGGCGGCGCGCTCGCTCGTATTCGGCATGGGCAGCCTGCAGGTTGCTCTCACGACACTGGCTGGTGGCATCCTGGCGTGGGTGGCGGGCCTCGGCTGGGGCGCCGGCGTTCTGATTGGCGGGGCCATTGCCATGTCGTCCACGGCCATCGCGGCCAAGCAGCTCTCGGACCAGGAGGAGCTGAACACCCAACACGGACGCCTGGCTCTGGGCATTCTCCTGTTCCAGGATCTCGCCACGCTGCCGTTCCTCATCCTCACCGACGCCTTGAGCGGGCGCGGCGAGGCAAGTCCTGCCTTGGCGGCAGGCCGGGCTGTTCTTGCGGTGGTCATCTTTCTGGCCATTGCCCTGCTGGCGCGACGCACCTTGGCTCGGTTCTTCGAGATGCTGGCGCGCACCCGTTCGAACGAGGTCTTCCTGCTCGGCGTCCTCTCGCTCGTCCTGCTGTCCGCCTTCGGGGCCGAGGAGGTTGGGTTGTCCCTGCCGATAGGGGCCTTCCTGGTCGGCATGATCATCGGCGAGAGCGACTTCCGGCATCAGGTCGAGGACGAGATCCGCCCGTTCCGGGACGTGCTCCTAGGTCTGTTCTTCATCACGGTGGGCATGGCCGTCGATCCGCGGACGATCCTCACCCATCCGCTCTCCGTCATCGTCGCCCTGGCAGCCCTTGTTGGTTTGAAGGCGGCCATCGTGTTTGGCGCGGCCCGGGCCGCCGGCTGGACGGCACCCGCGGCGTTCCGGGGCGGCGTGGTGTTGGCGCATGGCGGCGAGTTCGCCCTTCTGTTGATGACGCAGGCGCTCGCGATTGGGCTTTTACCGGCGGGGACAGGCCAAGTGGTTCTGGTCACCGTCGTGCTCAGCATGGCGCTGGCCCCGCTTCTGATCCAATGGAATGGGCGCTTGGCCCGCGGGGTCGGCCTTGGTTCGCCGCAGGCCTTGCCCCACCCGGACGAAGCCGCCCTGGCGGAAGTCGGCGACACCCTGTCCGGGCATGTCATCCTGTGCGGATGCGGACGGGTCGGATGCTTGGTCGCCAGGGTACTGGACATCGGCGGCATCCCATATGTTGCCGTCGAGCATGACATGGATCGATTGAGGAAGGCACGCGCGCAGGGGCATCACGTCGTCTTCGGGGACGCAACCCGGCCCGTCATACTCCGCGCCGCAGGCTTCGACCGGGCCAAGGCCGTGGTGGCCACGTTGGACAGCCCGTCCGCCTTGGAGCGGCTGGTCCACCGGGTCCGGCACCTGAACCATGCGCTGCCAGTCATCGTCAGCACCACCGACACGACATCAGTGCGAAGGCTGCTGGAGGTCGGCGCGACCCACGCCCTGCCGGAGAACCTTGCCGCCGGGCTCGGCCTCGCCGAGCACCTGCTCCGGGCTCTTGGAATGCCGCCGCAGGATGTCGAAGACCGCATCAACCAAGTTCGGACCCTTCTCAGCCCCGCCCCGGTGGACAATGCCGGCCTGAACGTCGCTTCCCGCCCAAAAGATGAGACACTCAGCGAGGTGCGTTCGGGCCTGCCGGAAAATTCATGAGCGGAGCCGTGCGGCGAAACCGAGCGGATTGGATGCTGACCGTGCACCCTGATGTTGATCCCTTATGTTAGGAGGTAGGGCATACTCCTGCGCCGCCTATGGCTGAGGTGGCGCAGACTGCTGGGCGGATCGCCGCCGGACTGTCAGAAGCCTTCGGGTAGTCGTCATGTGGGAGCATGCGATCAGGACTTTGTCTCCGTGTGTGTTAACGGCTGAGTGTCAAAGCCTAGGAAACGCTCTGATATCGGCTGAGCTCCCGGCTACAGGCTGTCGACCGAGCGAGGCGAACGCGGCTATCGGGGCGCAAGGGAACCTTCCCCTCGGGTTTTGCGTCAGTGCCTTTGTTAACGTCAGTGCCTTTGTTAACAGAGGAGGCTCATCCATGGCAGACAAAACCGGCACCAACGACCCCACCTATAACCTTATCAGCGTCCTGTATCACGCCCTCCAGGGGGCGGAGACCTACGAGAAGTACGCCAGCGACGCTGGAAGCGATCAGGATCTCGCCAACTTTTTCCGGGAAGTCCAGCAGCAGGAGAAGCAACGGGCCGACCGCGCCAAGCAACTCTTGGCCACACGCCTCCAGCAGGGTGGATAAGGTTCCAGACGACAGCCATTTGGTCTGTCGAGCCGTTGAGAGGCAGCGAGGGATCGCTGATTTGCGGACCAACTTTGGTGAGCCCGTGATACGTGGGCTCGCCTCTACGGCAATGGACGGCGCCCATGGCGTTCAAGGATGTTCTTGTCCTGCTTGATGAGAGATCCAACCAAGCCAAGCAGTATGCAGCTTTGCTCGCCACTGCGTTCGACGCGCATGTCACGGCTGCCGCTTTGGCTCCGGATCCAGGGACAAGCGGTGGCTTCCTCGATGACGGCGCCGCGTTCCTCATACCCGCCCTCGAGGAAGCGAGACACGCAATCCTTCAGATGTTGGAAGAGTTCGCAACCTCTTTCCGACGTTCCGGAGCCAGAGTGGAAACGGAGGTGTTCACCGAGGCATCTGGTACGGCCGATCGCGCGCTCGGTCCGCTGGCCCGCAACTTCGACTTGATCGTTGCCGAGCAGCCCGACCCCGACCTCCCCGACGAGAGGCGAAGCATGATCGAGGCCGTCCTGTTCGCCTCCGGGCGCCCCGTGCTTGTGGTCCCTTCCAAGGAGGGCGTCTTGGGCAAACTGGAAAACGTGCTGGTTGCCTGGGACGGGAGCGCGACGGCCGCAAGGGCTGTGGGCGACGCCATTCCGTTCCTTGCACGCGCCCGGCGGGTTGAGCTCGTCACAGCGGTTGATGCCGTCGACAAAACCGCCGGATCCAGTCCGCGGATTGTTCGTCATTTGGCCCGCCATGGGGTAGAGGCAGCGTTTCACAGGCTTCCGATCGCGGATGATGTTGCGAGCACCCTTCTCTCGCATGCCTCTCACGCCGCGGCTGACCTGATGGTGATGGGCGGCTATGGGCATTCTCGCTTGCGCGAACGGATGCTTGGCGGAGCCACCCGAGGCGTTCTTGAAGCGATGACGTTGCCGGTATTGATGGCGCATTGAAGCGCGACAGGAACTAGGACCTACGTCATGGCAGCCCCACGGGCCCGCCTTCAGGCACATGGGGCTGCGATCGGGTGCCCCTCTGCCATAGACCCGAGAAGGTAGCAATAGGGCTAATGCGGGAGGCGGAAATGGCCGCCGGCACTCCGAACCTCGTTGAGCAGTCGTGCCGGCAGCTCCGAGGGGCGTGTCGATGGGAACTGATGAAGCGATACAATCATAATCATATACCGACACGATGGGAGGGGACGCTCCAATGGCCATCAAAGACATCGTCGTTGTGCTCGACACCAGTTCCAGGACAGTGGGCCCGTATGCGACTTCGCTGGCGGCCCTGTTTAAGGCGCACCTTACCGCCACTATGCTCGTGCACGACCCGATCACGAGCGTCACCTGGCCGGAAGCATCCATCCCCCTGCTGACATCGGTGATTGAAGCCACACGGGAGGAGGCGCGTCAGACCCTTGAGGCGTTCGCCACAACGAGCCGGGCGCTCGGCATTACGGCCGAGACGGAGGTCATCGAGGTCACGCTTGGCTTGCCAGGCCGAGCGCTTGGTCCTCTGGCACGCCGCTTCGATCTTGCGGTGATCGAACAGCCGAACCCGGACGCACAAAACGACCGGGAGATCATGGCGGAATCGGTTCTGTTCGAGTCCGGCCGGCCTGCCCTGATTGTCCCATATGTGGCGCTCACGCCGTTCCGGCTCGAGACAGTGTTGATCGCCTGGGACGGCAGCGCCACGGCGGCACGTGCGCTTGGCGATGCGATGCCGTTTCTGGCCCGAGCCAAACAGGTCGAGATTCTCACGGTCGCTGACGAGCCGAGCGAGGCTGAAGCCTCCGGCCAGCAGATGGTCCGCCACCTGGAGCGCCACGGCGTCGCTGCGCAGTTCCGCGGGCTTCCTAGGGCCGGCGGTATTGCGAGCACGCTGCTGTCGCACGCGTTTGACGCACAAGCCGATCTGATGGTGATGGGAGGCTATGGGCACTCCCGCATGCGCGAATTCATCCTGGGCGGGGCCACTCGTGAGGTGCTCGAGACCATGACCCTGCCGGTACTGATGTCACATTGAACGACACGGACATGGCTTGAGGCGGGGCCGCGTGTCAGGACGCAAGTCACCGAGCGGGGCGGCGCGTTCCGGTTTCGTTGGCGGCGCGCCGCCGCCACTCGCCTTAGACCGTCTTCTTGGAGCCGATCGCTCAGGTTTTGCGATTTCCGCGTTCCACAGGGGAGAAGCCTATGACGGATGTCACCCGTAGCCCCTCGCGTGAGGTGCGTGCCGACCGGCAGCCAACCAGGATTCCCTTGTTCCTGTTCGCGACCGGCATCGAGAACAGCTATCCCACCATCCAGAACGGCCGGGTGCGCCGCGACCAGATGGAGGAGTGCGGCCATTATTTCTTCAGGGAGCGGGATTTCGACCTCCTCGACGAGCTCGGTATCCGCTTCCTGCGCTATGGCCCGCCCTTGTACCAGACCTTCCTCGGCCAGGGCCGGTACGCTTGGGAGTTCACCGACCTGACGTTCGCCCGGCTGAAGGAGCGCGACATCGTTCCCATCGTCGACCTGTGCCATTTCGGTGTGCCGGACTGGATCGGCAACTTCCAGAACCCCGATTTCCCAGCGCTGTTTGCGGAATACGCCGGCGCCTTCGCGCGCCGCTTCCCGTGGGTCCAGCTCTACACCCCCGTCAACGAGATGTTCATCTGCGCCACGTTCTCGGCGGCGACCGGGTACTGGAACGAGCAGCTGAAAAGCGACCATGGCTTCGTCACCGCCCTCAAGCACCTCGTCAAGGCGAACGTGCTGGCCATGCACGCCATCCTGGAGGAGCGGCCCGACGCGATCTTCATCCAGAGCGAGTCGACCGAGTATTTCCACGCCGAACACCCGCAGGCGATCAAGCCCGCGGAGATCCAGAACGCCCGGCGGTTCCTCTCGCTCGACCTGAACTACGGCCGCCCGGTCAATTCGGAGATGCACGAGTTCCTGCTCGATAACGGCATGACGCGGGAGGAATACCACTTCTTTCTCGACAACACCCTGCGCCACCACTGCATCATGGGCAACGACTTCTACCACACCAACGAGCACCGGGTGGACCCCGGCGGGCAGATCCGGCCCGCCGGCGAGGTGTTCGGCTATGACGAGATCACGCGCCAGTACCACGACCGCTATGGCCTGCCGGTCATGCACACCGAGACCAACTTCGACCAGGGCCCGGAGGGAGACGAGGCGGTCGACTGGCTGTGGAAGCAGTGGGCCAACGTCCTACGCGGGCGCAACAACCGTGTGCCCATCGTCGGCTTCACATGGTACTCGCTCACCGACCAGATCGACTGGGACGTCGCTCTTCGCGAGCAGCGGGGCCGGGTGAACCCGCGCGGGCTGTACGACCTCGCCCGCAACGTCCGGCCCGTCGGGGAAGCCTACAAGAAACTTCTGTCCCAGTGGCGCGAGGTGTTGCCGACGCAGAGCGTCTGCCTGTTCGTGCCGGTGGTGTTGCCGAGCGAGTACGACGAACCCATGGCGGTGCGACGGCGCGAGGGATGGCGTCGATACCTCCGCCACGAAATGAGGGCAAAGCCCAAGGTCAGGAATTAGGCTCGCTCACGGATCCCTGGCTAGCTGCTGACGACATCAATGTCGTCCTCCGGGGCAATGGGCGGCAGCACGCCCGTGCCAGGCGTTGCAAGCGGATCTATGGGTTCCGGAGCATCGTGGGGGCCCGCAGGAGGAATGGGCGGTACCTTGCCGGCTGGAGGCTTCCCGGCGCCGGCATGGGGAGCATCCGGCCCAACGTGCTCTTGCGCGTCCGACTTCGCCATGAGGGCTCTCCGAACCTATCTCCAAGACAACGAGCTAGCTTCTTTCCAGGATCAAGCGAAAACAGGCAGGCGCGCGCAAAGGTTCATTCGTCAAGCAACTCCGCGGGTCCGGCTGGAAAAGTCCTGGGCAGCAAGCCGGCCTTGCGCGTTGACTTCCCAGTTTCGCCCGCGTTCGAGGATCCGCTGTGCACGACACCAACCCTGTGACATCCATCGCTCAGATTGCCCTCACCTTTTCCGACTGGAGGCCGCTGCGGCATGTGGACGACCCGCTCCACAAGGACCTCTCTGCCGTCACCCGGATCGGCGAGTGCCTCTTTCTGGCCTGCGATGAGACCGCAAGCGTCGAGCGCCTCCAGCGGCTGGACGATGGCTGCTTCGGCGAGCACCGGCACTTCGCCCTCTCAGATCTGGTCGACTTGCCCGCCGGGCCTGACGGTGAGATGGACATTGAGGGGTTGTGCGCTGCCAATGGCTTCCTCTGGATTGTTGGCTCGCACTCCCTGAAGCGGTGCAAACCCCGGAAGGATGACGGAGACCGCGAGCACGCCCTCCAACGCATGGAGCGGATCCAGCACGAGCCCAATCGCTACTTTCTGGGCCGGGTCCCGCTCGCTGAGGAGGCTCCAGGGCTGTTCGTGCCCGTCCGATCAGATGGCGGGCGGTCGTCCGCTTGGTTCAAGCTCGGCAAGAAGCGGAGCGCCTTGGCCAAGTGGCTTGGTGGTGACCCGCACCTTGGGCCGTTCGTGAGCATTCCCTCGAAAGAGAACGGCTTGGATGTCGAAGGCTTGGCTGTGAGCGGCAACCGGGTTTGGCTCGGCTTACGTGGTCCCGTCCTCCGTGGCCATGCTGTCGTTCTCGATCTGCAGATCAAAGCAAAAGCCGAAAGCCGGCTGAAGGCCCGCAGGGTCGACGGCGACCGGCGCTACCGCAAGCACCTGCTCGACACCCGGGGTTTGGGGATCCGGGACATGCGGCTCGACGGTGACGACCTTCTCCTGCTGGTTGGCCCTACCATGTCGCTGGAGGGGCCTGCCTTCGTCCTCCGCTGGCGTGACGCGGTTCATGACGATGCGTCGGGCGTGATTGCCCCTGGCCGCATCGAAACCGTGGCCGAACTGCCCTACCAGCTGCACGTCGATCATCCGGAGGGGCTTGAGCTCTGGCCTGAGGCTGGCCCCGGGGCCCTGTTGATCATCTACGACGCCCCGGCCCCGGAGCGGACCGACCCTGACACCTTCACGGTTCGGGCGGACGTGATCTGCCCAAGCGGTGCAGAGACGGGTTTCCTGGGTCGCCTAATGGATGCAGCCGGAACGCGCCCTGAAAGGGCCGATGATCAGAGCCAGTGATTCCGGCGGAAGCGCCAGTACAGGACGGAGCAGAAGGCTCCGATCATTACGAGAACCAGGAGGTAACCGTATCGCCATTGCAGCTCCGGCATGTGCTCGAAGTTCATGCCGTAGATGCCGGCCACCGCCGTCGGCACTGCCAGGATGGCGGCCCAGGCGGCGAGCTTGCGCGTGATCTCGGTCTGCTGCGCCTGGCCCGTCATCAGACTGGTCTCGAACGCGAAGGCCAGCACCTCGCGCAAGGACTCGATCTCCTCCTGCACCCGGCGGATGTGGTCCGAGACGTCCCGAAAGAGCGGCTGCATCGACGCATTGATCCCCGGCAGACCCGGCTGCTCCAGGCGCCGGCAGACCTCCACCAGCGGGACGGCGGCGTTGCGCAGGCGCAGGAGATCGCGACGGAGCTGGTACAGGCGGCGCACATGGGATTGGGTGGAGGTCTCGGCCAGGATGCAGTCCTCGATCTCCTCCACCTCCGCCTGGATGGTCTCGATCACGGGCATGTAGTTGTCGACGATGAAGTCGAGGATGGCATAGAGGATGAAGTCTTCGCCTTCCAACAGGGCCTTCGGAGAGGCCTCGCAACGCTCGCGCACCGGCGTGTAGGATGTCGAGGCGCCGTGGCGGACCGTCACCACATAGCCGTGCCCGACGAACAGGTGGGTCTCGCCAAAGGAAATCCGGCCGTCGAGCATCTGAGCCGTCCTGGCGACAACGAAGAGAGCGTCGCCGTATTGTTCAAGCTTGGGCCGCTGGTGCGCCTTGAGCGCATCCTCGATAGCTAGGTCATGCAGGCCGAATTCCGCCTGAAGCCGCCGCAGCAGCTCCAAGCTGGGCTCGTGCAGGCCGATCCAGACCACATGGCCCGGACGGCGGGACCACTCCCCGGCCTCCTCCACCATGATTTCGGCCACCCGGCGCCCGCCCGCGTATGCGGCGGCGGCAACCACGCTGGACTCGCGCGCCGGTAGCGGGTGAAGGGATTTAATCGGCTGATCCATGGTGATCTAACGCCGGCCGCCCCGTGCGGTGCCGCGGCTCGACCAGCCAGAGCGAATTTGAAGCGATCATGAACCAAGGCCAATCCTGGATTGTTAGTTTGATGTTCGACTTGGTTCAAGCGGAACGGGGATGATCATGCGCCCATATGAGCAAAACCAACACGCCTATGGCACCGGCTTTGCCCGGACGGCGGCTCAGGTCGATCAAGGCCTGCGCGCCTTCATGCTCGGCGTCTACAACAACATGGTCCTGGGCCTTGCCATCTCGGCCCTGGTCGCGCTTGGCATCAACATGCTGGCCACCACGAGCGATCCGTCGCAAGCGGTCGCCCGGATGGGCGGTATCGGCCTGACCCAGTTCGGGGCGACCCTGTATGGCTCGCCCCTGATGTGGGTCGTGGCGCTGGCGCCTTTGGCTTTCATCTTCTTCTTCTCGTTCCGGATGGACCGGATGTCGGCGGCTTCTGCCCGCACCACCTTCTTCGCCTTCGCGGCGGTGATGGGTGCTTCGCTCTCGACGCTTCTCATCCGCTACACCGGTGCGAGCGTCGTGCAGGTGTTCTTCATCACGGCGGCGGCCTTCGGCTCGCTGTCCCTGTGGGGCTACACCACGAACCGCAGCCTGTCGGGCATGGGCTCGTTCCTGATGATGGGCCTCGTCGGCCTGATCCTGGCCTCGATCGTGAACATCTTCGTGGCATCGAGCATGCTGCAGTTCGGCATCTCCGTGATCGGCGTGCTGATCTTCGCCGGCCTCACGGCCTACGATACGCAGAAGCTGAAGGAGATGTACCTGTACGGCAACTTCGATACCGAAGCCGCCGCCAAGGTCTCCGTGTTCGGCGCCCTGACGCTGTACCTGGACTTCATCAACATGTTCCAGTTCCTGCTGGCTCTCGTGGGTAACCGCAACGAGAACGGGTAGACCGGCAGCATTCGCCACGTATCTGAACGACAGCGGAGGAATCCATGGCAGTGGTGGCGGAGCGGACAGAACGTGCGAAGCGGCGCGTGCCAAAGTGGTCAAAGGACGTCGCGGCCGAGCAGCCCTCATTCACCCGGGAGCAGGACCTGTCCGCCTACGAGGACATGCTTCTGATCCGGCGCTTCGAGGAGAAGTCCGGCCAGATGTACGGCATGGGCCTGATCGGCGGCTTCTGCCACCTCTATATCGGCCAGGAAGCGGTCGTCGTCGGCATGCAGATGGCGACGAAAGAGGGTGACCAGGTGATTACCGGCTACCGGGATCACGGCCACATGCTCGCCTGCGGCATGGATCCGAAAGGCATCATGGCCGAACTCACGGGGCGGCGTGGTGGTGTGTCAAAGGGCAAGGGCGGCTCCATGCACATGTTCTCCAAGGAGAAGCACTTCTATGGCGGCCATGGCATCGTCGGCGCACAGGTGTCGCTGGGCACCGGCATTGCGTTCGCCAACCACTACCGCGAGAACGGCAATGTCTGCCTCACCTATTTCGGCGACGGCGCGGCCAATCAGGGCCAGGTCTACGAGAGCTTCAACATGGCGCAGCTCTGGAAGCTGCCCGTGGTCTACGTGATCGAGAACAACCGCTACGCCATGGGAACGTCAGTGAGCCGCGCCTCGGCCCAGACCGATTTCTCCAAGCGCGGCGTGTCCTTCGGCATTCCCGGCGAGCAGGTGGACGGCATGGATGTCCGGGCGGTCTATGCTGCCGGCCAACGTGCTATCGAGCATGCCCGCTCAGGCAAGGGGCCGTACATCCTCGAGATGCAGACCTACCGCTATCGCGGCCATTCCATGTCCGATCCGGCGAAATACCGCACGAAGGACGAAGTGGCCCGCATGCGCGAGGAGCACGATCCGATCGAGCAGTCCCGCCGCCGTCTGCTGGAGCGCTGGAAGCTGTCGGAAGACGAGTTGAAGGCCATCGACAGCCGGGTGCGCGAGATCGTCAACGAGGCGGCCGAGTTCGCCACGCACGATCCGGAGCCCGATCCGTCCGAGCTCTGGACGGATGTTCTGCTTTAACTGCGAGCCAACGGGATTCTGCAAAGACCGGGAATGCTCATCGACCTGATCAAGAACGTGGCTGAACCCAGCGGATAGTGAAATCACGAGACGCCAGCTTAGCTTCGACTTCCGAGGCGCCACAGCCGGCGCTGGAGAAGCGCTCGCGATCCGAGTTGGTGCAACCGTATTTCGGGAGGATCACGCCAGAAGTCTTTGGATCGTTGCGGGAACAGAAACGGTGATCGGCCCTTAACTATGAGATCTTTCTGGAGCAGCCGTGGCGCTCCAATTCGCGATGGCCTGCCTTAGGTTAGTGTATCATATGGAAGTGAGCAGAAACCTCCGTGCAGACCCTATTCCGGCTTTTTCTTATCTTGACTTTGCCTGTTGGCAGCCTCCTTGCCGCGATGGTTGCGTTGGCGACCTTTGTCCAACCTACCGAGCGAGATTTCCGTCGTCGTTTCGAAGGATCGATTATCTCCATCGGCGCGCTGACGTGCATTTGGCCATCGGGCGCGACCGCCAGCAATGAGATCGTTGCGGTGAGCGTGTCTTGAACTTGGTTCGAAGTGGGCTTTGGCCGGCATGCAGCCAAGGGCAAGTCTTCAAGACGTTCGGTTGACGCACTCAGCAGCAGTGGAACAGCCCACCGCGTCAGGAACATGCATGAGCCGCTTTGCGTTCGGTCTCAACTATGGTCCCCGTTCGCACCTCTGTACCGACCCGCTATCCTCCTTGGGGGACATACGGCCTGATCGCCGTCAACAGTTTCGTGTTCCTGTTCCAGACGACGCTGCCGCCGGGAGCAGAGGAGGTTTTCATCTATTTCTACGGTCTTGTGCCCGCCCGCTACACGGATCCGGGATGGGCCATGCAGATCGGGCTCCCACCGGATAATTACCTGCCGTTTTTGACAACCATGTTCCTGCACGGAGGCTGGCTGCATCTCATCCTGAACATGTGGACGCTGTGGCTATTCGGCGGCGCCGTGGAGGACCGGCTAGGGCACGGGCGCTATCTCGCATTCTATCTCGCCTGCGGTCTGGCGGCTAGTTTTGCCCACGCCTTTGTTAATGCTGGGTCGACCATACCGGCTGTTGGAGCCTCGGGTGCGATCGCCGGCGTAACCGGAGCTTATGCGCGCTTGTTCCCACGCTCTTGGATTGTCCTGCTGGTTCCTATCTTCTTTATCCCGTTCTTCTTCGAGCTGCCTGCGCTCCTCTACATTGCTTTCTGGTTTTTCATGCAGGTTTTGCAGGGCACGGCTGGGTTGATGATGCCCGAGGCTGGTGGCGTTGCTTGGTGGGCTCATATCGGCGGTTTCGTGGCTGGCATTCTGCTGGCTCCGGTGATCCACCGACCGCGTCCGAGCTACCGTCACTTCTATCCCGATGAAGGCGTGTTAGGCTATGGGCCGGCTGGTCAACGGTCGCTCCCACGGAGGTTCTGAGCGATGAGCGCCATCGACCTCTTCTGGATTTTTATCGCTCTGGTTTCCCTGCAGCCTGTGATCAGTCAGCGGATGCTGGGAGCGATGCGTCAGCGCAAGATCGCCGAGATCGAGAAGAAGCGGGGCTCGCGTGTGATCCTTCTGGTGCATCGTCAGGAAACGATGCGCCTGCTTGGCTTCCCACTGATGCGCTACATTGACGTGAACGACGCCGAGCAGGTCATGCGGGCAATCCATATGACGGATCCCGATACACCTCTCGATCTCGTGCTTCATACCCCTGGCGGCCTTGTTGTGGCCTCGCTCCAGATCGCGCGCGCACTCAAGCTCCATAAGGCCAAGACAACTGTGTTCGTTCCGCACCTTGCCATGTCAGGCGGGACACTGATCGCGCTTGCCGCGGACGAGATCGTCATGTGCCCGCACGCAGTGCTCAGTCCCGTCGACCCACAGATCAATGGGTTCCCGGCGGCCTCCATCATCCGCGCCGCAGAGGATAAGCCGATCGCCGAAGTTGACGACCAGACCTTGATGCTGGCTGACGTCGGTCGCAAGGCAGTTGCTCAAA
The DNA here is from genome assembly GCF_013520865.1 of Microvirga mediterraneensis. Lineage (NCBI taxonomy): Bacteria > Pseudomonadati > Pseudomonadota > Alphaproteobacteria > Hyphomicrobiales > Methylobacteriaceae > Microvirga > Microvirga mediterraneensis. The sequence continues at coordinate 221,074 of NZ_JACDXJ010000003.1, forward strand.
TCAGAGCAGCTGTGAGCGAACTCCTGCAGGAGCATCTTCCAAAGGAACAGGCCGACCAGATCGCCGACCGCCTGAGCCGGGGCGAGTGGACGCACGATTACCCGATTGCGCCCACCGAAGCGCAATCCCTGGGACTTAAGGTGAGCACGGACCTGCCCGGCAACGTGCTGGAGCTGATGGGTCTTTATCCTCAGCCCGTCCGCACGCAGCAGACCGTTGAATACCTCCCACGTCAGAGATCCGGTGGGGACCGGCCCCCGTTGGCTGGTTAGCAAGCTCCCAGGCCGTGAGGAGCGTTCGTCATCTCTCTCCTTGAAGAAAACCGCCTGTGCAGTTCAGCGGATCGACATCACTGGTTCGCTGCCTTCTATTCTCAATAACGCTGTAATGTGCTTGGTTCAGGCGCACAGCTACTCCGCGGCCTCCGGCACGTTGGCGGGCCTGTCCTCCAAGGCTGCTGCAATGGCATCGTCGACCCGCTCTAGCCAGATGAATTCCAGCCGGGCCCGTGCATCCTCCGGGATGTCCTCAAAATCCCGGCGGTTGCGGGCGGGCAGCATGACCCGGGTGAGACCCGCCCGGGCGGCCGCCGTGACCTTCTCCTTGATCCCGCCCACAGGCAGCACGAGCCCGCGCAGGCTGATCTCACCCGTCATCGCCGTATCGCTACGGACGGTCCGGTTCGTGAGAAGCGACACCAGCGCCGTGAACATCGCGACACCGGCGCTCGGCCCATCCTTCGGCGTGGCTCCGGCCGGCACGTGGATGTGAATATCGTTCCTCTCGAACACCTCCGGCGCGATGCCGAACGAGGCGGCCCGACTCTTCACAAGGGTCATCGCCGCCTGCGCGCTCTCGCGCATGACGTCACCGAGCTGGCCGGTGAGGATGAGCCCGCCCTTGCCCGGCGCCCGGCTGGCCTCGATGAACAGGATGTCGCCGCCCACCGGCGTCCAGGCCAGGCCGGTGGCCACGCCCGGCACGCTGGTGCGCATGGCGACCTCGTCCTCGAAGCGCGCCGGTCCCAGGATCGCCGCAAGGTCGTCGGCATCGATGGCCACATGCTCCGTGCTGCCCTCAGCAATTCGGACTGCAGCGTGCCGCAACGCCCGGCCGACTTCGCGCTCCAGATTCCGGACGCCGGCCTCGCGGGTGTAGTCCCGGATGATCCGGCGCAGGGCCTCGTCGCTGATCTCGGCCTGCTCGGGATTGAGCCCGTTCGCCTCCAGCTGGCGCCGGACCAGGTAGCGCCGGGCAATCTGAAGCTTCTCATCCTCGGTGTAGCCGGCAAGCGTGATGATCTCCATCCGGTCGCGCAGCGGACCCGGGATGGCGTCCAGCATGTTGGCGGTGGCGATGAACACCACGCGCGAGAGGTCGAAGGGCACGCCCAGGTAGTTGTCGCGGAACGTGGAATTCTGCTCCGGATCGAGCACCTCCAGCATGGCGGCCGAGGGATCGCCCTGGACGCCGCGCCCCATCTTGTCGATCTCGTCCAGCATCATCACGCAATCGCGGGCGCCGGCTTTCCGGATCCCCTGGATGATGTTGCCGGGCAGCGCGCCCACATAGGTGCGGCGGTGGCCGCGGATCTCCGCCTCGTCGTGGACGCCGCCGAGGCTGACCCGCACGAAGGGCCGCCCCATGGCGCGGGCAATCGACTGCCCGAGCGAGGTCTTGCCGACGCCGGGCGGACCGGCAAAGCACAGGATCGGCGCCTTGCCGTTGGGCGCGAGCTTGCGCACGGCGAGGTACTCGACGATGCGCTGCTTGATCTTTTCCAGCCCGAAGTGGTCCTCGTCGAGGATGCGGCGGGCCTCCGCGATATCGATGGGTTGCTCCTCAGGCAGGCTCCAGGGCAGTTCGACGAGCCAATCGAGGTAGGTCCGGATCATTCCGGCCTCCATGGCGCCTTCCGGCATGCGCTCGTAGCGGTGCAGCTCGCGGCGGGCCTGCTCCTCAACCTCCGGCGGCATGGCGGCTTTCGCAATCTTCTCGGTGAGTTCCTGGACCTCCTGGGCACGCCCGTCGCCCTCTCCCAGCTGGCGCTGGATCGCCGCCATCTGCTCGCGCAGGATCACCTCGCGCTGGCGCTCGTCCAGGGTCGCCCGTGTCTGCCGGCCGATTTCCTGCGTCAAGCGAAGGACTTCGATCCGCTGGGCCAGCAGGCGGGAGACCCGATCCAGCCTCGCGGTGAGATCAATGGTTTCCAGAAGCTCCTGCTTCTGATCCGCGCTAACGTCGAGATAGGCGGCGACGAGGTCCGCCAAAACTCCAGGCGTGGCCGCAGCCTGCACGGTTCCAACCAGTTCGGGCGGCACCTGCGGCAAAAGCTGTAGCGCCTCAAGGGCCTGCTGCCGCAAATGAAGGAAGCGGGCTTCGATCTCAGGGGTCAGGATTGCCGGCTCCTCAATGCGGAGGATCCGGCCCACGATGAACGGCCGCTCCTTCACGAACTCGGTGACCCGGAAGCGCTGCATGCCCTGAAGAACGACGTGGTGCGTGCCGTCGGGCGCGTTCACGTAGCGCAGGACATTGGCGATCGTGCCGGTCCGATGCAGATCAAGCGCAGTGGGCTCGGCGATCTCCGCATCCCGCTGCATCAGAAGACCGATCTGCTGCTCCTCCCTCACCGCCTGCTGGGCCGCCGCGATGGAGCGCTCGCGGCCAAGGGCAATCGGAAACACGGTTCCCGGGAACAGCACGGTGTTGCGCACGGGCACGATCAGGAGACCATCCGGAGGAAGACCGCTGGTGGAGTTGTCCGCACCGAGGCTGGTGCCGTCCTCGGGCGCACGCGGGAGATCACACGGGAGATCATGTGGGCCAGTCATGGCGGACTCTCCTCAGGACACTTTGCGGAGGCTGATGATCAGGCAACCATCACCGGCGACACGCAGGACGGCGTCGTAGCGACCGGGAGGCAGCGGGATGCGGCGCTCGAACCGACCCTGCGGCAGCTCCAACCGGTGGATGACAGCGGTGCGGAGCTGGGGCGGCAGAACCCGGCGGCCGGAGACGACAAGGGTTCCATCCTCGATCACTGCCTCGACCTGGTCCGGCGCCACGCCCGGCAGGGCGATGAGAATGAGAACCTCCTGCTCCGTCTCCAGAACATCGACGGGTGGCTCCCAGGCTGGCCGGCGCGTGGCCGAAGGCGGCTGGAACATTTGCCGGTGCAGGCGCTCGGCGCGAGCGAGGGCTTGAATCGCTTCCGAGAGCATCCAGTCTGCAGGATCACGCATGGCCGAGCATGCCTCAGGGTTGCGGTCCCTGCCCGGGCGCGGGTCTCCCGCCTTGGCGTCGGGAGCGCCCCGGCACAGAACCAGTTGGAACAGGAACCCTGTCAATGCGCAGGCACGCCGTTTTGTTCGTGATTGTCTTTATTGCGAGACACGTGGATCCAAGTTGGCCCTCATACGCGTTTGTTGGTCGCGAACGCTACGGAAATTACCTGCCAAGATCCCGGGAGTTCGGCGTTGAACCAGCTGATGGTAGCCGGGCCGATCAATGCGAAAGGAGACGGCAGCGGCGGGGCGCGCCTGAAATTCGATCGAAGGAGAGCACCATGCAGCCCAACGATCCAAGACCTGATGATATCGATCCTGTCGAAGAGGCAAGCCTAGAATCCTTCCCGGCCAGCGATCCACCGGCGTGGATCCCGACGCGCACCGGCCCAGTGGATGTCTCCGCGCTTCTCGACGCGACGACCGAGGCCCGGGCCGTCTGGAACGAGGCGCTCGAGCAAGCAGCCCAGATGGCTGATGGGAGTGGATCGGCCGAGCTGTCATCGCAGATCCGATCCCTGAAACGTTCCGAGTCGGGCGATGCCTGACATCATGCTTTGAACAACGGAGGTGAGAGCATGAACTTCAGCCCAAAGATCTATGATCGCGAAAGGTCAAGCCACCATCGGAATTCTTCCCATCATGAGTGGACCATCGTCGAGACAGTCGACGCGGTGCTTGCCGTGATGCTGATCGTCTCTCCCTGGACGTTTCGCTACTCGGATACTTCGGCCGCGACCTGGAGTGCAGTTGTCCTCGGGCTCTTGTTGGGAGCCGTAACCGCCACCCGCGTGGTTGACGTTGGAGACTGGCAAGGCTGGGCCAGTATCGCGCTGGGAGCCTGCGCGCTTCTGGCTCCCTGGATCCTCGGCTTCAGCGAGATCAAGAATGCGGCGGGCATCCATGTTACGGCAGGCTTCGTGGTGCTGACGATGACCCTGATCACGTTCTGGGTTCATTACCTTGATCAGCCTAACAGCCCAGCGTGATCGATGGCCTTACCATTCGGCGTCACCATGATCTGATGAGTTGCAACCGCGACGAAAAGGTTTGGAGCGATGAACTTGAGCGAGATCGCCTGCGAGATTCTGGATCTATTCCGGGAAACGCACCGCCGGCCCGGCGCCCGCATGCTGATCACCACCCTCGATCATCGCCTCGGCACGGACCCGGCCGTTACGGTCGCCATCTCTGAGCTGAAGGATGCAGGCTATCTCGTCGCCCCCGATGCCGAGACGGTGGAGCTGACTGCCGTGGGATTCGATGCGATCCAAAGTGGCCGCTACCATGCAGCTTCCGATTGAACGTCCAGCCGCTGCTGAAATCAGCAGAGTGGAGTTGCGGTGTTATGCCTGAATCATGAGGCATGCTGCTAAGCCGGGCGGGCATCGATCCGACCAACGTACGAAACCGTACAAACGAGGTTTTTGCATTTTTTCATCGGCCACGCTGAAACAAAACCAACTCCCAGCAATTCAGTTGGCACACGAAAGCGTGATGAGGGAGCGGCAATCATGGCGAACGGATTGTGCGACGTCTGTGGAGTACGGCCTGCGACCGTTCGGGCCCAGGTGGTGAGCAACGGCCAGCGGCAGAACATGGAGCTGTGCGACGTCGATTACCGTCGCCTTGCCCGCCAGCAGCGGCCGAGCTCACCGCTCGAATCCCTCTTCGGCGGCCGCGGCAGCCTGTTCGACGACTTCTTCGGCGGCGACTTCTTCGGCGAGAGCCCGCTCAGCAGCGCCCGGGGCCGCACTGAGGAGGCTCCCGACACGGGCGATGGTGGCACCCCCATCCCGGTGCGGTCCGGCCGCGGACGGGCCCGGGGCCGCGGGGCGGCGGCGGGCGTTGCGGACCGCCTGAGCGGGCACGCCGAGGAGATCCTCCAGGCTGCCGCGCAACGCGCCGGCGACTTCGGCCGCCGCGAGGTCGACACCGAGCACCTGCTCCTGGCGCTCACCGAGAGCGATGTCGTCCGCACCATCCTGGATCAGTTCAAGGTCTCCCTCGACGACCTGCGCAACCAGATTGTGCAGGAAAGCCGGCGGGGTGACTTCAACCCCGAGGAGGGCGGCGAGATCGGCGTCTCGCCCCGCGTGAAGGACGCGCTCTCCCGCGCCTTTTCCGTCTCAGGCGAGTTCGGCCATTCCTATGTCGGCCCCGAGCACCTTCTCATCGGGCTTGCCGAGGAGGGGGAAGGCATCGCGGCCGATGTGCTGCGCCGCTACGGGCTCACGCCCCAGGCCATTCGCCAGCAGGTCACCAAGGTGGTGGGCCGGGGCGCCGAGGAGGGCCGGGTCGACACGCCGACGAACACTCCCAACCTCGACAAGTATGCCCGCGATCTCACCCAGCTCGCCCGCGAGGGCAAGCTCGATCCGGTGATCGGACGCGCCCGCGAGATCGAGACCACCATCGAGGTGCTGGCGCGGCGCAAGAAGAACAACCCGGTGCTCATCGGCGAGCCGGGCGTCGGCAAGACCGCCATCGTCGAGGGCCTGGCCCAGCGTATGGTGGCCGGCGAGGTGCCGGAGGCGCTGCGCAACAAGCGGCTGGTCGAGCTCTCGATCAACTCCATGGTGGCCGGCTCCAAGTACCGCGGCGAGTTCGAGGAGCGCGTGCAGCAGATCCTGAAGGAGGTCACCGAGCGCGAGGACGAGCTGATCCTGTTCATCGACGAGATCCACACCATCGTCGGCGCCGGCCAGGGCGGCGGCGAAGGCGGGCTCGACATCGCCAATGTGTTCAAGCCGGCGCTCGCGCGCGGCGAGCTCAACCTGATCGGCGCCACCACCCTCAACGAATACCAGAAGCACATCGAGAAGGACGCGGCCCTGGAACGCCGCTTCCAGCCGGTGTTCGTGCCGGAACCAACGGTTTCTCAGACGATCATGATCCTGCGCGGCCTGCGCGACACCCTGGAGGCGCACCACAAGGTCACCATCACTGACGAGGCGATCATCGCGGCGGCCGAACTGTCCGACCGCTACATCACCGGCCGCTTCCTGCCCGACAAGGCTATCGACCTGATCGACCAGGCAGCGGCACGGGTGAAGATCTCGACCACCGCCCGGCCGGTCGACGTGCAGGAGCTGGAGGCGGAGGTGCGCCAGCTCAAGCGCGAGCAAGACTACGCCGCCTCGCGCAAGCAGTTCGACCGGGCCTCGCAGATCCAGGCCGAGCACGATGCCCGCAACAAAGAGCTGCAAGAGGCAACCGAACGCTGGCGGCGCGAGCGCGGTTCTGCTTCGGCGGAGGTCACCACCGAGCACATCGCGCAGGTGGTGTCCAAGCTCACGGGCGTGCCGGTCAACGAGCTCACCACCGAGGAGCGCCAGCGCCTCGTGAAGATGGAGGAGCGACTGCACCAGCGGGTGATCGGTCAGGAGGAGGCCGTCAGGGCCGTGAGCGACGCCGTGCGCCTCGCCCGGGCTGGCTTGCGCGAAGGCCGCCGCCCCATCGCGACCTTCCTGTTCCTCGGCCCCACAGGCGTCGGCAAGACGGAGCTGGCCAAGGCGCTTGCCGAGACAGTGTTCGGCGAGGAGGACGCCATGATCCGCCTCGACATGTCCGAGTACATGGAGCGCCATGCGGTGGCCCGGCTGATCGGCGCGCCTCCCGGCTATGTGGGCTACGAGGAAGGCGGGCAGCTCACCGAGCGTGTGCGCCGGCGGCCGTACTCGGTGGTGCTGCTGGACGAGATCGAGAAGGCGCACCCGGACGTCTACAACGTGCTGCTGCAGGTGTTCGACGATGGGCGTCTCACCGACGGCAAAGGGCGTGTGGTTGATTTCACCAACACGATCCTGATCGCCACGTCGAACCTCGGCTCCGACATCATCCAGCGCCACCTGAACGTGCGCGGCACCGCGGAAGACGATCAGGCCCGCCTCAAGCGCGAGCTGATGGACGTGCTGCGCGGCCATTTCCGGCCGGAGTTCATCAACCGCATCGACGAAATCATCGTCTTCCATGCCCTCGCCCGCGGCGAGATCCGGTCCATTGTGGAGCTGCAGCTGGAGCGGGTGAAGCGCACGGCGCACGGCCAGGGCGTCGAGCTCGTCATCGACGGCAGTCTTGTCGACCACCTGGCGGCGGCGGGCTTCCGGCCGGAATTCGGCGCCCGCGAGTTGCGGCGCCTGATCCGCTCGGAGCTGGAGACCCAGCTCGCCCGCGCCATGCTGGCGAACGAGGTGCACGAGGGCGACCGGGTGATCGCGCGGTGGGACAACCACGAGCAGAAGGTCACGCTGGAGCCGCAGCCGAAGGTGGAAGGTGAAGCACAGGCCGACAGCGAGGCCACAGCCGGCCATAGCAATGCTGCCGAGGTGGAGCGTGAGGCCCAGCGCGGGGCCGACGATGAAAGTCGGACGGCCGCTGAGTAAGGCACCGGACGAGCATTAGGACAGCGAACTCTGGAGTGAGCACCCATGGCTGAGGCATCCATCAGTCGGGATCACAATCTCTCGCGGGCAGCGCCGATCCTTCCCGGCACGTCGTCGCCCGCGGGCGGGGAGCTTCCACTTGCGCGCATCCATCAGCCCGGACGCTCCGCGACGTCGTCGGGTCCACCCCGCAAGGGATGGGTGCTGGAGTTCGAGCGCAGCTCGGCTCCCACCATCGAGCCCCTGATGGGCTGGACCGCAGGCGATGATCCCTTCGCCACAATCCGGCTGACCTTCCCGGACCTGCAGAGCGCCATCGGGTTCGCCGAGCGGCATGGTTGGCGATACCGGGTCGAGGAGCCGCCACCGCGGCGGCTGATGCTCAAGTCCTATGCCGACCGGTTCCGATACGACCTCGCTGAGGCGGTCCAGCGGGCTGCACCCTATGCCGGGCCGGCGGTGACCGAAGCCGCCCGAGCGCGGATCGACGAAATGGCGGGAGGCAGTCAGGGCCGGGACGGTGAGAACCGGCCGCAGCTGAACTCAAGCGGAGGAGACGCGGAGAGCGACAACGACGCCATCGACCTCGTTGAGGAGGCATTGCTCGAATCGTTTCCCGCTTCAGATCCGCCCGTATGGACGGGAGCCGCCATCCGATAGGAACCAAGCATCCATCTTTCAAAGCAAGAGGAACTGATCATGGCCCGTAATCCGCTAACGCCCTCCCGCACCGGGTTTGGCTTGCTGGGCGGGAACGATCCCTTCCTGTCGCTTCACCGCGAAATGAACCGCCTGTTCGACGACGTGCTGCGCGGTACGGGGTTGCCTGCCGCCGGAGGGCAAAGCCAAGGCGGTGTCGGCAACTTCGTCAACGCCAGCATGAATGTGTCGGAAACCGAGAACGAGATCCGCATCACCGCGGAACTGCCCGGCGTCACCGAACAGGACATCGATGTGAGCCTCGACGACGACGTGCTCACCATCCGGGGCGAGAAGAAGTTCGAGCAGAAGAACGAAAAGGAGAACTTCCATTTCGTCGAGCGCTCCTACGGCACCTTCCAACGCTCCGTGCGCCTGCCCTTCCCGATCAACCCGGAACAGGTGCAGGCGCACTTCGAGAACGGGGTGCTCCCCGTGCCCCTGCCGAAGACGGCCCAGCAGGAGCGCTCCCGCCGCATTCAGGTTCAGGCCCGCGGGGCCGGAGGCCAGAGCGCCCAAGGAGGTCAGGACGCTTCCGGCAGCACCGGTGGCGCAGGAGGCGAGAGCGGCCAAGGTGGTCAGAGCGGTGCATGAGACAAGCGCCCCGGCCCTATCACGCCGCCATAAATCAACGCCAGCCCGAGACGGTCCATCCCGCCCCCGAGTTCAAGTTTGAGAGCACCCAGAGCCGCTGACGCTGGCGCCATGCCGGCATTTTGAGAGGAGGATACCCATGGCAGAACTGATTGTGGTTGGCTTCGACGATCCGAACGAAGCGGATCGCGCCCTGACCGAACTGGCGCGCCTGCAGAAAGAATACCTCGTCGACCTGGAGGACGCGGTGGTGGCGATCCGCGGTCCCGACGGCAAGCTGCGGCTGAAGCAGAGCGTCGACTTGGTGGGTGTCGGCGCCGCCTCAGGCAGCCTCTGGGGCGCCATGTGGGGCTCGCTCGTCGGCCTGCTGTTCTTGAACCCCCTGCTCGGGATGGCGACCGGGGCCGCCTTGGGGGCCGGAGCCGGAGCGCTGTCTGGCAAGCTCGCCGACTACGGCATCGACGACGAGTTCATCCGCTCGATTGGCGAAACCCTCCAGCCCAACAGCTCGGCACTGTTCGTCCTCCTCCGCAAGGTGCAGCCGGAGAAGGTGCTGGAGGAGCTGAAGCGATTCCGCGGACGGGTTCTGCGCTCCTCACTCTCGCCTGATCAGGAGGCCCGGCTACAGGCTGCCCTGTCAGGCTCCAACGTGTCGATGCCCGGCAGCACCAGCACCGCGCCTGAAACCACCAATCCGACGTCCAGTGACACAAGCGCCACCCCTGTCCAAGGAGCCGCATCATGAGGTTCAGACCGCTCCATGACCGTGTCGTGATCCGTCGTGTCGAGGCTGAGGAGAAGACGGCCGGCGGCATCATCATCCCGGACACTGCCAAGGAAAAGCCCCAGCAGGGAGAGGTCGTCGCCGTTGGCCCAGGCGCCCGCGACGAGAGCGGCAAGGTTGCCCCCCTCGACGTCAAGGCCGGCGATCGCGTCCTGTTCGGCAAGTGGTCCGGCACCGAGGTGCGCATCGATGGCGAGGACCTCCTCATCATGAAGGAGTCCGACATCCTAGGCGTGGTCGGATGATCCTCGCCCCCCGAATGCTGTTTCTCTAAATTTGAGGAGGCACTGTCCATGGCTGCCAAAGAGGTAAAATTTGCGGCGAGTGCGCGTGAAAAGATGCTGCGGGGCGTCGACATTCTGGCCGATGCGGTGAAGGTCACGCTGGGTCCGAAGGGCCGCAACGTGGTGATCGAGAAGAGCTTCGGGGCTCCGCGCATCACCAAGGACGGCGTCACCGTCGCCAAGGAGATCGAGCTCGCCGACAAGTTCGAGAACATGGGCGCCCAGATGGTGCGTGAAGTAGCGAGCAAGACCAACGACGTGGCCGGGGATGGCACCACCACGGCCACCGTTCTCGCCCAGGCCATCGTCCGCGAGGGCGCCAAGGCTGTGGCCGCCGGCATGAACCCCATGGACATCAAGCGTGGGGTCGATCTCGCTGTTTCCGAGGCCATCAAGGACATCCAAGCCCGCGCCAAGAAGATCAAGTCAACGGACGAGGTAGCCCAGATCGGCACCATCTCGGCCAACGGCGACGCCGAGGTCGGCCGCATGCTGGCGGAGGCCATGCAGCGGGTCGGCAACGAGGGTGTGATCACGGTTGAGGAGGCCAAGACCGCCGAGACCGAACTGAGCGTCGTGGAAGGCATGCAGTTCGACCGCGGTTATCTCTCGCCGTACTTCGTCACCAACGCCGAAAAGATGATCGCGGAGCTCGAGGATCCCTACATCCTCATCCACGAGAAGAAGCTCTCTTCATTGCAAGCCATGCTGCCGATCCTCGAGGCGGTGGTGCAGAGTGGCCGTCCGTTGCTCATCATCGCCGAGGACATTGAGGGCGAGGCGCTCGCCACCCTCGTGGTCAACAAACTGCGGGGCGGTCTCAAGGTCGCGGCCGTGAAGGCTCCGGGCTTCGGCGACCGTCGCAAGGCCATGCTCGAGGACATCGCCGTCGTAACCGCCGGCCAGGTGATCTCCGAAGACCTCGGCATCAAGCTCGAGAACGTCACCCTGCCAATGCTCGGCCGCGCCAAGCGCGTACGGGTCGAGAAGGAGAACACCACAATCATCGACGGCGCCGGTTCGAAGAAGGACATCGAGGCACGGATCCAGCAAATCAAGGCGCAGATCGAGGAGACCACCTCGGACTACGACCGTGAGAAGCTGCAGGAGCGTCTCGCCAAGCTCGCAGGCGGCGTTGCGGTGATCCGCGTCGGCGGCGCGACCGAGGTCGAGGTCAAGGAGAAGAAGGATCGCGTGGACGACGCCATGCACGCCACCAAGGCGGCTGTCGAGGAAGGCATCGTGCCGGGCGGCGGCACGGCTCTCCTGCGCGCCAAGGCCGCGGTTGCCAAGCTCACCAGCGACAACGCCGACGTGCAAGCTGGCATCAACATCGTGTTGCGGGCGCTGGAGGCCCCGATCCGCCAGATCGCCGAGAACGCCGGCGTCGAGGGCTCGATCGTGGTCGGCAAGATCACCGACAACGATTCGCCGACCTTCGGGTTTGACGCGCAGGCCGAGGAGTACGGCGATCTCGTCCGGGCCGGCATCATCGATCCGGCGAAGGTGGTCCGGACGGCGCTGCAGGATGCGTCGTCGGTGGCGGGTCTTCTCATCACAACGGAGGCCATGGTGGCCGAGCTGCCGAAGAAGGAAGCGGCTCCCGCCATGCCGGGCGGCGGCATGGGCGGCATGGACTTCTAAGCGCCTGCGGCTGGAAGGCTTCGCCCGAGGCCTCCCAGCCCGCACGCCGTCGATGGCCGACGAGCCGGAGCAACTGTGAAGGGAAAGGAGACGCTATGGCCGCATTGGCTATTCCCATCACGGGTGAGGATCATCTCCAGGGTCGCGAGGGCGCCCCGCTCAAGCTCGTGGAATACGGCAACTACGAGTGCCGGCGTTGCGGGGCGGCCCACCCCATCGTCAAGGCGATCTTAGAGCATTTCGGACCGGAGATCGTCTTTGTGTACCGGCACTTCGCCCTTCTCGAGGGCTATCCGAATGCCGAGCGGGCGGCGGAAGTCGCGGAACTTGCTGCGGCGCATGGCCGGTTCTGGGAAATGCATGACCTCCTGTACGCCAATCAGGAGCATTTGACCGGATTGCTCCCGGTCACTCTGGCGCGCCAATTGGCTCTGCCCGAGAACGAGATCCAGGAGGCGCTGATCGGGAAGCGCTTCGCCGTCAAAATCCACACTGACTTCACCGGGGGCTTGCGGAGCGGCGTGACCAGCACGCCGACGTTCTTCATCAACGGCCTTGGATACGAGGGCCCCGCCGAATTGGAGCCGCTCACCGCTGCCATCGAAGCTGAGCGATCTGGAAGCGGATCGTCGTGAACGGATTGAATGCCTTAGCTTGCCAATTGAAGAAGGAGATGACGCACGGATCACATCGAACAACGGTACCTATCATCAATGCCCCTTGTCGTTCCCGGACAATGGTTATCGTCTCCCGATTTGATCGGGCGTAGACGGCTGCGAGACACGACTGTGCTCCCGCTCCAAGCGGGAGAGAGCCGTGTCCGCTCCTCAGCAATCCTCCGTTCGCAATCAGTTGCTCGCCGCTCTCCCGCGCGAGGACTTTGTGGCGTTTCAGCCGCATCTGGAGCGGGTCGAGTTTGAGCTGCGCCGTGTGCTGATCGAGCCCAACGAACTCATCGAGAGTGTCTACTTCCCGGAAGTGGGCTACCCGTCCGTCGGCACCAATGCCAATGACGGCAAGTTTCAGATCGGCATCATTGGGCGCGAGGGTATGGTCGGCGTTATTGTGGCCCTTGGCGTGAGGCAGCCAGAAATTCCTGCCTCGTTTAACCTGAGTGAAGGCTGCAGCCCTGCGAAAGGAGCATTGTCACAATTGTGGGTTGGTTCTTTTCAAATCTCTCGGCATCAATCCGCAGCCCAACTATGCCTAAACGCCTGATCTTATGGTGAAGAGCTCCCTCACCGGTCACCGCCGGTGGGAGAGTCCTTACTGGCCACCCCAAAAACGGCTCAGGTCAGCGTAGGTGAACGCCAACCCCTCTCCCCTGCTATTGCGGTGAGATCATGAGCCAAGAAACGGCAGATCAGCCCTGCTGCCTCATCATCGAAGACCAAGCGCTCATTGCTATGTCGATTGAGACCTACCTTGCGGATACCGGCATGGTCGTCCAGACAGTGGGCTCTATGGCCGAGGCACGCACCTGGTTAGATGCCGGTATGGCGGACATCGCCATTCTCGATTACATTCTCAAGGACGGCCCTGCCACAGAGCTGGCAGGGGAGCTGAACCGACGTGAGATTCCCTTCCTCATCTATTCCGGGTACCCGCGCAGGCATGACATGCCCTGTGAACTCCGGGGCGTGCCCTGGCTTGAAAAGCCGACAAGGCGTGAAGACTTGCTGAAGGCCCTCGTGGCACTAACAGCTAAAGATCTATCTGCCCCTCTTCTCCGTTCCTGATTGCACTGTCTCCACGAACCGGACTTCACGGAACGGGCTGTTGCGGACCATCGGCAGACGAGTAGGTTCGCGGTGCCGTGGCATGGAATAAGTCACTGCAGAGGCGTTTGTCCCAACTACGCTGGCACATTTCATTGCTTGAGGGATCCTCCAGCAAGCGCCAAGTCATCGACTTCATCATCCCGGGCGACCTGTGTGACTTGAGCGCGCTGGTTACGAGCTCAATGGATCGTAGCATCAGCACGCTGACGCCTGCAAGTGTAGCCTTGATCGCTGGCGAGGCTCCAGAAGGCCGCGGCCTGCACTCCGGAATACCTGTTCATCACCCCGGAAAACAGGAACACAGATTTACACAAGCCGGCGCAGTCTGGGCTGATCCTGGACCAAACGTTCAGGTTCGAGATTGTTCCTTTACGGCTAATCCGCATCCGGCCAGAAGGAGGAAAACGGGAGGCTGGCAAACTCGGCTACTCGGGTCCACGCTCGCGCGACCTCTCCTCTGCCGGTGCACCAGTCCAGCCCATCCCTCGCCAGACAGCGATCCGCTCATCCATGTCGATGGCACCAGCTTGATCCAAGAGTTGGACGACCTCCTCGACGTTGTCCTCGCTGGTCCGCACCACAACCAGGGTGCCGCCGCGCCGGACGCCTTCCTCATAGGCCTTTGCCCAATCCACACCGATGCCTGCATCCACGAGCGAGCCAGCAAGAGCACCGAAGGCAGCGCCAGCGCCGCCTCCGATGAGAGGAGTCAGGACGGCACCTGCTCCGAGTACAGGGCCTACCCCAGGAAGCAACATCAGCGCCAATCCAGCCAAGAGGCCGGCACTTCCACCCAGAATGGCGCCGACGGTAGTCCCGACATCGTCCTTGTCGTCGCTGCTGTTCGCTAAGCGTGTCATCGCCTGTGAGGAGCGCTCATCCTGATTGTTCGCGATGATGCTGACCTCGATTTGGCGCGGACCGTTCCGCTCGAGGTGTCTCACCGCAGCAGCCGCGGTTTCGAACTCATCGAACAGCGCTGCGATCGTCCTATCGCTCATAGGCCAGTCCTCAACCCTTCACATGACGGGACACCGCTCCTTTCCGAGCACTGCTTCCTGAGCCCCATCATCCCTGGCAACGTCGCGGCTTCTGAAGACTCCGTATGATTGCCTGCGCGAATTCGGGCGTGCGGAGCGAGCCTCCCAGATCGCGCGTCTTTTCTCCCGCCTGCAGGGTGGCCAGGATGGCAGCGCGAAGGTGGTTCGCCTTTGCGGTTTCTCCGACATGATCCAGCATCATGCCGACCGCCATCAGGAGCGCCGTCGGGTTGGCGACTCCCTTGCCAGCGATGTCCGGCGCCGATCCGTGGACCGCCTCGAAGATCGCCGCCTTGTCGCCGATGTTGGCTCCTGGCGCCAGCCCCAGTCCGCCGACAAGGCCGGCGATCAGGTCCGAGAGGATGTCGCCAAACAGGTTGGTGGTGACGATCACGTCGAAGCGCTCCGGCGCCATGACGAGCTGCATGGCGCAGGCGTCCACGATGCTCTCGTCGAGGGTCACCCGGCCGTGATAGTCCCGGGCGACCTCCTGCGCCGCCTCGAGGAAGACGCCCGACAGGATCTTGAGGATGTTGGCCTTGTGGACGACAGTGACCCGCTTACGCCCGAGACGGACGGCGAGATCGAAAGCGTACCGGATGACCCGGTGGGCTTCTTCCTTCGTGTTGATGCCAATGCCCACGCCAACCGCGTGGGGGTCGGCGCCGACGCCGATGTAGTGCTCGCGCCCGACATAGAGACCTTCCAGGTTCTCCCGCACCAGGATGATGTCGACGTTGTCGTACCGGCCGGGTATGATGGTCTTGCCCGGACGGACGTTGGCGTAAAGGTCGAATGCCTCGCGCATCCGCACCGTGACCGAGCGATAGCCGCCGCTCGAAGGGGTCGTCAGGGGCCCCTTGAGGGCAAGTCCCGTTCGCCGGATGCTCTCCAGCGTGGCGTCGGGCAAGGGGTCGAGGCCTGCCTCGACGGCAGTCGTGCCAGCCTGCTGCACGTCCCACACGAACGGGGCCCCGAGAGCCTCCAGGACCTGCAGGACGGCTTCAGTGATCTCGGGGCCGATGCCATCGCCTGGGATCAGGGTCGCTTCCATTGTCCGACTTCTGTTCGCCATGCCCGTCCCTCATCCTGTGAGGCCATGCGAAAATATGACCGGGAAGGGAAAACTCGATGCGAGAGGTAAGGTTCGTTCTCGACGTCTATGGGTCCGACGGGGGCGCGTTGTTCACGGTTGACGCGGCAACCCCATTCGCTGCCATGAACAAGGGGGACATCGTGCACATCGATCCCATTGCCGGGTTCGCGGCAACCGGCATTTCGGCACGGATCGGGCAAATCGAACATGTTCTGTCGGCTGTCGACCCGGAGACTATTGAACACAAGATTGTCCTTCGTCTTGAGGACATTTGATGGGCCGTGATAGTTGCGGCTCGGCCTGGGAGCCTCCTTTCGCGATAGGTTCCTCTGCGAGCTGCGAGGATCGTCAACCCTGGATCTTGTGCCTTGCCTCGAGAAGAAACTCCTGCGCCCTGGCAACCGAAGTGCCTGTGACGAAAGCCACCTGTTGGATCGAGATGCCGTGGCGATCGTGCATGACCAAGATGCGGCGCGCCGGCTCTGACAGGGAGCCGGGCTGCCCCTCGACAGCGGCGATCATCTCGTCCGCGGATGTGCGCGGATCGGGGATAACGTCCTCCCAGCTCTCGAAGTCGTCGGGCTGCCGCCATCCGGGTGCGGCACCACCATCACTGGGAGGCGCGTCCAGCGAAACGCGCACCAGATCTCCCGTGCCCTTTTGCTCGCTCACCAACCTGTCAGCGGTCCGATGCAACAGCCCAAACAGCCAAGCCTTGAGGTCGAGGGTTTCGGGTTTGCGCTGTCGCTCGTCCCAAGCCTTGAGCAGGACCTCGGCCACGAGGTCGTCGGGGCTGACTGATCCGGTGCCCAGATCACCGACGCAGACGTGATAGGTGATCTCGTGTTCGGCGGCCTTGCGGAGTTCGGCAAGGTATGGCTCGACAAGGCGCCGGAACGCGTCCTTGTCTCCGGCCTTGATCTTCTGCCAATCCTGGGTGGTCGTTTGGGTGGCGGTCATTGGCATCTCCTGGACTTTGAGCCAACACCAGGGTGATCGTTCCACGGGAAGGAATTTCCTTCCGGCGGGGTCCGGCGTTCTTCGAGCTTGTCGATTAGGAGGAGAGTCCTGTCATGGTCCTCGAGCGCCTCAAAACGCCGCCGGACCGCGCCGGCGAGCTGGTCGACTAGCATGTCGCGGCTTCTGACGCTGCCGTTCGGCAAGGCACGGAGGATGGCGCCGCACGGGTCGGCAACGTCGGCATGGTCGCTCGTGCTCAGCTGCCAAAGCTCCATCCGACTGTTCCGTCGAACTGATGCGAGTACCAACGGGCACCCGTCACGGGCAGTTCCCGGCGGCGATCGCGCTGGAGAACGCATAAATCGGCTTGGAGCTTCCGGCCGAATACGCCGCAATCCGCTCTCGGACCGCCCGCCCTCTGCCCTGAACAAGGAGCCGAACCTGGCCTCCGCTTGGTCGTTAAGCATCCTGAGCAGCCCGTGATTGGATCGCGAGTGGCGGAGGAGTCAATGCCGGGTGCGGACCTTTGGTTATGAAGCGCATTCGCTGTTCTCGTGGTAGCGCTTCTCGTGCTCGACCTCGGCGTCCTGCACTGGGAGGCGCGCGCCATCGGTGTCGGGGAGGCCCTGTGGCTGAGCCTCGGCTACCTCGTCCTCGCTCTCCTGTTTGCCGGCGGGGTGTACTGGTTCCTCGGCGGGCAGGCTAGCGTCGAGTTCCTGACCGGCTACTTCATCGAGAAGTCGCTCTCCATCGACAACATCTTCGTCTTCGTCCTGATCTTCTCCAACTTCGGGGTTCCCGCCGCCTACCAGCACCGGGTGCTGTTCTGGGGCGTGCTCGGCGCTCTGGCGCTCCGCGCCGTGCTCGTCTTCGTCGGCGTTCAGCTCCTCCATGCGTTCGCCTGGATGACGCTTGTTTTCGGCGCCTTTCTGGTCATCACCGGGATCCGAATGCTGTTCGCGGCCGAGGGGACGCCGGACCTCCACAACAACACGGTCCTCAAGCTTCTCCGCCGTTTGCCGGTCACCGAGGACTACGAAGGAGCCACCTTTCTGGTCCGGCGCGACGGCGCGCTCTATGTGACGCCGCTGTTCCTCGTGCTGGTGATGGTCGAGTTCACCGACTTGGTGTTCGCGGTCGACCCCATCCCGGCGATCCTGGCGATCACGCAGGACCCGTTCATCGTCTACACATCCAATGTGATGGCGATCCTCGGGCTGCGGGCGCTCTACTTCGCGCTCGCCGGGATCGTGAAGCGGTTCGTTTATCTTAAATACGCGCTGTCGCTCATCCTCGTGCTGGTCGGCGCCAAGATGACGGTCAATCATCTCTACGGCGGCAAGGTCATTCCTACAGAGGCCGCGCTGCTCGTCACGGCCATCCTGATTGGCGGCGCAATCGCCCTATCTCTCTTGCGCACGCGCGCGCAAGCCCGAAGACGAGGTCAGGCTGCCCACTGGCTGGGTGCCGGGCAGCAGGTCGCAACCCAGAGCCACGCCGGCGGCCGATCTGTCCGGCAGGCCCGAAAAACAGGGTGAGGCTCAACACATGTGATTTCGCACGCACTGATGCAGTCGCGACAGACGTGTCCTTTGGGCAGACACCTGCGCCAGCATACTGCTCGCGTGGTCCACGTAAGCGCACGGCCAAATCCTCCTTCTCCAATGTGTCAGCTTGGAAGGATCATGCAATGTTGGACACTGCCGCCTCGGCCCTTGTGCTTCTGTTCGTGACGATCGGTCCGGTTGAGATTGCAGCGGTCTTCGCTGTGCTTACTGCGGGTGTCCGGCCCCGGAAAGGCGACGTCTTTCCTTGAGCGGGGTGCTGGTTGCAGGTTTCGTCCTGCTGATCTTTGCTCTTCTTGGAAACGGTCTGCTCGATTGGCTCCACGTCTCCCTTCCAGCGTTCCGGATCCCCGGAGGAGCCTTGCTCATGCTCCTGTCCGTCGATCTGGTCTTTGCGCATCCATCAGGCCTGGCCTCGATTACAGCCGGCGAGAGGCAGGAAGCCAAGCAGCCCGGGGACGTCGCCGTCTTTCCGCTCGGCATACCGCCCATCGCAGGGCCTGGCAGCATGACGGCCATCGTGCTCCTGATGGGACAGGCCGGAGCCGATATCGTCAGAGCCGTCACTGTGCTCGCCATGCCGGCAGGCTGCCTTGGAGCGACCTATCTGGCCCTGCTTCTCGTTTATTGACCCACTCGCCTGCTTGGGATCACGGGGACCAATGTAGTCGCGCACATTTCAGGCATCCTGTTGGCGGCGTCTTTGTGGACTCCAAGGGCCTGCTTTCAACTGTTTGGGCGAAGCAGGTAGCAGTCCGTAAGGTGGACGCGAGTTCCACACACCTGTGAAAATTTATGTGTCTTGGCCCACCGAAACCAACCTCTGACCTCGGAATTGGTAGGGAAACCTGATCATGGAGTGGGTGTGATGAAGGCCTCAGGGGCTTCTGCTCGTAGACGAATTTCGCCGCTCGGCGGCGCTCTCAGGATCATGGCTGTTCTAGCTGTTGCGATCGGCTTCGGTCTGGCTGCGGAACGCACGGATGCTGTTGATGCGGGGCACCGCGTGGCGGCCAAGCCCGGCAAGGAGCCCGCAACCGTGGTCGCAGCTTCGGATGTGGAGACCACATCGTCAATCGAGACGAAATCGCCTGACGATGCGTCCTGCGACATTTCCCGCAAACGCCTGTTCGTGGAAAGTGAGGGGTGGATCGTCCGCCGGGTGACCACCTGCTACTGATCGGCGGCTTTGCCTAAAGCCAAAAGAAATGCTCCGCCGTGTGGCGGGGCTTTCCCGCGACGGCCTTCGGGCCACCTGGCGCTTCGTGCGGACCGGAAGGGCCGCCCTGAAGGATGTGCTCCTTGACGAGGGAGCGTTCGTCCCACAAATGGATCCACTTTCAAGTCCAATGCTTGAGGATCAGGCGAATGGTCTGGCCTTCAATCTGGAACGGCCTTGGTGAGAGACAGGAGTTTATGTCAGTGCTGGCTCACGCGAAGGCGACGTCCAGGATCATCATGGTCGGAAGCCCCAGCATAAAGCCGCCTGTTGCAAGTCTCTCGTGCCCACGTCGATGGGTTTCGGGAATGATCTCATGGCTGATGACGAACAGCATCGCACCAGCCGAGAAACCCATCCCCCAGGGCAGAATCGGCCCGGCAAAGGTAACGGCAGTCACGCCCAAAAGCCCGCCGAGAGGTTCGACGAGGCCGGTTCCAAGCGCAAGGGCTACAGATGCCAGCCGCGAATAGCCCAAGGTCAGCAGTGATCCTGCCACGGCCAGTCCCTCGGGCAGGTTTTGAGTTCTGATCGCGATGGCGAGCGAGGCAGCCTGGGCCATATCGTTCCCGCCGAAGCCGACGCCGACCGCGAGCCCCTCAGGCACGTTGTGGAGCGTAATCGCGATGACAAACAGCCAGACGCGCTTGAGATCGGCAGTTGACCGGCCCTGACGCCCATGAATGAAGTGCTCGTGCGGTGCGTACCATTCAATCAGTCCGATCACCACCGCGCCCGCGAGAAGCGCTGCCGCAACGCTTGCGACAGGGGCGACTTGTCCCTCGATCTGGGCGCGGGCGGCATCAAGCCCGGGCAGGAGCAGCGAGAAGAACGCAGCCGCTGTCATCACGCCAGCCGCGAAGCCGAGCATAGCGTCCTCGGTTCTCGGGGAGATGCGCTTGACCAGCAGCAGAGGCAGGGCCCCGAGCCCGGTAGCGGCGCCGGCAGCCGCGCTGGCACCAACAGCAATGAGAACGTTCGAGGCCATCATCACATCACCGAGCTCATGGTCAGAACTAACAAACGCTGCGACCACCACGTATGGATTCACCGGATCCCGGCGTGTCTTGCGAAATCACAGAGGCATCAAAGTTGCCCGACGAGGCTACCAGATGTGTAGGGAAACTTCAGATGGGGTTCATGGGAAGCGGGGCGGCAGATCGATCAATAGGTCAGGACATCCGGAGCACGCCGACTGCTCGGGTCATAAAGAGCCCCATATGTCCTCCCGAGCACAACGCCGAAAAGCAGGTGAAGCGCAAGGGAACCTATGTTGATCGGAGCATACGCACTCGGCTCGACGTACCAAGCCCCAGCTAAGCCCACGCACCAAATGATGGCTCCAAACAGTGCACCCTTGCCCCAAGAGGGACCAGGGAGGATAGGGCTTAAAAGCGCAAACAACATGCCCCAGAGAAATGTTCCCACCCCGAAGTGGATGACCCAACTCAACCCGATGGGCTGAATGACAATTCCATTGGTGATGAGGAGCGGGTCCGGCTCAGGGAAGACGCCGACCGTCCAACCAAGCACGATGACCGCGGACACGACACCTGCGGCAACAAGCCCTGAGATTGTGCCTCTGCCGAGATCAATCATCACTCCTCCTTCCGGCAACGCTGAAGTTCGTCCGATCCCAATATGATCCGACACCTAATGGATGGATGGTGGCAGCCGTCCCGTCGCGCCTGTAACGACAGCAAGGTCCTCCAAGCAGGGCCACGGAAATCTGCTGGTCGGCTGCAGCCGAGCGAAACGTACTTGGAGCTTGTTCGTGATGTGACGTTCGGCTTGGATGCATGGGTCTCACCAGGAGCTCTGGCGCGAGCGCGCAGCTCGCTCGCGCCCCTGAGTGGTGATTTCAACAATACGGCCACGTCCGGTCTCTTCGGGTCTGAACACGCGCACCAAGCCTTGGCGTTCAAGGGCCGCCACGAGCGAGTAGGTTGTCCCAAGAGGAAGCTGCAGGCGCGACGAGATATCCTGAACGGGCGTGCGCGTGCGTCGTGCGACATCCCTCAACACATCGGGGCCATGGATCCGGACAGCTCGCCCCCCGCGACTGAAGAGGCCCGAGAGCCGGTTCGTCACCGGCAGGCGGGACAGGAGACGCTGCGCTGGACGAGCCGCGGGGAGCCTCTGCAAGGAGCCGCTGCGCCACGCTATGAATGCGAGCGCTCCGGCAGCTGCGCTGGCAAGCGCCCCCACCATCAGGCCGGATGGGAGATCGCCTAAGGCGCCATGCCGTCTCTTGCGAAACTCCTCGATCTTCTCCTCCGCGAATACATGGCGTATCGCTCGGATCGCTTCCGGGTTCAGGACCTCGCGTGCCAACGGCTGCAGCTCGTGCTGCTCCCGATGAAAATGGCGATCAAGCAGGTAGGTGAAATCCTCGAACTGCTGGGTCCATTCTCGGCTGCTCTTGTCACCGATCCGGGAAAGGTGCCTGAGCTGCTTCTTAATCTGCTTGTGCTCATCTTCGAGCTCATCGATCAGGCGCTTCGCCCGCTTATCATCCTCGAGAGCGTCATAGAGGCTGTCCTCCTCAGCCTCGATATGTCGCCGGAGCTCGCCGTCGAGTTCATCGAACAGTCGGTCGCGGCTCCTGACACCAGCGCCCGGGATCGCGCGGAGGATATCCTTATGAAGGCTCACGATATTGGCATGATCGTTCGCGATCAGGTGCCAGAACTCCATTGCGTCGCTCCTCGGTCTGAAGGCGAGGATCAACGGAAGGATGCGAGCCCCGGTTCCGGCCTCGAAACTGGCTATCTCGAGTGGATGAACCTTTTACCCGGCCGGGACTTGATCCCGTCGATGGCAGACGGGACATGGTGAGCCATGATCATTCGGTGTTACCTGCTCGCGTCTTCGCTGGCACGGTTGATCCATCGGGAGCGCGGGACGGCCCGCGTGGTGGAAGGATCCTTCCGCACGCGGTCGGGCCAGATTCTGAGCGTGCAGGTGGAGAATGACGTTGGTCGTCTTGATCTGGTTCATGGCGTAGCCCAGCCATGGCCGAGAGTGAACCGCAGCCCGGTGCCGCCCGGGCACGCGGACGCGCTCCTGGATGTGGCTGAGGGAAGGATCGCCTACGAGCGCTCGCGGATGGTCGTCGCCGGACGCGAGATCCTGATTGACAGGGTTGGAACCGCGTCGGAGCCGGGTCGTATCGTCATCGAGTTCGACAATGAGGATCAGGCCGGACACTTTGCTCCGCCGCAATGGTTCGGACCTGAGATCACCCCGATGGACCGCACTTCTGCGGCCGAGGGGATCCGAGTGGACGACGATGAACTCATCTCAGATGCGGCGCTTAATGATCTGCTGGATGTCTTGGAGGGCTTTGAAGGCTTAGGGCCAGGACGTTCCTCCGCGCCGGCGTCCGACCGAATCAGCCGTCCCGATTCCCCGAGAGATGCCGTTTCCGATGAGATCCACAGGAAGGCAACAGATGGATCTGCGGACGTTCGAGCCGCTCCTGCAACGATCACGGCTACGCTGCGAGAGGCTTCGTCAGCGCAAGTCGTCTTCAAGGAAGGGGCGCAGAGCACGCAGGTTCAGATCAACGCAATCCGGGTCCGGGAGACCGCGATCCTACTCCAGGAGGGAGAGGAGGAACCGGATGCCTGACACGGCATTCACTCCGAGCCTTCAACGCCGATGCAGGCCAACCCGACCGCCACGAGGTTTCCATGACGCATGACAGCAGATTGCCCGTCCGCCTCCGGGCCAATGTGATCGGAGGAGCTCTGCTTCTCCTCGCTTCCGCCGCTCCCGTCCCTGCCCTCGCACAGCAGGTGCCGACGGATTTCACCGCCATTGTCAAACAGAAGATGCCTTCGGTCGTCGCGGTCACGACGAAGCAGCGAGTGGAAGAGCGGCAGCAGCGGGCGCAATCCACACCAGACGATCAGGATCTGCCTGAGCTTTTCCGCCGCTTTTTCGAGGAGCGCTCCAGCCCTGAGCGGCAGCAACCTAGACAGGGCCTCGGGTCAGGGTTCGTGATCAGTGCGGATGGCTACATCGTGACCAACAACCACGTCATCGAGGATGCCGACGACATCCATGTCGCGTTCGGTGAGAACAGCCCGGTTCCCGCAAAGCTGGTGGGGCGGGATCCGGCCACCGACATCGCCGTGCTGAAGATCGAGCCTCAGCCCAACATGGCCGTGACCACCTGGGGCAACTCGGACGCGGCCGAGCCTGGCTCGTGGGTGATCGCCATCGGCAGCCCCTTCGGCTTGGGCGGCACCGTCACGGTGGGCGTCGTGTCGGCCCGCTCGCGTGACATCCAGTCCGGTCCCTTGGACGACTACATCCAGACCGATGCCGCCATCAACCGCGGCAACTCGGGCGGGCCGCTGTTCAACGCCCGCGGCGAGGTGATCGGCGTCAACACCGCCATCTTCTCGCCCGTGGGGGCCAACATCGGCATCGGCTTTGCCGTGCCCTCCAGAACGGCGCAGACTGTGGCCGAGCAACTCATCCGCACGGGCCGCGTCGAGCGCGGCTATGTCGGCCTGCGGCTGCAGGAGATCACCCCTGCGATTGCCCAGGCGCTCGGGCGGCCGGACGACAAGGGCGTGCTGGTTGCCTCCGTGGAACCGGGCGGTCCTGCTGAGAAAGCCGGGATCAAGTCCGGCGACGTGATCACCCGCATCGGAGACCAGGCCGTCGAGAGCGGTCGGGATCTCACACGCACGGTTGCCGGCCTGAAGCCCGGCACGCAGGCGCGCCTGACGGTGGTGCGGGGCGGCAACACGCAGGAGATCACGGTGGCCGTGGGCCAGCGTCAGGAAGAGCAAGCGGCCCAGGGGGACGCTCAGCAAGGCTCGGAGGCGGAGGGCAAGCGGCTTGGCGTCGCTTTAGCCCCGATCGACGAAGAGGCACGTCGCCGATTGGGCTCAGACGCCACAGGAGTGCTTGTCCAGCAGGTGGCGCCTAACAGCCCGGCGGCCGAGAACGGCATCCGTCCAGGCGACGTGATAGTCTCGGTCAACAACCGTGACGTGACCCGGCCGGCGGATGTTGCGCAAGCCTGGTCGCAAGCGCAGAAAGACAAGAAACCGGTCCTGCTGCGCGTGAAGCGCGATGGTCAGTATCTCTTCGTCGCCGTGACGGCGTGATCCATCTCTGAAAGGAGGATACGAGAATGGCCCGCAATCCCCTCACACCCTCCCGCACCGGGTTTGGCTTGCTGGGCGGGAACGATCCCTTCCTGTCGCTTCACCGCGAAATGAACCGCCTGTTCGACGACGTGCTGCGCGGTACGGGGTTGCCTGCCGCCGGAGGGCAAAGCCAAGGCGGTGTCGGCAACTTCGTCAACGCCAGCATGAATGTGTCGGAAACCGAGAACGAGATCCGCATCACCGCGGAACTGCCCGGCGTCACCGAACAGGACATCGATGTGAGCCTCGACGACGACGTGCTCACCATCCGGGGCGAGAAGAAGTTCGAGCAGAAGAACGAAAAGGAGAACTTCCATTTCGTCGAGCGCTCCTACGGCACCTTCCAACGCTCCGTGCGCCTGCCCTTCCCGATCAACCCGGAACAGGTGCAGGCGCACTTCGAGAACGGGGTGCTCACCGTGACCCTGCCGAAGACGGCCCAGCAGGAGCGCTCCCGCCGCATTCAGGTTCAGGCCCGCGGGGCCGGAGGCCAGAGCGCCCAAGGTGGGCATGGCCCCACAGAAGGCGGGAGCGGTCAGGGTGGACAGGGTGGCGGAACGCCGGACAACACCCCGGGCGGCGCCAGCACCTGAGCAGACGGACCGCGCATTATGCAACCATCTGAAGAGGGGGATCACCCCAGCACCAACGGGACCGATCCCCGCTCGCCGATGGGCACCGGCCGGGCCGCCGCGGCCGTGGACCACGCCCTGCGCGAAACCCGTGAGGCGTGGCCGGGCCTGAGCACCTACGAGCGCTTCGAGCAGGTCGTCTCGCTCGTCCTGACCGGCCTGATCAGCCTTGTGATCGCGGCGGCGCTCGTGAACCTGACGTTCCGCATCCTCATGTTGGTGCTGTTCGGGCTGCTCGACCCGGCCGAGACCGGCGTGTTCCAGGCGATCTTCGGCATGATCTTCACCGTGCTGATCGCCCTGGAGTTCAACCACTCGATCATCGGCGTCCTGCACCGCAAGGAAAGCATCGTGCAGGTGCGCACGGTGGTGCTGATCGCCTTGTTGGCGCTCGTGCGCAAGTTCATCATCCTGGACGCGACCAAGACCGAGCCGCTCACCATCATCGGCTTGGCCGCGGCCATCCTGGCGCTGGGCTCAGTGCACTGGCTTGTGCGCGACCAGGACCGGAAGGACGCCGCGGTTAGGGAGCATGAAGGCACAGCGGCAGAATAAGTCACCTCCGTTGGCTTCGGGTCTGGTCACCAACCGAGATACTCCGACAGCCCTGCTCCCGGTGCAAGGAGAGCGAACGCCCAGATGAGGGCCGAGGCGACGTTCACTGCCATGAACAGCGGCAACTGCATGCCGAAAACGCCCGCGACCAGGGGAACCACAGCCCGCGCCGGACCGAAGAAGCGGCCGATGAACACGCCCCAAATGCCGTGTCGGCAGAAAAAGCGCTCACCCTTGCCAACAAGCTGCGGGTGGGTTGAGAGCGGCCAGATCCTGTAGATGGACGTCTTGAAGCGCCGGCCGAGCGTATAGGACACCACGTCGCCGGTGGCTGCCCCAATGGCCGCGCCGAGCCAGAGCGGCCAGAACTCCAGGTCGGCCACCCCAATGAAGGCGCTGATCGCAATCAGGATTACAGTGGCGGGCACAAACAGCGACAGGAAGGCGACCGACTCGCCGAACGCCAGCGCAGCGACGATGAAAGGCGCCCAGGACTGGTTCTGCCGCACGAACTCGACAATGCTGGTCTGGATCGTTTCAATGTCCATGGGTAGCCTGCACTTTCCGCCTGAACACGTCCTTGATGGCCTCGGGCTGCATTGCCCAATCCGGTGCGACGGGCCGCCCCTCCCAGTCCAACAGCCGATGCAGCATCGCGTCGAACAGAGCTTTGGCCGCCGCGTCGCGCCTGGCCTGCCGCCGGATGCGCGCACCCACCCGGTTATCGATCGGCCGCACGATCTCCATTGGATCCCCGTGAACCGGTGCCGCCACGACGTGATCAGCGACGAGCTTCAGCTGCTGATACCAGTCAAGCAAGTTGAGCCGGGCATGCTGGTCCACGACGTGTCCTGCAATGGTGGTCTTGCCGGTCAGCCGGAACTTATTGCGCGACGATCTGGATCAGAGGAACTTCCAGCCTGATCGCCGCGCGCCAGGAACTGGCGCGCCAGCCGTTCGGCTGTCTCGAACAGGTGGTCATGGCCTTTCCTAGTGCCAAAGATCGCAGCCACCTCGTTGGAGAACTGGTGCCTTCGACGGGACCGTTCGTCGAGTGTCAGAGGCCACTCATCGTAGTAGCCATCGTTGATCCGACGCCGAACCTCCGAATAGAGATCAAGCTTCGGCTCTGTCCTGACGAGGCCATGGACATTGTAGGGATTGGCCTCGATCACCTTGGTGCCGGACGGGAACTCATACTGGATGGCGGCCACATACTCGGCCTCTTCGCGCGTGTCGGCATCGACGATCACCGACAAGGTGCGGCAGCTGCCGGGTGGCCTGTAATGAACACGGAATTCCAAACCGGCCTCCCGGAGCACCACGAATAAACACCGAGACGGGCTTCGTGTGCCCTCGCCCTCGCGGCTTCGGTTACGCTACCTCTAAGCCTTGGCGGGTCCGATGTTGTCGGCCATCTGGGCTCCGCGGGTGCCCAGCGGCTGGGGCGGACCCTCCGTCGTGTCCTGCGCCGTCTGGTGCTCCATCTCGGCGTTGATCTCGGCGCCCAGCAGCACGATGACGCTCGACAGCCAGATCCAGGTCATGAAGCCGATGGCGGCGCCGAGCGAGCCGTAGGTCTCGTTGTAGCTGCCGAAGTTCGAGACATACCACGAGAACAGCATCGAGCCGGCAAGCCATAGCACCGCCGCCACGATGCCGCCGGGCGTCACCCATTTCCACTCGGCCTTGTCGCGGCTTGGCCCATAGCGGTAGAGCACCGCCAATCCCGCAACCACCACGGCCAGGAGGATTGGCCAGCGGGCCAGGGAGAGAAGCCACTCAACGGCCGCGCCCAAGCCGACGAAGTCGAGCACGACCGGCAGCACGACAATGCCGGCCAGTGCGACAAGCACGAACGCGATGGCGGCGAGCGTGAACGTGAGGGACTGGGCATTCAACCACAGGAAGCTGCGTTTCTCCTCCTCGTCGTAGACGATGTTGAGGGCGTCGAAGACCGCCTTCATGCCGGCATTGGCACTCCAGAGTGAGATTACGAGGCCGATGATGAAGCTGAGCCCCAGCTTGCCTCCGCCCGCCGAGGCGATGCGCTTCACCTGCTCGCCGATGATCTCCATGGCGCCGCCCGGCAGCACGCCCGAGAGGGCATTGAGATGGTCCTGGATGGTCACTGGGTCAGCAAACAGGCCGTAGATCGACACCAGCGCGGCAATGGCGGGGAAAATGGCCAGCAGGGCGTAGTAGGTCACGCCAGCAGCGACCGACATGATCCTGTCTTGGCTGAACTCCTCGTAGGTCCGCCACAGGATGTCCTTCCAGCCGAGGCTCGGGATCTGGGTCGGGGTGTTGGCCTCGCGACCGCGCCCCTTCTCGTCCGCAGCCTCCCTAGGAGCATGGGCCTTGCCCCCGAACCCGGCTGCCTGTCCTTCGGACGTGCGCTCAGCCTGCCGCGCTAGGGGCTTGGCTGTCGCTCGGTTTCCGGGCGATCCGCCGATGACAAGCCTGATCAGCGCCCAGCCCAGAACGGCGGCTCCGACCGTCGACAACATGGATGGGCCTTGTCCATTCGGGCGCCCCTGGGGTGGTGGAGTGATGGCGGTCATGGCAAGCGAAATCCTTGAGTCGAAAAGCCGCTCGCGAAGAGCTTGGCAGGCGATCCAACCACGGACGGCGGCCGACGGTTCCAGGCGGCATTACCCTTGGGCGACGCCAGTTCTTAGGCCAAGGATCACAGGGTTGGCTCCTAAGGGGCGGCTACAATGGGACCTGCTTTTGGTAAGGTTCAGGTTGGCACCATGTTGCCAGCTCGAAGCGGAGGAAAAGGATGGACGCGCTCGTCTTCGTGAGCCGGGGCACCATTGGACGATGGGACATCTACGCCCGCGATCCGAAGGACCTGCTCCTCGGCACGATTGAACAGGAGGACAACCAGCTGCTCTACATCGATGCGGCGACTGATCCGCTGACCGGGGTCAACGAGGGCCCGTATCCCGATCTCGACGCCGCCATGAGGGCTGTGGCCGACCGGATCCAGGGGACATGCGTGAAATGGGTCCCCTGATCGGCCGCCCTTGCCCTGACGGTTGGGGACGCCGGCGCCTTATAGCAGGGCCTCGACTGGGATTAGGTCCAAACCCGAACCGGGCCCGGGCACGTTGTGAAACCGTCAAAACAGGCCGTTGCGGCGCTTCTTGTGGCGCTCCTCGATCAGGGGACGGCATGTCTGCTCGATGGCCTTCACGGCCGAGTCGAGCCGTTTCTTGAGCGGATCCCCCTCCCCTTCGCCCCAGCCGATGGCTGCTTCCCATCGGCCGCGTTCTGCCTCTTCCGAGCCCGTCGGATCCTCGCCGTAGGTGCGGATCAGATTGTGGGCCGAGTCGATGACCTCGGTGTGGATGGCCCTGATCTCCTCGAAGGGCCGTGCGGCCTCCTCCCCGAAATAGGCCATGAAACGGTAGCGGCTGGCCTGAAGCTCGGAGAACACTTGGCTCTCCTTCGTCAGCCGGTCGACGGGGGTGAAGATCTCGCTCCGTTCAAGCTCGTCGTCATCGGCTCCCGAGCCGGCGCGAACCTCATCCCGCCCCTCATCCTCATCGTCCTCGGATGCGGGAAAGCGCGCCCATGTCAGGACGTCCCTGGCGCGATAGAACTGCGCCAGCACCTCCTCGGCAAGCTCGGTCTTGCGTCGACCGACCGTTTCCGCGCGCCAGGCATTAAGCCCCCGGATGCCAGCCCAACCCGCCACGACGGCCGACAGGCCCATCATAAGATTTGCCCAGGCGGAGACCCATTCAGGTGTCACGATCCATCTCTCCTGCGCACCGGTTATGTCACTCACCCAAGCGTGTCCCAGCCCCTCCGCCTAGACTCAAGCTCACACGGGCGCCGGTCGCCGAATGGGACGTGAACCGCGGGGACGGCGTTTGGAGGGCTGCCCGGACCATCACCCTCCGGCCCAAGGCCCCTTGATCGCTTGGGCATCGGACGGGAAAGGCCGTGGCGCATGCTGGACGGTGATCCAATGATCCGTGGTGAACGCCTCAACAGCCCACCTCCCGTTGAAGCGGCCGATGCCGGAGTTCTTCTCGCCGCCGAACGGGTTGAACGGCAAATCGTTCACGGGCTGATCGTTGACGTGGGCCATGCCCGTCTGCATCCGCTGGGCGAAACGCACCCCGCGCTCGACATCCCGCGTGAAGACGCAGCTTGACAACCCGTAGTCCGTATCGTTTGCGATCAGGAGGGCATCCCTCTCCCCTTGCGCCTGAATGACTGGCGCGATGGGCCCGAACAGTTCCTCCTGGGCGACCGGCATCTCGCTCGCGACATCGGCAAAGACATGCGGCGGCATGAGAAGCCCGTCGGGCTTGCCTCCCATCACCTGGCGGACACCTGACGCCCGTGCTTCTACGATGCGATCCTGCAGGCCTTCGAGCTGGCGCTGGTTGATGATTGGTCCGATCATCGTGTCCGGCTGGTCCGGATCGCCGACGCGAAGCCCCTTCACCCGCTCCACGAAGCGGTCCAGAAACTCCTCATAGACAAGCTCGTCCACGATGAAGCGGTTGGCGATCATGCAGATCTGGCCCTGATGCAGGAACTTGCCGAACACCGCCGCCTCGACGGCTTGGTCGAGATCGGCATCGTCCAGCACGACGAAGGGGCTGTTGCCGCCCAACTCGAGATCAAGCCGCTTGAGGATCGGGGCTTCGGCCGCGAGGCGCATGATGCTCCGGCCCACGGGCGTGGAGCCCGTGAACGAGATGACGCGCGGCACAGAGTGTTGGACGAAGGCATCTCCGATCTCACTCCCGGCGCCCACGACCACACTGAGCACCCCTTCAGGAAGACCGGCCTCCTCAAAGATCCTGGCCAGAAGCAGACCGCCTGTCACCGGCGTGTCGCTCGCCGGCTTGACCACGACGGCATTACCGACCGCCAGGGCGGGCGCGAGAGAACGGTTCGTCAGCTGCATCGGCCAGTTCCACGGGCTGATCACGGCTACGACGCCAACCGGCTTGCGGTAGACCCGGCTCTCCTTGCCAGGCACGTCGGCGGGAAGGATCCGGCCCTCGACGAGGTAGGGTACCGAGGCGGCCTCGAGCATGCCGGCATGCACCGCCTCCCATTCGAGGGTGGCCTTGATCCGGGTGCTGCCCGACTCCCGGATGAGCCAGGAGACGATCTCCTCTCGGCGGGCCTCCATCCCCCGGGCGGCCCGCCGCATCACCTCGGCCCGTTCGGCCGGCAGGCGGGCGGCCCAGTCGACCTGCGCCTTGGCGGCCCCGAAATAAGCGATGTCGAGATCGTCCGGGCTGGCCTGTGGGATCTCCGCCAGCACGCCGCCTGTATAGGGGTTCAGGTCCCGGTTGACCGTTTCGGATCGGCCCTTGCGCCACATGCCGCCGAGAGGGAGCGTTTCGAAGTCCGTGTAGGGGTTCGGATGCGCACGCTGCTGCTGGACATCCATTGCCACCGTCTCCCCTCTCGGTCAAACAGATCAAGCCAGGTCGCCAATCAGGCTGCGGAAGGCCACAACTGAAGTGCGCGGAGGGCACCCCCCCAGGATCCTTACGGTTCAGTCAGGGAAGAGCGCAGCGGGTCCTCTCGTAACCATGACAACCAAACTTGGACGTTGGCTGCGGGTTCCCAGCTCAACCTCACCCTAGAAGCTCCTCGGACGCGACGTAACCGTCTGGGCTGCACCTGGCATCTTGGCGGCGGGTTGTACGGCAACTGGTGCGGCCCTGCGGGAATGCGGAGAGCCCCTGGCAAAAATGAGGAACTCCACACCTGACGCGCCGCTTTTCATTATCGTCTGGCGTCAGGTTTCATCAGGACGGGCTCGGGGCCATCGTGCATCTGTTCCAGAAGGGAAACATGGCTGTGCAGACAAGTTGCGATGGACATCGCGCTGACGCAACGACGACAGCCAGACAACTCTGAAGATGGACGCCATGAACTTGGACAGGCTCTATCTCGCCAACCGCAACGCCTATCTAACGGCGGTAAATGGGGAGAGTCCGCGAGGCAAAGTATTCTTCGCTGCTAACATCCTTCACGACCAGCTCGCCACCTGCCTGAAGGCCTTTCTCATCGAAGATGCGGTCGCAAACGGGCTCACTGATGATCCAAGGGGGCCGCTCGCAACATTCTCGGCCAGAGCGAGCCTGGCCTATGCTCTGGGCCTGATTTCAAAAGAAGAATATGAAGACTGTGACACCATCGGCAGAATTAGAGACGAGTTTTCTAAAAGTCTGAAAGCTGATTTCGAGACAGAGGAGATACGCGATCTATGTCAAGACTTGAGGTGCGGGCTTGAGGCTACGGGAGGCATCACGCCACTAGCCGCTCCCCATGGAATGAA
Organism: Microvirga mediterraneensis; assembly: GCF_013520865.1. Taxonomy (NCBI): domain Bacteria; kingdom Pseudomonadati; phylum Pseudomonadota; class Alphaproteobacteria; order Hyphomicrobiales; family Methylobacteriaceae; genus Microvirga; species Microvirga mediterraneensis. The sequence goes on from NZ_JACDXJ010000003.1 coordinate 253,098, forward strand.
CAAGTTTGTCACAACCGCTGTTTCGCTCATCTCGAGGTTCTCCGTTCGTCACCACTACATCTCCCGAAAACGAGCAACGTACTCAGGCCAGCCGTATTAGAGACCTGCCCGCAGCATACCCCCGCAAACAAGCTTCGTTCCCGCGGCAGGATGTGCGTTACCTATCGGTTGCAGGGACTGTCAGACCTCCGCGGGTGCAGAAGGCGAGCATCCGTCGCGGCACGTCTCATTTGAGAGCCGGGTTACGGAGCCGCTCGGCGCGATTCATGCGTGACCGAAGCTTCACATTCGAGTACCACGACAAGTGACGCTGCCGCTCCACAGGGCTTCTTTCAGATGCCCTGGTGAAGCCGGAGCGCCAGGCCGCGAAGGCGAGCGCGCCGGCTGCCGCGCCGACCAGAACCCCCAGCAGCAGGCCGGATGAGGCGGCACTCCCCTGGCGATGGTGCCTGCGCAAATGCTCGATCTTCTCCTCGGCGAACTCATGCCGGAGTTCCCAAACCTGCTCCTCACTCAGGATCTCGCGCGCGTCGGGCAGGAGTTCGTCCTCCTCCCGTCGGAAATGCTCCTCGAGCAAGGTCGCCAAGCTGCGGAAATCAAGGGTCCAGTTCTGGGAGCCCTTGTCCGGCACGCGGACAAGCTCGGCGAGCCGGCGCTCGATCTCCTCGTGCTCGTCTTCCAGCTCATCGATCAGGCGGCGGGTTCTGTCATGGTCTTCGAGGGCGTCGAACAGGCTTTCCTCCTCAGCCTCGAAGTGCCGCCGGAGTTCGCTGTCGAGCTCGTCGACTAGCCTGTCGCGGCTTCTGACGCTGCCGTTCGGCAGGGCACGGAGGATAGCGCTGCACAGGTCGGCAACGTTGGCGTGGTCGTTGGTGATCAACTGCCAGAGGTCCATCACACGGCTCCACGGAGGGTGGGCAGTAAACCAACTCCTGAGGTGCCGGGTTCCGCGCCTTCTGAAACGCTAACCTAGAAGCCGGGAGCCGAGAAGCTGAACAGGTTCAGCTTCGCAACCGAGGCCACCCAGCACCGTTGGCCATCGGTCGGTATCGCCTTCGTCTAGGCGAATTCGTCAGAGGCAGGGAGCAAAAGCTGCCAGAGGCAAGCTTGGGTGAGAAGCGTCCTGAACCAGTCCGGATCAATGCTCCTGACTGCTTGCGTCGGAAAAAAGCCACCACAGGCGCTGCAAGGCGCGAAACGGCAAGAGTTCGCTGGTCCGCCGAGACGTCGATAGGTGGGGAGCTCCGACCAGAGAGACAGGCTAGACGTCACGAACGCGCCGACGGGAGCTCGCTGCGTCTGGCTCAGGGGACGGGCCTGACAATAGCGGGGCCTCGACCCAGACATGCACGCCTTCCGGAGCGTAGTCTATCTTAACGTGACCATTGAGCTGACGTCCAAGCACCCGCTCCAGTAGCAAGGTCCCAAAGCCTTTGCGCGCGGGCTCGTGCACGGGAGGTCCGCCGCTTTCAATCCACTCCAGGACCAAGCAATGATCGTGCCCCTCCTTAAGGGACCATCTGACCTTCACCCTGCCGTAGGGCGTTGACAACGCACCGTACTTCACCGCATTGGTCGTCAGCTCGTGGGCCGCCATACCCAGAGCAAGCGCAACTTCTGCGGACAGCTTGACCCGCGGCCCCTCCAGCTGGACCCTCCCTTTGGGAGCCTCATCGTAGGCCGCCAGCTCCGCGCGGAACAGGTCTTCGACTGTCGCTCCACCCCACTCGTTGTTCACGAGCATGGTATGCGTTCGGGCCAAGGAAACGATACGGTCGGTCACGCGGTGGTAGAACTCCTCAATGCTGGTCGCCTGCCTGGCGGTCGAGCCAATGATGGCCTGCACCGTGGCGAGGGTGTTCTTCACCCGATGGTGAAGCTCCCGCGTCATCAGATGTTGACGTTCTTCTGCGGCTTTCAGGTCTGAGATGTTGGTACTTGTCCCAAAGATGCGGACAATCTCGCCCTCTTCGTTCCGTTGGGCCGACGCACGCGCCTGGAACCACTGGTAATCACCATCTTTGCTCCGAAGCCGGTACTCGATGTCATAGGGCGCAGACCCTTGGACGAACAAAGCCCAGGCTTTAGACGTCGGATCCCGGTCAGCAGGGTGGACCACGTCGAGCCATCCTGTCCCATAATGACGCTCTACGGGCACTCCGGTGTATTCAGCCCATTTGGCGTTGAGGTAATCGCAATAACCATCGGGTCGCGTGGACCAGACCAACTGCGGGATCACCTCAGCCAAAGCACGAAAGCGAGCTTCGGATTCAGCGAGAGCTTCCTCGGCCGCTTTCCGCGCGGAGATATCCTGGATCGTCAGAACGCTTCCGGTAACGACTCCATTCCGCACGATAGGTGCGTTGGAGCAGGAGACATCGATCGGGGAGCCATCCTTGCGGAAGAACACGTCTTCATGCCCTGTGAGGGGTTCCCCGGCTCTATAGCTTTGGGCTACCGGGCACTCTTCCTTGGGGTAAGGCCGTCCGTCAGGGTAGTGATGGTGAAGTGCATCATGAAGATTTCGCTCAAGGAGCTCGCTTTGCGTCCAGCCAAACATCCGTTCGGCAGCGGGGTTCGCGAACGTGATCCTTCCGGCGGCATCCATGAGGAAGATAGCATCTGCCGCATGTTTGGCCACTACGGCAGCGATTTCTGCGGATTGATCCCGTTCAGTCGCTGCCGAGAGCAAGCTTTCATCATTCACGAAATGAACCTTGGACTATCGTTAAGCTTTTTCAACTCTTCAAATAACATCGTGTTCCGGCTTGGAAAGGTGATCTTCCCGCGATTGAGTGGACACCGGGTTAGCTCGCTTTTCTCTCAGCTTCTTCGGGTGTGAGATACCCGAGGGCCGAGTGAATGCGCTGCCGATTGTAGTAGCCCTCAATGTAGCCGAAAAGA
>NZ_JACDXJ010000004.1 GCF_013520865.1 Microvirga mediterraneensis
GCCGGGCGCAAGCTGCAGAAGATCCGGCACTACGTCGCCATGCAGGACCTGATCGTGTTCACCGAGACCGGCGAATGGCGCGTGACCGGAACCGAGGGCGGCGTGATCACCCCCACGGGCTCGCTCAAGGCGACGCCTCAATCCGAATACGGCATCGGCGATGTGCCGCCCATGGTGACCGGCGACCAGATTCTGTTCGTCCTGCGCTCCGGCCGGCAGGTGCGCGATCTGGGCTATAAGTTCGAGAGCGACAACTATTCCGGGTCCGATCTCACGCTGTTGTCCTCGCACCTGTTCGAGACCCGGCGCGTGGTCGCTTGGGCGCAGCAGAAGAACCCCTACGGGATCATCTGGTGCGTGATGGACGACGGCACCGTGAACGCACTTACCTACCTGCGGGAGCATGAGGTCTGGGCCTGGGGGCAGCATACGACCGACGGCACCGTGGAGAGCGTCGCGGTGGTGCCGGAGAACGATGTCGACGTGCCTTATTTCGTGGTGCGGCGCGTGGTGGGCGGCGTCGCCCGACGCTACATCGAGCGCATGGTGCCGAACCTCTCGACCACGCCGCGGGAGCAGACGTTCTATGTCGATAGCGGCCTGACCTATGCCGGGTCGGCGGTGTCCAGGGTGGCCGGCCTCGATCATCTCGAAGGGCGCGCGGTCCTGGGGCTCGCCGATGGCGCTGTGGTCGGCCTCGACGGGGAACTGGTCGTGACCGGCGGGGCTGTCGATCTGCCGTTCGCCGCCTCGACGATCCGCCTCGGCCTCGGCTACGACAGCCTGTTCGAGAGTCTGGCCTTCGCTTTGGGCGACCGTACCACGGAGGGCGTGGTTAAGGGCGTCGGCGAGGTCAGCCTGTCGGTGCTGCACACCAGCGGCATCGAGGTCGGCGGCTCCTGGGACGACATGAACGAGCACAAGGCGCGTTCCTTCGAGGATTACGGCGACGCCCCAAGCCTGATCACCGATACGATCACCATCACGGCGGGATCCGGCTACGACACGGCCGGCACGGTCTGCCTGCGGCAGCGCTATCCGCTCCCGGCCTCGATCCTGTCCATTGCGCCGAACATCGACTATGCGACCTGAGATCACGATTCGCCCGGCCGTGTGGGACGATATCGCGGCGGTGGCGGCGAACATCCGCGAGGCCGACCGGCGCGAGTGCATGGCGCAGACCCTGCTCAAGCCGGAGGACGCGATCCTGTTCGTGATGCGCTCGGCGGTCAAAGCCTGGTGCGGCCTCGTCGACGGCGAGCATGCGTGCCTGTTCGGGGTGTCGCGCTCCTCGCTCATGACCCTGGAATGCGGTACGCCCTGGCTCGTCGGCACGCCCCTGATCGAGCGGTACGAGCGCGCCTTCCTGCGTCGCAATAAGGCTTACATATCAGAGTTCAAAACTATCTTCCCCAAGCTGGAAAATTGGGTAGATATGCGCAACGAAAAAGCGGTGCGCTGGCTTGCATGGCTCGGCTTTAAAATCCATGATGCAGAACCGCACGGCCCGCTCGGGCGGCCGTTCCACCGCTTCACGATGGGAGATTGATAGATGTGTGTCGCCGCTCTCCCGATGATCGCCATGGTATCGTCTCTCGCGAGCGCGGCCGTGGGCGCGGTCGGCGCGATCCAGCAGGGCAACGCCGCGGCGGCCTCGGCCAAGTACAACGCGGCCGTGAACGAGAACAACAACGTCCTGGCGCAGCGCGCGGCCGAGGATGCCCGCAAGCGCGGAGAGCAGGAGGCGCAGGAGCACAACCGGCGCGTCTCGGCCCTGCGGGGCAAGCAGACCGCCGCGATGGCGGCGAACGGCGTTGATCTCACCTCGGGCTCGCCGCTCAACGTCACGGCCGACACGGCGCAGTTGGGCGCGCTCGACGTGCTTACCATCCGCAACAACACCGAACGCGAGGCCCTGGGCTACGAGGCGCAGGGGATGAACTTCCGCGCCGAGGCGAACCTGAACCGCATGCAGGCCAAGTCGGCCCGGCAGGCCGGCATGATCGGCGCCGTCGGCTCCGTGGTGTCCGGCTTCGGTCAGGTGGCGGACAAGTGGTACAAAATGGGTCCTTCTAGCATAGGGAAACTGACCTGATGCCAACGGTTCCGACTTACGATCAGCGGCAGGTTAGGGACGCTCCGGCGCCGAACCAGTATCAGCACCCGTCGGCCTCGCCGGACGATTCCGGGGCGGCGACGGGACGGGCGCTCCAGGGCCTGGGCGGCGAGATCGCGCGGGCGGGCGTGGCATTCTCGAACGAGGCCGAGCGGCAGCAGGAGAAGGACCAGGCGGCACAACTGCTGCAGGCCCAGGCCGATTATTCCTCGCGCCTCAACCGGGCGCTGTATACCGACGAGACCCTTCCCGACGGCACGGTGCGCAAGGGCCTGTTCACCACTCAAGGGTCCGAGGCCATGGGCGCGGCGGGACGCTTCGCCACGATCGAGGAGGACGTGTACCGCGCCGTGACCGGCACCCTCAAGGATCCGGCCCAGGCCGAGCGGTTCAACCAGATCCGCACCCGTTCGCGCATGTCATACGAGACGGCGGCGGTCAAGCACGAGGCGGACAACCGGGTCAAGTTCCAGGCGGAAGCCCAGGACGCGGCTGTGAAGACGGCGACGCTGAACGCGGTCAACGGCTACGACAAGCCGGAGATCCTGCAGGAGGAGATGGGGAACATCCGGCGTGCGGTGGCGGCGGCCAATGCCGGATCTGCCCAGGACGTGATCGACTACAAGTCGCGCGTGGCGATCTCGGGCGTGCACAAGGCGATCTTCGGGCGCATGCTGCGGGACGACGACGCCAAGGCGGCGCTGAACTATTACGAGACCAACAAGGGCGAGATCGAGGGCGCGGACCATATTGAGATCCAGCGCGCGCTCGAGGTACCGTTGCGCCGGCAGCAGGCGCAGGACTATCTCTCCGGCGTGACGGTCGCGGGCTCGCCCGGCACCAAGCTGGTGCGCGCGGTGGTCGGATCGGAATCCTCGGGCAATCCCGGCGCGGTCTCGCCCAAGGGCGCCGCCGGCCTGATGCAGGTCATGCCCGGCACGGCCAAAGAGATCGACGACGCGCTCGGCGGGATCTACGGCCTGTCGAAGATGAGCGACGCTCAGGTGCAGGAGTTCTACAAGCAGAACCCGGCCGTGAACCTGGAGCACGGCGCGTTCTACCTGCAGCAGCAGCTCACCAAATACAGCGGCGATATCGAGGCGGCGTTGATCGCCTACAATGCCGGCCCGGCCAACGCCGACAAGTGGCTCAATGCGGGCCGGGATTACGCCGTCCTTCCCAGACGCGAGGAGACGGAGCCCTACGTCCGCAAGACCCTGACGCGCTATGCCGAGGAAATGGGCGGGCCGGTCGAGACCAAGCCCACCCTGCGCGACATGCCGGACCTGCCCCCCGTGGGGCGGCGGGTGACGCAGGCCGAATTCCCGGCGGACAGCTATTACAAGCCGGATCAGGTCTTCCGCGGGCGCCCCGGGGCGTTCGTCGATCAGCGCGCGCTCGTGATGGCGAACGAGCTCGGCCGCCGCTTCGAGGAGTTGACCGGGCGCCGCGTCGAGATGAATTCCGGCTTCCGCGATCCGGGCACGAATGCGAGCGTGGGCGGAGCCAAGTCCTCGCGCCACATGCACGGCGACGCGTTCGATTTCAACATCAAGGATCTGCCGGACGAGGAAAAAACCGCGTTCCTGCAACTGGCTCGGCAGGTCGGATTCACGGGCGTGGGCTTCTACGAGGACGGCCCGGGGCACCTCCACCTCGATATCGGTCGCGCGCGGTCGTGGGGCGGCCTGCCGCAATGGGCCCGGGGCGCCACCCAGGAAACCCAGACGACGGGCTACCTCGGACAGCCCACGATGGCGGCGGGCTACGGCAACCTGCCGATGCCCGCCAACATGGCGCGCATGGCGTCAGGCGTGACGAGCCCCTATGCGGCGATCGCTGCTCAAGGAGCCTTCCCGGTCACGGCGCCGGTTGCGGGAGCTCCCGTGCTCGACACGACCACACCCTCGCCCGTCACCATGACGCCGCTCGTCAATGCCCCGGTGGACGTGCCGCCGGCCGTCTCGACCCGCGTGCGCCCGGACGATTTCGATCCGGACGCCATGCGGGCCTATGCGCAGGCGGCGCCGGAGAATATCCGCGACACGGTGGTGCGCCAGACCGAGGCGCGGATCGCGCAGATGGAGCGGCAACGCAAGTCCGTCCTGAAGGACACGGGCAACCAGGCTTGGGCGCATGTCCTCCAGGGCGGGTCCGTCGACGACCTGCCGCCGGAGATCTACTCGGCCCTGATCGAGCAGAGCCCGGAGACGGTCAAGCGCATGCAGGACTATGAGGACCGGCGCGAGACCAAGCGCGACAAGACCGACGAGGGCACCTATTACCGCCTGTCCCAGATGACGCCGGAGCAGCTTGCGGCCGACGATTTCAACCTGATGGACTATGCCGACCGGCTGTCGGGCGAGCACCTGCGCCACTTTGCGCAGAAGCAGGCCGATGCCAAGAAGGGCGTGCGCGACGCGTCCCAGGGTGCCGGCATCCTGACCGTCAAGGAACTCGGCACCATGGCGCTCGGCAAGATGGGGATCGCTACCACGGGCAAGGAGGCCACGGCCGAAAGCGAGGCGCGCGCCGGACTGTTCTTCATGCGCCTCGAGCAGGAGGTCTCGGCCGTGCAGGTGGCGCAGAAGCGCAAAGCCACCAATGAGGAAATACAGAAAATCGTGGATGCGCTTTCCACGCCGGTCACGCAGGGCGGGTTCTTCTCCGGGAAGGCCAAGTACCGGTTCGAGATGGGCCGGCCGGAGGAGAACGAGAGCCGGATCCGCAACAATCTGCCGCCGATCGGCGAGACCACGGGAGTGTTCGATGTGGCGTCCAAACTGGAGGACGTGCCGGATGAGGCCCGGACCATGATCATCGAGACGCACCGCCGGCTGACCGGCGAGGCGCCCACGTCGAAAAAAACCGCTTCCATATACAATGAAATATTGACCGCACATACAGGGCGCCCGGTGCCAGTTCCGTCAGACAAAATAAACCGGTTCAAAACTCAAGCTGCAGCGGCTCTAGGAAGGGTGCCTACTGACTTGGATTTGTCTATGCTATATTCGCAGTGGTTACGCCGCGAATATCCTTTACGCATAGGTGAGTGATGTCCGAGTTTGACGCTTTCTTCAAAGAGGTCGCCCAAGAGGAAACCGAGAAGAGGCGTCAGACCAGCGAGGTTACATCCCTCGGCGCGGCGACCACCTTCGAGCCGCCGTCGGGTGCCCTGCCGGCCTTGCCCAAGATCGACCGTCCGGACGAGTTCGCCGGCTTCTTCGAGGAGGTCAAGCAGGAGGAATCCGCCAAGGTGTCGCGCGGCCTGCAACTGGCCGAGCAGCACGACCCGGAAACCTATGGCAAGGCACGGGCGATCGCCGACCGCGACGGGCTGATGGTGGATTTCGCGGTGGCGAACCTCGGCGCGCTGGAGAAGCGCGAAACGGTCTCCAAGATGCGCAAGGCGCTGGAGGCCAATCCCGGCCTGCGGGAATGGTTCTCCTCTGAGGACAACGGCGCCGTGGTCAAGCTCGACGAGCTCGAGCGCCTGTCCGGCCTGTCGTGGCTGTTCCAGTCTGGTGGGGCGGCGTTCTCGGAAGGTTACCGGCAGACGCGCCTTGCCGAGATCGGGCATGCGCAGCTTTATGGCCGCGCCACGCCGGAGATGATCGCCGAGGCCGACCGGATCGAAGCGCAGGCGCGTGACGAGTTCGGCGCCGACGGCTGGTTCTCCGGGGCCTGGACGAGCGCGGCCCAGATGGCGCCGATGATGATCGAAAGCGGGATTGCCGGGTTCAAGGGCGCGGCCGTCGGCGGCGGAACCGGTGCGCTGATCGGTGGCGTTGGTGGCGCGGCGGCGGGTGGCGTCGGCGCCGTGCCTGGCGCGGCTGCGGGCCTTGCCGTCGGTGCCAAGGCGGGCGCGGCGGCCGGCGCGGCGCTCAAGGCCTACGAACTGGAATCGGGCCTCGCCTATCGCGAGTTCCTCGGGTTCAAGGACGAGCAGGGCAACCGGCTGGATCCGGATGCGGCCCGGCTCGCGGCGGCCCTGTCGGGCTTCGTCAATGCGGGCCTGGAGACGTTCTCGCTCGGGACCATGCTCCAGACCGTGCCGGCCTTGAAGGCGCTCGGGCTCGACGAGGCCACGCGCCTGTTCGGCCGCGAGGGGCTGAAAGAGGCCTTGAAACGCCCGACCTTCCGGGCGGCCATGACGGCGGCGGCCAAGCAGGTCGGCGAGGCGGGCGCGACCGAGATCACGACCGAGATGGCACAGGAAGCCATGACCATCCTCGGCGGCGAACTGGCCAAGTCGGCGAGCGACGGCGAGTTCGATTTCCTGACGCCGGGCCAATGGGCCGCGCGCATCGGCGAGGCTGGCATCGAGACCGCCAAGGCGATGACCATCATGGGGCCGCTGTTCGCCGCGCCTGGCTTCGTCAAGGATCTCGGGGCCGCGCGCCGGTCGCAGAAGACGGTCGCGATCTTCACGCAACTGAACGAGGATCTGAAGGACGACGGCCTGCGCGAGCGCAACCCGCAGAAGTTCAAGGAGGCGTTCGAGGCGGCGACGTCGGATGCCGCCAAGACTGTCTACGTGCCGGTCGAGCGGCTGAACGAACTGTTTCAGTCCTACAACGTCAACCCGGCCGACCTGCAATTCGACGATTTCCCCGGGGCCTATGCCGAGGCCATGGCGACCGGCGGCGATGTGGAAATGCGACTTTCCGATTATGCGACGAAACTCGCCGGGACGGATCTCGGCAATGCCCTGATCCCGCATCTGCGGCTGTCTCCGGAGGACATGACCCAGGCTGAAGCCGAGGCGTTCAACGAGGCATGGCAGGAAACCCGCGCCCGCCTGATGGAGGAGGATCTCGAAGCCCTGAAAGCCGAGAGTGCCCGCGAGGCCCCGGGGCAGCAGGTGTTCCTGGATATCCGCGACAAGGCGGTGGCGGCCGGGCGCTCCCTCGACGTGGCCGAGCAATACGCGACCGTGTGGCAGGCGTTCTTTTCCACCCTCGCCGACAAGACCGGCGGCGACGCATTCCAACTCTACCAGGACCGCGGCGTGGAAATCCGCTTCGCTTTCCCGGAACAACTGTCCTACCAGTCGACGGACGATCTCGACCTGCTCCTCGACGATCTGCGCGCCGGCCGCGAGGTGGCGGTCGACCGGGAAAAGCGCAAGGCCCTGGGGCCGAGCCTGTCCACCTTCCTGCGGTCGAAGGGCGGCCTGCAGGATTCGGGCGGCGAGTTGCGCGCCCGCGATGTCGGCGGCACGCTCCTGGCCAAATCGGGCAAGGGCATGAACCTCGACGACGCGGCGCTGGCTGCGTGGGAGGCGGGCTACTTCCCGGAATTCGGCGAGACCCGCCCCTCGATCGACGACCTGCTCGCGGCGCTCGACCGAGAGCTCGGCGGCGATAGCATCTATACGGGCGGACGCACGCCCGATTCCGTGGACCTGTCGACGGAATACCTAGCCCGGCTCGACACCATGGGCCGGACGCTGGACGAGCTGGGGCTGTCGGTGCAATCGCTCTCGAACGAGACCATCCGGCAGGAGCTGGAGGCGATCACCAACCGGGACGCGGAGCAAGGGGCCTTGTTCCAGTTCGCGGGCGTGCAGGGCGCGGTGCGGCTCGACGGGGCGGAAGTGCCGGCGCTCCAGGAAGCGGCCCGCATGCAGGCTCAAGGAGCCTATCCGGACGAGATCTTCGAGGCGACCGGCTGGTTCCAGGGCGTCGACGGCGCATGGCGGTTCGAGATCGCGGACGCGGATGCGACGGTGAACGTTTCCGCTTTTACGGAAAATCGTTTCGTCGGGCGCCTCGGCGACGTGCTCACACACGACAAACTGTTCAAGGCCTACCCGGCCTTGGCGGACAGCGAGGTGGCCCTGTCCCTCGGTGAGAAGGACGACGGCGCGTTCTACGAGGACACGGGCGAGATCGAGGCTTCGGCCGGAACCCCGGAAAAACTGCGCTCGATCCTGCTGCACGAGATCGCGCATGCCATTCAGGCCACGGAAGGGTTCGCGCCCGGCGGCAACACGACCATGGGCGAGATCTACGAGGGCGAGGCGGTGGAGCGCCTGCAATCGGAGGTCCAGCGCCTGCAGCAGCGTTCCATGCTGGCCGATCCCACGGACCTGATGACGGCCAAGCAGAAGCTCGCGCAAGCCGCCCGGTTCGAATACTATCGGCGCATTGCGGGCGAGGTGGAGGCGCGCAACGTCGAGGCCCGCGAGGCGGAGCGGCAGGCGGGCCAGGAGCCGGACCTGCCGTGGTATACGCAGGACGTGCCGGACGGGCAGCAGATCGTGATCGTGCGGACAGACACGCACGGCGAGGCCATGCAGTCGGTGGGCGCCCCGCGCGAATACTTCCAGGGCAAGAGTGATCTCGGCGGCCCGCGGGCCGACAAGCGCGGCTCGATCCAGTTCGGCACCGGCCGGACGATCATCAACCTGTTCGAAAAGGCGGACCTGAGCACGTTCCTGCACGAGAGCGGTCACTTCTTCCTGGAGGTGACGCGCGACATGGCCCTGGCCGAGAATGCCCCGCAGGCGCTCAAGGACGACTGGCAGCAGATCAAGGACTGGCTCGGGCTGACCGATGACAAGATCACGGTCGACGCGCACGAGCAATTCGCCCGGGGATTCGAGGCGTACCTCTTCGAGGGCAAGGCGCCGTCTGAGGCGCTGCAGGGGGCGTTCTCGCGCTTCCGGGCGTGGCTGACGTTCATCTATCGCAAGATCACGCGCCTGAACGTGACGGTCACACCGGAGATCAAGGCGGTGTTCGACCGCATGCTGGCGACGGAGGAGGAGATCAATGCACAGCAAAACGCTCGTGAGTTTCGCGGCTGGATGGATCAGGCGACGACCGGCATGGAAGACGCCGAGTTCCAGCGCTACCGCCAACTGGCCGAGGCGGCAACCGAGCAGGCCAAGGCCGATCTCCAGGCGCGGCTCCTCGCTGACGTAAAGCGGGAAACCTCCCGCGAGTGGCGCGAGAACAAGAAAGCCGTGCGCGAGGAGGTGGTCGACGAGTTCTCCCGCATGCCGGTCTATCAGGTGACGCATTACCTGCGGACGGGGCAGAGCATCGCCGAGGGCGTGGTCGTGCCGGGCGCGCGCATGGTACTCGACCGGGCCTATCTCGTCGACCGCTATGGCGATTCCGTGCTCACGCGCCTGCCGCGCTACGTGCCGCCGATCTATGCGGACCCGGCGACGAACAAACGCAAGGATGTGGCGGCCGTGCATCCCGACATCCTCGCGGAGGCCTTCGGCTACGAGAGCGGCGACGCCCTGGTGCAGGATCTCCTCTCGGCGCCGCCCATGGCCCGCGCCATCACGGAGGAGGTCGCCTTACGCATGCGCGACCGCTACGGCGACCTGCTCAACGACCAGGCGCGGCTTGCCGACGAGGCCGTGGCCGCCATGCACAACGACAAGCGGGCCGAGTTCATCGAGACCGAAATGCGGGCGCTGTCCCGTCGGGGCGGCGTGAACAACCCCATGCCGCGTCAGGTGGCGGCCCGGATGGCGCGCGACATCATCGCGGCGAAAAAGATCGCGGACGCGCAGCGTGTCGGGTTCTACACGCGGCAGGAACAGAAGGCTGCGTCCGAGGCCGAGAAGGCGATCCTCGCCGGGGACTTCAAGGCGGCGGCGGAGTGGAAGCGCAAGCAACTGTTCGCCCACTACCTCGCCCTGGAATCGCGCCGGGCCAAGGAGGAGGTTGAGCGCGCGACGCGCTACCTGAACCGCTTCGGCAACCGGAAGCGGCCGGCGAGCGTGGATCCGGACTATCTCGACCAGATCGAGGGTCTGCTCGAACGCTACGACCTGCGGCCGTCGACATCCTTACGCACGATCGAGCGGCGCAAGGCCCTGGCGGCGTTCATTGCGGAGAAGGAAGCGGCGGGCGAGATGATCGCCATTCCGCAGCATCTCAGGGACGAGGCGGCGACGGTCTCCTACAAGGACCTGACCGTGGACGACCTGCGGGCCGTGGTCGATTCCGTGCAGAATCTGGAGCACCTCGGCAAGCTCAAGAACAAGCTGATCCTGAACCGCAAGGCGATCGACTTCCAGAACGCCAAGGACGAGCTGACGGCGGCGCTCGAGGCCAACACCGACCGGCGCAAGGACATCAAGGGGTTCACGCCGACCAAGTGGGAAAAGCTCCAGGCACAGGTGCTCTCGGCCGCCGCCACCATGGCGCGCATCGAGCAGGTGATCGAGTGGCTCGACGGCGGCGACATCAACGGGCCGTGGCGGCGCATGCTGTGGAAGCCGGTCGCCGACGCAGAGGCGCGTGAGATTGCCTTGCGCGAACAGGTGATGGCGCCGATCCTCGCCGTCTGGGACACGTTCCCCAAGGGCTATCTCGCCGAGAGCCACCACTTCCCGGGCATGGGCCGGTCCCTGAAGAAATCCGAGATCTTCGCCATCGCCCTGAACACGGGCACGGCGTCGAACCTCGACCGTCTCATGAAGGGCGAGCGGCTGCGCAAGGGCGGCGGCGTCGACACGCAAGCCAAACTCGACGAGGCGCTCGGGGTCCTGACCAAGCAGGATTGGGACGCGATCCAGAAAATCTGGGACCAGATCAATTCCCTGTGGCCGGAAGCCTCCGCCCTGGAAAAGCGCCTCACGGGCCTGGAGCCGGTGAAGGTGGAGGCGCGCGAGGTGGTGACGCCGCATGGCACCTACCAGGGCGGCTATTACCCGCTGGTCTATGACAACGCGCAGTCGGTCGACGTGTCGGCCCGGCTCATGTCGAAGGAGGACCTGCAGATGGATCCGCAATTCGCGCGGCTCGGGCGCGAGGCGGGCTATCTGAAATCCCGCGTGGAGGAATACTCGGAGCCGCTCTCCGTCAACCTCGACGTGATCCAGCGCCATATCGAGAAGGTGGTCCACGACATCACCCATTGGGAGGCGGTGAAGGAGGTCAACAAGATTCTGATGGATCCGCAGATTGCGACCGCGATCCGCGACCATCTCGGGGCGCCGTTCCAGGACGAGTTCAAGAAGTGGCTGAAACGCATCTGGCACGGCGACGATCTCGGCGACGTGAACGGGTTCCAGCGGTTCCTCGGCAAGGTCCGGTCGAACGCCGGCATTTATGCGCTCGCCTATCGCTGGACCACGGTGATAACGCAGTTTGCGGGCTTCGGTCCGTCGGTGGCGCGCGTGGGCCTGCGGCCGCTCGCCTCGGCCATGAAACAATACTGGATGGCCGGTCCGTCGAATCCGATGGAGGGCGGGCAGAGGAATGCGGTCGAAGAGTTCGTATTCTCGAAATCCTCCGAGATGCGCAACCGCGCCTCGACCTTGAGCCGCGAGGTGCGCCTCGGACTGGCCAAGGTCCAGGGCGAGGGCGGGGCGCTCGCCGCGGCGCAGCGGTTCGGCTTCATGGGGATCGCGGTGGCCGACCGGTGGGTGTCGGTGCCGACCTGGCTCGCCGGCTACAACGCCCATCTCGAGCAATTCCCGGCGGACGAGCAGGGCGCGATCGAGGCGGGCGACCGGGCGGTGCGCCTGTCGCAGGGCACGGGCGGCACCAAGGACGTGTCCTCGCTCCAGGTCGACCCGAATTTCCAGCTGCTCACCATGTTCTACGGGCCGTTCAACGTCCTGTTCAACAACTTGTGGACCTTGAACCGGGACTTCCGGACGGCCTTCCAGACCCGCGACATGGAGCTCGCCCGCGACGTATTCTGGCGCGGCCTGTGGTTCGTGGTGGTGCCGGCCGTGATGGCCGACCTGCTGACCGGGCGTGGGCCGGACGACGAGGACAAGGAGGAGAAGGGCCTGCCGGCGGCCTATGCGTCGTGGGCGGTCTGGAAGGTGGCGCTCTACCCGCTCGCCACGATCCCGCTTCTGCGCGACGCGGCCTCCGCCTTCGACCGCGGCTTCGAGAGCGACCCGAACCCGGTTGGGCGCATGCTCGGCGCCGGGTTCAAGGTGGCGACCGAAATCGGCAAGGGATCCGAGGCCAATCCGCGCGTCATCGCCAAGAACACGGCGGACGCGGCCGGCATGGCTGTCGGGCTCCCGATCGGGCAGGCGACGACCATCGGCAACAACGCTTGGCGTCATGCGCAGGAGGGGGATCTGCAATGGACCGACTTTCTGTTCTCGCGTCGGTAATATGTTGAAATATTTGGTGCTGGTAATTCGGTCCTAGATATTCCGGGACAAAGACGCTAAAACTTCATGCGAATATGTAACGCATTTTGTGAGGCGTACCGATGACAGTTGCGGTAGGGAACGGCCGGTCGGAGACCTGGAACGCGGACGGGGCGAACCGGAATTGGGACTTCCCGTTCAAGGCCCTGTCGGCGTCGCACCTCGTCCTGGAGATCGAGGACGCAGCCGGCTCCCTGTCCACGGTCACGTCCGGGTTCACGGTCGCGGGACTCAACTCCGACGACGGCGGCACGGTCACCTATCCGATCTCGCCGGCCGCGCCCCTGCCGATTGGAACCAAGATCACCGTCGTGCGGCAGGTTCCGCTCGCGCAGCCGAACCGCATCGGCAACCAGGGCGGATTCCATGCCGAGACGCACGAGCGCACGTTTGATCTGCTCGCCATGCAAGTGCAGCAGATCTACCAGGAGGGCACGGCCCGTGACCTGCGGGCGCCGGTCGGAGACGGGGCAATCGACATGCGCCTGCCGGCCAAGGCGCTGCGGGCCGGCAAGCTCCTGGGGTTCGACGACGCCGGTAAGCCGCGGGTGACGGCCGATTTCCCGAGTACGATTATCGGCGGCTCGGGAATCCCGTCCGCAGGGGTGGGCGTCAACGGCGACTATTATCTGGACGAGGCCACCCTGACGTTCTACGGCCCCAAAACCAGCGGGGCCTGGGGCGCGGGTCGGGCGATCGGCGTCGGTTCGGATCTCTCCTTCAAGACGCGCACGGCGCCGGCCGGGTTCGGGTCGTATCAGGCTGGGTTCTTCTACAATCCGGATAATGTCTCCTCCTGGACCGATGTGAAAACCTATTCGGTCGAAGGCTTCACGGTCGATATCGGCGGCTTCGGCCCGCGCTCCTGGGGGGGATCGGCCATTACTGGCGTTGAGGGCGCGATCAAGGTTCCGGCCAACTCGACTCTGGCCAACCACGCAGCGGGCGTGGCCGGCCACGTCACCACGTCATCACCGGTGACGGGATCGCTCGGCTTGTGGGGGATCGGCAACGTGGCCGCCGACGGGTGCATCGCCTTCGGCGGCAACACCGTGGCGGAGGACAAGGGGTTCAACAACACGAACCTGTGGGGCCTCGAAGTCGACATCAACATGCACAACTCCAACACGATCGCCCGCGGCATCGACGTGACCGGCGGCGGTCCTGTCGACGGCGGCCAGATCTCGATCGGCTACCGCCTTGGCCCGATGGGCGCGTTCTACAATCCGCCGAAGCGGTGGAAGTTCGGCTGGCAGTCGACGGACGGCGCGGCAGCGGTTGGGATGGAACTCGGCACGCTGGTGATGAGCGCGGAAAGCCCGTCGCAGGCGATTCAGTTCCGCCGCCGGACCGGTGGCGTGGCCTCGAACGGCGCGCGCCTTCTGGTGGGGGCGGCGGGCGATATGCAGGTCGACGCCCAGAACTCCAACGGCAACGGCCTGTCGCTCGACACGCAGAAAACCACCTTTGCCAACGACCTCCTGTATATGAACGTGGCCCGCGCAGGTTCCACCTCGTTCAACTTCCTGCGGGCCTTTTCCGGCAACCTGGCCGATGTGGAGATCATGATCCGCGGCGACGGCAGTGTTTTGTCGGACGGGGCCTATTCGGGCGCGGGCGCGGACTATGCCGAGTATTTCGAATGGGCGGACGGCAACCCCGCAGGGGAGGACCGGCGCGGACTGACCGTGGTGATCGAGAACGGCAAGGTGCGCGGGGCCACGCCCGAGGACGACGCTGCGGCGATCGTCGGTGCCGTGTCGACCAACCCCATGGTGGTCGGCGATACCGGCTGGAACCGGTGGACCGAGAAATACCTGCGCGACGCGTGGGGATCTTATGTCCTGGAGCCTTACGAGGTCGTGTCCTGGGAGGATCGCAGCGAGATCACGATTCCGGGCCGCACGGTGGTGCGCGACGGTGAGGAACTGCACTATCCGGATGAGACCCGCGTCGACATCACGCCGCACAGCTACCCGGTCGACGAAATCCCGGAAGGTGTGACGGTGCCGGACGACGCCGTGCGCTCGACGCAAGAGCGGCGTGTGCTCAACCCGGACTATGACCCGGAGGCGGAATACACGCCGCGGTCCGAGCGTCCCGAATGGGTGACGATCGGATTGCTCGGCAAGCTGCGGATCCGCAAGGGTCAGCCGGTGGGCGACCGCTGGCTCAAGCTGCGCGATATCTCTGGGACGGTCGAGGAGTGGCTTGTCCGCTGACCTGGAAGAACCGGCCGGCGCGCTCCGACCACCGGAGCGCGCGGCCCTCGGTAAGTCGGGTGAACACCACGGCGATAAGCAGAGCGGCCGGAACGAACGCGGCAAGGGCGGCGAGCATGGCGCCGGTCGTGCGCCCGAAGTGCTCGAACACCGGCACGAACACCGCCTGCAGGACCGTGCCGTGCACGAGGTAGAGCGGGAACGAGATCAACCCGAGAAACGCGCACGCCCGGCTCGACAGGGCCCGGCGCAGCGACGGGCTGCACAGAACTGCGAGCAGCACGAGCACAGCGCCCCAAGCACGCCACAGCGGGACGGGCAGGAACGGGAACGGCACCCACACATTGGCCCCGAACAGCTTGAAGATCGGCCGCAGGACCGAATGGTTCGCCAGCGTCACCATATCGGTGCCGGTGAACTGAAGGAGCGCGTTCTGGATCTGCGGGCGCAGGCCGCTCTCCGGCATGCAGCCGAGATACAGGCCGAGGGCGAGTAGCCCATAGCCGGCGATCTCGATCGGACGCGAGGCGGGCAGGGCGCGGCCAAGTCGGTACAGGAGGACGCCTGTTGGAAACAGGGCGAGGTTCGACTGATACCAGCACAGGGCCAGGACAGCACAGATCACAGCGGCTAGGTTCAGTCTTGCCTCGTCGGTGCGGGTCAGGGCACGGGCGAGCGTGAACACGGCAATCAGCAGAACCGAGCCGATGAACTCGACCTGCATCGTCCACAGCACGCCGTTATAGGTCCCGCCGTCGATGCCGGTCAGGGTCGCGTGAATGAATGCTTCCCTCAGGCAGAAGGCGAGGCCGCCGATCACGTTCGAAAGGAACGAGGCATCGGCCGCCATGCCGGGGCGGACCAGACTGTAAGCCGCAAGCGCCGGGAGCGCGATCATGGCGGCCGTGACCACCAGGGACAGGAGGTTGGCCGCCGTGATCGGGACGGTGAGCCGGACATAGCGTTTCGCCACCAGGGCCGCGGGGCCGGCAACGGTCCGTGAGAATACGTGCGCCAGCACGAACCCACTCAGGAGAAAGAAGACCGACACGGCGAAATTGCCGGCGAAGAACAGCAGGAACGGCGAACCGGACAAGGGCACGTCCCACGCGAACCGGCTGTATCGCGCCTCCCCGAAATACAGGGCCGGGGCCGCATAGATCAGCCCGTGATGGAGAACGACAATGAGCGCGGCCAGGCCGCGCAAGCCGTCCAGATAGGAAAGCCGCTCTTTCATCAGATTCGTGTCCCGCCACCGTGCCAACAGTCCTTCCTCTATAAACGGGCTTCCGGAGCGGGGGAAGGTCAAAACGTCACGTCATATTTTACTCACAATTTACTACGTCATATTCGGTTTATAGTTCGAAAAATATCTGATAATTTGCCACCAGTTTTGTTGCGTATTTTGGGGTGGCGCACATGGCAATCCTGGACCGAGCGAAGTTCTTCGCGGCCGTACGCGGCTCCCTGTTCGGCGGCAAGCTGACCGAAAAGCAGGTGCAGGGCATGGACGCCATGCTCGATGCGATCCCGGCCGGGATGGCGCCCGACCACCTGGCGTATTGCTTTGCCACGGCATTTCACGAGACCGGCGCGAAGATGCAGCCGGTCGTCGAGAATCTGACCTACACCTCGGCGGCCCGGATCCGCGACGTGTGGCCAACCCGCTTCCCCTCGATCGCCTCGGCGCAAATGTATGTGCGAAAGCCGCAGGAACTGGCCAACAAGGTCTACGGCGCCCGCATGGGCAACCTCGGCGGCAATGACGGCTGGACCTATCGCGGGCGCGGCTTCGCCCAGATCACCGGGCGCGACAACTACAAGCGCGCGGGCAACATGCTGGGCGTGGATCTCCTGACATTCCCGGAACTGGCGGAGGAGCCGGAGACGGCCGCCGCGATCATGTATTGCGGGATGGTGAATGGCTGGTTCACCGGCAAGAAGCTGGCGGATTACTTCGAGCGGGGCGTCGCCGCAGACCCCTACAGCGCCCGCAAGATCATCAACGGCCTGGACGAGGCGGCCAAGATCGCCGGGTATTACCGCGCCTTCGCAGCGGCCCTGAAGGCGGCAGGCTATGTGCCTATGCCCACCATCCCCGTGATCGACGCCGTGCCGCCACCTCCGGACGTGGAGCCGGTCGAGCCTGTGCCCGCCAAGGTGAGCCTTGCGAACAAGCTTCAGCGCCTCCTCGAGGCGCTCTTTGGAAGGAAGTCTGCATGATCCCCATCGTTGGTCTGTTGCTGCAATATGCCCCTGAGTTGATCGGGCTCTTTGCGGGCAAGGATGCCGGCGTGGCCGCCGGTCGCGTGGCCGATGTGGCCAAGGTCGTGTTCGGCACCGACGATCCGCAGAAAGCGCAGGACCAGATCGCGCTTAACCCGGCACTGGCCGAGGCCTTTGCCGAGCAGGCGCGCTCCGCCCTGGAGGTGTTCCGGTTGGAGATCCAGGATGCGCAGGACGCCCGGCAGCAGACGATCACCCTGGCGCAAACCGGCTCGGCGATCTCGTGGGGAGCGCCGCTCGTCTCGGTCCTGGTCACGCTGATGTTCGGCGGGGCTCTGTACCTTGTCCTGGCGCAGCCTCTCGCCCTGGATGAGCGGCAGGCGACTGTCGCCAACATCCTGCTCGGCGTCCTCGGGGCGGCCATGACGCAGGTGATCAATTACTGGCTTGGCAGCTCGTCGGGCTCCAAGCGATCCGGGGATGCCGTGCGCACCATTGCCGAGCGGGCGATCGCCGAAACCGTCCTGCCGACGAAGGGCCGGTAAGCATGCAGTTCAATTGGGACATCAGCATCTCGACCATCTTCATGATCGGCGGGGCGGCCCTGACTGTGATCCGATTCTGGATCGCGGCGGAGCAGAAGGCCCTTGCGGCCGAGAAGGCGGCCAAGGAGGCGAACGAGAGCGCCGCCAAGGCGCACGAAAAAATCATCGTTCTGCAGGCGGCGCTCAACGCGCACCAGATCACCCAGGCCGAGAGGCTGGTGTCTCGCGAGGTGCTGCGGGAGGTCGAGGAGCGGCTGAGCGATTCCATTGACGGTCTCGGTACGCGCTTCGAGAAGATGGGTGAGAAGCTCGACGGGTTCATCAAGGAGCTGATCACGCATCGTCCGGGATAGCCCGGGGTGTCCTCCTTCACCTCGGTCTAGGGAGGCCCGGCGCTCGGTTGGGAGGGTGCCGGACCTCTTTGTTTAAGTGACTGATTTTGCAGGGTCTAGGCAGTGTGCCGGAAGCCTACGCGGGCTTGGCTACGCTGGCACCGATGATCCGCAACTCTGTTTCAGAATTGCGCATAACCGATGTTATGGAACGGGCCTCTACGCGCGGGCGCGCGCATCAGGCGGGGAATTCTTTTTCCAGGATCTCCCGCAGGACATCGGCCATCATCTCGCCGCGGTCGGCGCAGGTGCGCTTGATGCGCTTGTGCAGGCTCTCGGGCACGTCGAGGGTGAGGCGTTTCATCTTCACCATCTCGACCGCTTCCTCGGCGGAGCGAACCAGGCGCTGGCCGAGATTCTCACTGCCGGCCGCCACGAACTCGTCGGCGGTGCGGGGCTTGGGCGGCGCTTTGCCAAGGGCGGTCTTCTTAGCCATCAGGGTTCCCTATCGTGTCGGCCACGGTTGCCAGCATGGCCTCGTAGTTGTCGCCGGCTCGCCGGATCTCGGACGCCACCTGGCGGATCTCCTTGGCCGCCTGACTGTCAGGCTCCATCTCCTCAACCGCGAGGCCCTGGGCGGCGCTCTCGGCATAGACCACACGCTGCACGAGGTGGGTCTTGAGGGTTGGAATCTCGTGCTGCGCGAGGGCCTCGGTCACGTCGCGGCCGATAGCCGTATTTGCGATCTTGCGATTGACCACAAAGACGGCTTTCAGGTTTTCCTTAAACACGCGCGCTTCCCGGATCAAGTCGACCGTATCGGCGGCAGACCATACGTCATAAGGCGAGGGCTGGACCGGGATCACGATCATGTCGCTGGCGAGCAGGATCGAACGACCGATCTCGGCCAACTGCGGGGCGCCGTCGATAATCGTCAAATCGTAATTGCGGGCCACGGCCGGCAGGTCCTTGTGCAGGGTAGGCTTGGCCATGCCGATTACCGGGAACAGTTGCTCGATCTCCCGGGCGGAGCTCCAGCGGGTGGCGCTCTTGGATTGCGGGTCGGCGTCCACTAGGAGCACGCGAGCGCCCTGGGTGGCGTAGGTGTGAGCCAAGTTCGTGGCGAGTGACGTTTTGCCTACCCCGCCTTTTTGATTCAGGACGCCGAGGATCATTTCTCGCCCCCGATCTCAAGAGGAATGTCGAACCACCGCCGCTCTCCGTCTGCGGTCCGCATCTCTTGTTGGAGCCGGGGTGGTTGCTGTCGGAATTCCGCATACATCCGCAGCATGCCGGTGGGGTAGTAAGCCACGCGCTCGGGCCTATGGCTGTAGGGCTTGCGCTCGGTGACAATTCGCGCCTCCGATGGGAATGCCTTTCTCTCGTCGATCGCCTCCTCTAGTGCGGCGATCAACTCCTCCCGGCTCAACTCCGTAATCGGCCTGCCTTCATAGCAGATGATGGTCGGAATTTCCTTGTCCTCACGCATTCCCGTCTCCCGTCGTTTCGCCACAGATACAGATTTACGATTATCAGGACCAGAGAAAGGACGGCGAACCGTCCCATCCCTGGCCTATTTCGACTTAGTTGAGCGTGACTTCCTCGAACCGCGCGGGGGCTCGGCCTCTTCCTCCGCGCCCGAAGAGAGGGGAGACCTTCGCCTCCTCGTCGGTCTCGGAGCCTGCGCGGCCCGTGCCGGTGTTGCGGCTGGTGAAGAGTTGGTCGAACTTCTCGACCTCGGCAATCTCCACAATCCGGGAAATGTCGCCATGTTCGGCGGCCTGCACGGCCTTGGCCTTGGCAATCGTATCGTTGATATCTTTCTGATCAACCGGCACGAACAGTTTTATCGTGACCGAATAGCCTGCTTGTCTAGCCATCTGCCTTTTCCTTTACTTGATTGTTCTTGGCCCCGAGGTTGGTTCCTCTTGCCGTTATTCCGGGATCGGGTGTTGCTGCACCTGACCCCGGCTTTTGACTTCAGATCACGTCGTCGTCGGGGCTGTTGCCCTCGTCCGGGTCGGTGGTCTGATCCTCCTGCGAGCCTTCCTCTGCTGCGGGCTCGCTGAAATCTGCATCCAGGATCTCGCCGGTTTTGGGATCGTGCGGCGGCTCGTTGTTGAGAGCGGCGGCCGCAGCTCCTGCCTTCTTGCGCGCAGGCTTTGCCGGTTCGGTCTTGGTCTCCTCTACGGGCTCGGCCTTGGCGTCGATGGTGGCCGGGGGGTCGTAGTCTTCACTGTCGAAGATCCTGCGGAGATCGGCGTCCATGGGTAGGTCTTTGGAGTGGCGCCGCAGGCAGGTCTTTTTCCACATTTCCTCTTCGTCGGTTACCCAGGGCCCACTATTACTTGAGCGCGACCGGGCTTTGATCTTGAGTACTTGGTCCTTGCGCATAACGCAGCGCGAAATTGAGCCATCACGAAGCCGAGCGATACTATAAACAAGGACTGGCTTGCCTGGATCACGGTCATAGATCGGATTGTGCCTGATGAATCCATCGTCTCCGGCCTGCCATTCGAATCGTCCCTCGTCGAGTTCTTGCTGATAAACAATCGTCTGGTCAAGGGTGCTGACTTCTCCAGTATTTCTGATGCGCTTTATCAGTCCATTGCGCATTGGTATATATTGAGCCGTTTTTACTATCTTATCGACATACTGACCGTGCTCGTTTCGTACTTTTTTTGTACTGTTAAATTTGACGATTGCCGCCTCACGACCGTCGATGATCAGCCCATCCTGGGCGGCCTTGGTGACACTATCTAGAACAGATTGTGGATCACAATCAAGGAGTTCGGGCTGGCGCTGGATCGTGGCCTTGAATGTCTTAATGAAGCGTTCACTCGGCACGGCCATGGGCAGGAGTGCGGCAATATCGCTCTTTCGTTTTTCGATCAAAGCAACGACGGGGTTAACGGGTTTGGTGGTGGCGACTGCGGTTCCGGCCATGGATTCAATCCTTGTCTGAGATGGGGCGAGGGCGGGTTATTCGGCGGCTTCGAGGGAGGGATTGACGAACCGGAACGCCCATTTTGGCAGGCGCAATTCCTGCACCTTGTCGGCATATCCGGGCCACTGATTTGTCCGGCGGCATTCGGCATAGATTTTCAGGGCCGTGCGGTAGATCTGGCGGCCCTCGTCCACGCTGTCGGGGTCGAGCTCGTAGACCGCGAACAGGTAGGGCGGCTCCTTTTCCACGACGATGAACACGAACCCGCCCACGTCGCCGCCGCCGGCCAACTGCCAGCCGTCGGAGTAATAGGCCTCCTGGACGTGGTAGCCGTAGTTCGCCACGTCGCGCGAGAAACTGTCGTGAGCGGCTGACTTCGAGGTCTTGATATCGCCGATCAGGGCGTTCTTGCGGGAGTACACGTCCGGACGCGCCCGGCACAGCTCGCCGGTCTCCTCATCGATCCAGTAGGCGGACTGTTCCACGGCGGCGTCGGCCCGCAGGGCGCGTACGATCGGATGCCGCTCGGCCACGTCGCGGATCCTCAGGACGGCTTCCATCTCCTCGGGGTTCAGCAGCGTGAAGCCCTGGTTGATCAGGTAGGCGGCGGCGTCCTTGTAGACGTTGCTGTTTTTATTGCCCGCGGGGGCGACGCAATAGCTCTTCTCGAACAGGTGCGGCTCGAGGATCGCGGTGTGTGCGGCCGTGCCGAAGTCCTTCGCCTTGCTGGTCTTGCGCTCGGCGCCGATGAAATGCGCGGGCGTGCGCTGCCAGATCTCCCAGAGACCCGACTTCGAGATGCCGGGGCCGGAATGATAGGCCTCGTTCGTGATCTGGTGAATTCCCGTTTCCATATTGTGACCCGTATTTAATGCCAACGTCACCAAAATATCTGTTGTTCGCCATGTGTCAACATGCTTATATATGTTCACTGAAATTTTTCTGACGGGGTTAATCCGGATGGCCGAGAAACGGGACACGAAAGCGCGACGCTTATTCGAGTTGTTCGACGGCGTGGGGAAACTCGCGGCCGAATTGGGCGTCTCGAAATCAGTCGTCTCGCGCTGGGACAGCGAGGGCAAGCGCGGCAACCACGGCAGCGTTCCGACGCACTACAATCTGCGCGTGATGGAGGCGGCCAAGCGTGTCGGTCTTGATCTGTACGCGGTCTCGGCCTGTCTCGACGAGCGGATCTGCCCCTGCTGCAAGCGTCCGCTCGACGCGGGGATGACGTTCAACCGGCGTTATCTGCTCGACGTTCTCGCCGGTCTGCGTGAGGGAGGCGTCGTATGAGCATGAAGTGGATCACACCCGAACGCGCCGGGGAGAGCCATAAGCTTTGGGAGATGCTGGTCGACGACGACGGGCGGGTCGTGGCCTCTGTCGAGCGGTTCTATGAGACCATGCCAACTTACGCGAACGTCTACGCTCCTGAGCATCAGCGCCGCGTGGTCTCTCTCTACGACTACGATCTCAAAAGGGTCGTTCCCAGTATCGAGGAGCAGGACAAGCGGGCACGGGAGTGGTGCGAGGCTTCCGTGAAAAACGGGGGGGATGCATGACCCGACCGGCCGAGTTCGATCGCGCCGTGGTGGCGCTGCTGGTGAACCTGCGGGCCTTCGCTCTGTCGCTGACGCGCGATCGCACCAAGGCGGAGGATCTCGTGCAGGAGACCTGCATGCGTGCGCTTGGGTCCTGGGATCATTTCGAGCCTGGCACGAACCTTGGGGCATGGCTCTTCACGATGATGAGGAACCGCCATTACGAGTTGTCGCGCCGGGCAGCCCGCATGGTGGAGGACCCGGAGGGCCTGATGGCGGCCATGCTGGAAACACCGGGGGATCAGGAGCCGCGCGTCGCCCTCGCGGACGCTCTGCGCCATCTCGGGGCAACGAACCCGGCCTATGGCGAGGCGGCCGTGCTGGCAGGCGAGGGCTATTCTCTTGAGGAAATCGCGCATGCGCAGGGTGTCCCGACCGGCACCGTGAAAAGCCGCATCAACCGGGGGCGGGCGTATCTGGCGGGGATGGTGGCGTGACCCTGACCCTCCGTCCCTTCCAGGCGGATCTCGTGCAGGAGGTCCGCGCTCAACTCCGTCAGCACCAGTCCGTGGTGCTCCAGGTTCCGACCGGCGCCGGCAAAACCGTCATGGGCGCGTCCATGATGATCAACAACCGTGCCAAGGGCAAACGCGCCTGGTTCATGACGCACCGGGACTTCCTCATCGACCAGACGGCGCAGACGTTCGATCGCGCGGGGCTCGACCATGCCTTCATCGCCTCGGGCTGGCCGTACTATCCGCAGCACCCGACGCAGATCGTGTCCATTCAGACCGTCGTGCGGCGCCTCGACCTGCTGACGCCGCCGGATCTGCTCATCTGGGACGAGGGCCACCACATCGCGGCCGGATCCTGGGCGAAGATTTTCGAGTGGGCCAAGGGCGCCAAGCACATCATCCTGACCGCCACGCCCGCGCGCCTCGATGGGCGGGGCCTGAACGACTATGCCGGCCATATGGTGCGCGGGCCATCGGTGTCGTGGCTGATGGAGCAGGGCTACCTCTCCAAGTATCGGGCCTTCGCGCCGTCGATGCCGGATCTCACGGGCGTGCATACCCGCATGGGCGATTATGTGGCGAGTGAGTTGGACGATGCCTACGGGTCGGTCCTGATCGGGGACATGGTGAGCCACTATCAGCGCCTCGCCATGGGCAAGCGGGCCATGTATTTCGCCACGTCGATCAAGAAATCAAAGCAGATCGTGGACACCTTCAACGCCGCGGGGATACCTGCGGCACACCTCGACGGGACCACCCCAAGGAACGAACGCGCCATGGTTGCGCGGGCCGTGGCCAAGGGCGACGTGATGGTGATCAGTAATTGCAGCCTCGCCGGCGAGGGCTACGACCTGTCGGCACAGGCGGGCATGGACGTGACGCTCGAAGTGGTCGGGCTCGCGCGTCCGACGCAATCGTTGTCCCTGTACCTGCAGATGGTCGGGCGTGCGCTGCGGCCGAAAACTGAGCCGGCGATCATCCTTGACCATGCCGGGTGCCTCATCAAGCACGGCCTGCCCGACGACGAGCGCGAGTGGAAGCTTGAAGGGACGGAGAAGAAGAAACAGGCCTCCGGCGGCACGGTCCGCACCTGCGAGGAATGTTTCGGCGTCTATCCCATGCAGAAGTCCAAGTGTCCCTATTGCGGGCACGTGCACCAGGTCGCAGCCTCGGCGGCGCGCGAGGTGAAGCAGGTCGACGGCACCCTCGAGGAGGTGGATCCGGTGAAGCTGCGGGAGCGCAGGAAGGCGGAGGAGAAAGAGGCCACGACCGTGGAGGATCTGATCAAGCTCGGCAAGATGCGCGGCTACAAGGATCCGATCGGATGGGCGGCCAACATGATGACGGTCCGCAAGAAGTATGAGCGCGGCCGTGAGCAGATGGCACAGCGCCGGGCAGAGCACCAGGCGGCAACGTTGAGGTTGTGGTGATGGAACGCGAGCTGATCGACGTCATTCTCACGCGGGCGTCGGAGCTCGGCGCGCGCCTCTTTCGGGTCAACACGGGACAGGCCTGGACCGGAGAGGTTGTCCGCAACAAGGGCAGCGGCAAGCAGGCCGTGTTCCTGGGGCCGAACGACATCGTGCTCCGCAATGCGCGGCCGTTCCGGGCCGGTCTCGTCAAGGGTGGCTCCGACATGATCGGGATCACACCCGTGGTGATCACGCCCGATATGGTCGGCAAGACGGTCGGCGCGTTCACGGCCTACGAGGCGAAGACGGGTCGACTAAAAGCCACGGAAGAGCAGGGCAAGTTCCTGGAGATGGTGCGTCGCCTCGGCGGGATCGGCAAGGTGGTGCGCTCGGTGGAGGATATCGAGCGGGTGCCGGATCTCTGAAACGAACAAACCCGGCAGCGCGAAGCGTACCGGGCTTGTCCTGTGGCAATATCCCCGACGGGAAAATCAGGAACGGTTTTAGAATAGTCATTCCTCGTCTGGGGTCAAGGACTCATCGTGGTAAACGTCGTCTAAATCTGGCATTTCCTCGGGTGCCGGGCGCAACATTTTGTGCGCCTCGATCACGGTCTCGCGGTTCTCCTGGATCCATTTCAGGGTGGCGAGAATCGCGTGCCGTCTGCGTCGCCGGTCGGTGGCCTGCATCGGCGTGATCTGGCCTGACGCCGTGCGCCGCTGCAGGTCGAATTCCGTCTCGGTGATGATCGACAGCATCTCGGCGCACTGGTCGTCGATCGGCACGCGATCGGCGCGGTGGTCAATCGTCTGACGCACCGGGTATGGCAAAGCAGTTGACGGGCTTCCCATCGTTGTAGCCTTTGAATCTCTTCTTGGTCCGCTCCCACCCGATCGAGCGGAGATAATTCGCGACGCGGCTCTGGCCGTTCGAATTCCATTGCACGAGTTGGATGCCTAAGCCCTCTCGGATCCAATTCAGAACGATCTTGTTCTTGCCCTTGATGATCCCGTCGATGGCCTCAGCCCAAGGCTCCTGCTCCTGCCGCGCCGCCTGAACTTTCTGGGCCATTTTCACCTCGTCGTCGGTGAGGTGCCATTGCATGCCCTGGCGGTAGAGATGCACCGCCTCGGCCCAGAGCTGGTCCTTGTCGGCCGCGAGGCGCTCGGTGTCGATGCGGGCTACGGTGACAGGCCAGAAGCGCCGCGCGCCGGTCGGGTCCTTGAGGTAGCCTGTTCCGCTTGGATTAACGGTTCCAGCAAACACGCAGGCGCGCGGGAAGTCCTCCGCATGCTTGGCATAGGGGACGCGGATGTTGTCGACTTGGCGCGAGACCACGGCCTTGACCGCGTTGAAATCGTGCTTGCTCATGGCGTCGAGCTCGGAAAACTCGATGATCCATTTGCCGCGGATCTGTTGTACCGCCTCCTTGCCGACGATATCGTGCACGGAATCCGTGAAATAGCTCTGGTGTCCGATCGTGGCGAGAATGCGCAGCGCCGTGGATTTGCCGGCACCCTGGCCCCCTTCGAGGATCAACATGGTGTCGACCTTGCACCCGGCCTCGATGATGCGCGCCACGGCCGAGACGAGCCACCGGGTTCCGAACGCCCGGTTGATGACGGTATCGCGTACGCCCATGTACTCGGTCAGCCACGGGGCGCAGATATTGGCCTCACCCTGGATCCGCGACACGCCGTCCCATTGCAGGGATTCGAGGTATGCGCGCACGGGGTTAATCCGGTTGGCTTTCGAGGCGGTCAACATGGCCTTGCCGCACTCGTCCTCCTTCGGGTTGAGGTTGAGCTGTCGCGAGAACCAGGCGGCGGCGAGCCGGGCGTCGTCGTCGTCAAAGGCGCGTTGCTCCCACGGTCCGGTCCCGGCGATCCAGGGCGGCCGGCGGGCGAGCACCATTTTGCCGGCGAATTCGTCCCAGGCGAGCACGTCCTTCATGTGTGGATGGTATCGGCTCGCCGCAATGTAATTGTGGAGGCTTTTCTTCTTCGGGTTGCCCTTGTCGTCCATCTCGTATCGCTGGAGCAGGTCCAGTTCCACGGTGTCGTCGATCGCAAGGGCTGTCGAGTAACGCTTGATCTGCGGCACCTCGCCGGGAACGACGACGCGCTCGGGCTGCGGCTGACGCGCCGAGGCGGTGACGGCCTGGCCGCCGGCCACGACCTTCATCTGCGGGCGGGAGGTGGCCGGAGAGGGGTTGCTCTCTCCGGCCGGGCTGTCCGGTCCCGGCGGGGCAGTGACGGAACCGGAATTCTTCAACGACGCCTTGCGGCCCTCGATGTTCGAGAGGGTCCAGACGCGGGCCTTGTCTTTGGCATAGGCGAGGATCTCGTCGGCACCCCATCCGTCCTCAATGTGGGCGTCGGCCACGTCCCATCCCTTGGGCTTGGTGTGGTTGCGGCCGATCACTTTCACGGATTTGGCGCCGGCCCGCAGGAGCAGCTCGGCCACGCCCGGGCGCCAGTCGTCGGCCTTCCAGAAGCCCAGAACCGTGCGCTCGCCCTCGTCGTCGTTGTCCATCCAGACCACGACGCTCTTGCCCTTGGCGGGGCTCCAGTCCGATCGGTGCGGGGCCTTGCCGCCGCCCTGCCACGAGACGGCGACCAGGGCCGGCAGCAGTTCGGTCGCCACGTCGGCGCATTTCTCGCCCTCGACCACGAGCCATTGCTTGGAGGGCGCTGCGGCGATCCGGTCAAGGCCATAGAGCTGGCGCGGCTCCGGCATCGGGTGGTGGGTCCATCCCTGCCATTCGTCCTTGCGGGCCCAGAGCAGCAGGGGCGTGATCTTGTGGGTGGCGTCGAGGTCAACGCGAAGAACGTACCCGACCAGAGATCCGTCGGCTGTTCGGTAGGGGTGAACGAGGGTGGGCGTGTAGGTGACGAACTTGGGCCTGTCGTCGCTCTCCCGCTTCGGATTGCGCAGCTGCGGGGTGCGTTTGCCTGGCGTGAACGTTGCCGCGTCAGCGGGAGGATCGAGGATCTCGAACCCGGCATAGGGGTCGAACGCCTCGACCGTCGGCAGGGGGGCGCGCTCGCGGACTGGAGCCTCGCGGGTGCCGCCAAGGATCTCGCAGGCCTCGGGGAACGTCACGCCGTCGTATTCCTGCACGAAGTCGATGACGTTGCCGAAGGCCCCGCAGGGGAAGCACTGGTATTTCTGGAACCCCTCGCGCGACTGGAAGATCGTGAAGCTTGCGTCCGTTTCCGCATGGAACGGGCAGAGGCATTTCCACTCGCGCCCGTCACGCTTGAGGTTGAAGCCTCGCCGGGGGAGATAGTCAGAGAGCGGATTGTCCCGCTTGATCTGCTCGGTATCGAATTTTTCGGCCATATGCCGCGCCCTTGATTTCCCGTCGCCCTGCCAAGGCAAAATAATAGATCACATATGCTGCAAATTTTGCAAGCTGAGATGTCGTTATTTTTTGCGCACGTATGTGTCGCATGAATGCAAGCACAATATGGCCCGCAAATGCAGGGGTTGCGTGTGGATAGCGGGGAAAGGAAGGGCGCCTGCGTCCAGTCGGGACGGTTTACGGGCGTGGGTGGGCTCTAGCCCTGTGCGTGTCGGATCCATGGTGTTTCCCGTCGTGTTCCACCCTGCGGTTTGCCGGCCGCAGGGTGGCGTATTGCCGCGCTTAGACTGCGCTCAAGGTTTGAGATTCGCAAGAGGGGGGCGCGGATCCCTTTGGTGTCCTGCGCTGTGAGTGTGTGAGAGCAAGGGGTTAGTCCCTCCTATGGTCCGGGAGAGATGGAGCGGATTGCGCGGACAAGGGGCGGAACAACCTTGCTGAGAGCTTCGACCTTCTCAGCCACCTCAGCCGCCTTCTCAATCCCTTCCCTGAAGCCTTCCTGTTTGCCTCGGGCGTGGGCTGCCGTCTCAGCGGCGGTGAGAAGAGGGAGGAGGCGAGATAAAAGTGCATCCACATCGACGGGGTGAATGACCATTTTCAGGGACAACCCCGCGTCGTCCCTTATCCAGGTATGGACTGCCTCCCGCAGATTAGTCTTGCCCATGGGAGCGCTCATGCTGGCACCTCACCCATGATCTGGCCGTAGACGCGCCCGCTTTCCTTGATCGCGGCAAGGCGAGCCTCGGCGTCCTCCCAGGAATAGGCGATGATACGGGTCGACCACTGCTTGCCGTCCATGCTGTATTCGATGCCGAATATGAACATCGGTCGCCCATAGTCGTCTTTCAGAGAGAACTCTGGATCGGGTTGCTCGCGCTTGTTTCGTTCGGCGTTCAGGTCGATGATGTCATCCATGGGGTGAACCTTTCGCGATGAGAGCCTTGGCAGCATCAAGCCCGGGCCATTTTTCGAAGAGCAGTTGACGCGGTACTTCAACTGGAACGCGGATGATTTGCTCAACCCGTGGGTCGGCGGCCCATTCGACTAGTTCTTTCTCGTGGCAACCGACGGCGACGGCGGCCCGAACCTCACCACCAACTATAGCGATAAAGCACTCACGCTTTTCTGCCGTCTCGACGCGCTTCAGCACTTCGTTCAGGTCAGACATTACCGCTCTCCTTGGTGGGGGAGGACATAGCAGCAGTCATCGCCTCGCGGATCGTGGCGAACTTGGTCACGAGGCGATGATGGGTGAATGACAGGTCATCGCACCCGACCGCATAAACAGGCTTCCCGGCGTTGAGGGCGCAGCCGACCTCAACGAATGCGCCTTTCAGGATCTCGCCGGGCTCCCGGTAGACGATCAGAACATCAGCCTCGGCGGCCTCGGAGGCGCAGCGACACCACAGGTCCGCGAAGCACTTCGTCTCGCCGACGCCAGCCTCGTCGATCCATGTGGAGATGATCGGTGCACCATTCGCGCGGGCCTCACGCCACCGTGGAGCATGGGCCGTCTTGCTTGCGATGTAGATAGACGTCCCTCTCTCCTTCTCTTCACCGTTGCTGACAGGGATGGGGGAGGGAGGAAGCGGGACTGTTGTGCAAATCCTTAGTTTCCGGTTAGGATCTGTTTCGTGCCACTCCAGCAGCGTTTCGGCGATAGATTGGCAATTGTCACCATTGACGCGCATCATCGCCATGACGTCACCGTCTGCATTTTCGGCGACGAGCATGGGCTCATCGAACCCCTCCCTCCCGCTCTGGTGCCGTTCTTGGAGGGCGATGGCCACGAGAGCGTCAATAAGCTCGCGAGGGGTCTCCATGTCGAAGTAGCCCTGAAGCTCGCCCGCAATCTTTTCTCTCAGATCAGACATTCTGGTTTTCCTTGTTCTGGGTGAGGCGGCGGGGCATGAACGATAAGTCAACGGCGCATTCTCCAAACCCTATCGAGAGGGTGTGGACCTCGCGTCCGTGCGCCCGTGTTTCGGTCGTCCCGACTTCCTTGATGGCAAAGGTAGAAATCAGCGCGTCTATGACAGTTCGGGGTTCGGATGGCTCGTCTACCCAGGGAATGCAGATCAGATCCATGTCACGGCTGAGAGAGCCATGGATCGCCAACGCATAGCCATGCTGGCGCGTTATCTCGGCAAACTCAGGATAAAGGGCGCAATAAACCGGGGAGAAATTGGCGGGCTTCATCGTCCCTCCTCCTTGTTCTCTTGGGTGTTGGTGAGGGCGGGGGCGGACGTTGGCTTCAGCGCCGTAAAGGCGCGGAGGCATTCGCAAATAGCATCCTTGATGCTCTCGGCTTCCTTGATCCGGCCTCTGGCATGAGCACCGGCCTTGCCCTCAGCATCGCTGTCGGCCACGTCGCCATATCGCTTCTCGGTATCTTCCCAAAGGGCGATGACCTGTTCCCGCATCCAAGCGCGTTGATCCTCCAGCGCCTCCTTGAGGCTGGCGTTCTCTGCGCGGGCCTCGTCTCGTTCCCGCATGAACGCCTCGGTGTTGCGCTTCTGACCTTCGTGGCTGGCCACGGCGGCATCCCGCAGGGTATACGCCCAATCGACCCGGCCCTGCATGGCGGCGATAGTCTCGCCTTTGGCACGGCACTCTTCTCGGAGGCTGGCGTTCTCTGTCTCTAGGGATTTGCGGGCGCGGACGTTCTGGCAGATGGTGTTGTGCTGGCTCTCGCGGCGCTTGGCGATATAGGCCAAGCAGGCTTCGACATCGACGCGGTAGCCGTCACCATCCCGCTTGTAGAACTCTGATCCGTCGGGCGTCTGCTTGACGAGGGCTTTTTCGGCGGTCTTGGCTCGGGCAATCGCCTCATCCCTCTCCTTGAGAAGATGCTGGATGAGGGAGGAAACATGATCCACAACGACCTCTGCCGTGCCGTGCGCGATGTCCAATTCACGCAGCCATTCCAGAAGTTGCCTCTCTACCAGTCTCGTCTCTTCTGGAGATGGGTCGGGCGTCTCGGCTTCGCCGACCGCGCTGGCATGGCTATCGCCACTCAGCCCGCTCTCGCGGTCTTCGCCCTGCGGGTGCTCATCGCATGACGCGGGGCATTCTGTGCGCTCGTGGTGGTTCATTCTGCGGCCTCGAGTTGGGGAACGGAGAAAGCGGCTCGGATGGCGCCGCCGAGTTTCTCGGGGATGGTCGGATGGACCGAGTTGCCTACGGCTCTAAGTCGGTGTGCCGTGCCGGGTATCCCATAATCCACTCGGAGAACGTCGGGCAGGGACGACCACGGCCCAACTTCAACCAGATCCAGTCCGTCAACGTGATGCCTGCGTGGTGGCGCGATCCCGGTTTGCGCGAAGAGGTTGCGTTCCTCGAGCCCGCGCCGTCCTGTGCCGTTGGGGTAGGCAACAACGAATAGCCGGTCACGGAGACAAGGGGCACCAACGGCGACCGCCGGTACGCAATCCCATTCCGCATCATACCGGCTCGAGGCCATGGCTCCGAGTACGACGCCCATCCCTCGATCAAGCAATGCTGCCACGTTCTCCAAGAGGACGTAGAGGGGTCGAACCACGCGAACGGCTCGCACCACCTCCCAGAAGAGTCCCGAACGGGCTCCGGACAATCCGGCGCCGTTGCCGGCATAGGAAAGATCCTGGCAAGGGAACCCTGCGGTGATGATGTCGGCTTCACCTTCGCGATACTCCGCTGTCGTTACGTCTTCGTCGCGCCGCACCTCTGGCCAATGCTTCGCGAGCACGCGCCGGCAAAAGTTGTCTTTCTCGAGGAAGCGTACGGTCTCAAAGCCGCCTGTGCGCTCTAGTCCAAGGCTGAAGCCGCCTATACCCGCGAACATGTCGATGTGGCGCAGCTTGCGCAAAGGATCGAAGCCCGAAGGGGCAAGACGCGAAGCGGCTTGATCGGAACGACGAGAGCCTGACCCCGCAGGGGATGCGCCCTGTTTTCCTTCCCCCATTAGAGATAGGCTCATCGAGCGTCCTCCTGTACGGGAGGGGCTTGGAGCATGGCCGAATGAACAATACGCAGTTTCCGGTTAGGATCGGTTTCGTGCCATTCCAGCAGCGTCTCAGCGATAGACTGGCAATCGTCACCATCAATCCGCATCATGGCGCGGACTACCCCAGCCGCGTTTTCAGCTACAAGGATCTGGTCGCCCTTTTCGCTCTTATCTGCTGAACGGAGAGCGGTGAGAATGGCGTCCAAGTTGTCGATCACGAGGAAGCCAATGCGAGACCAGCTTCCACGGTCCCGCAGCTCTTCTATCCGTTCAGCTAAATCGTTCATGGTCATGATGCTTTCTCACCAGATGGGGTAGAGGACGAACACGGCGACGGCGGCGCAGGCCATGACCCGCAGGAACCAGGCGGGCAGCACGTCGCGGAACGGGCGTGGTTTACTGAATGAGTTCATAGAGCGAGCTCCAGCCGGCCGCGAAGGCGCCACCGATGATCAGGGTTGCAATGGCGAGAATCTCGCCGGCTTGGTCGAAAACCTTCATCAGTGCGCCCTTCCGGCGAAGAGGGGTTGAACTTTGCGGGCGGCATGGGTGCCGATCTCGGCCTCGACCTGTCGCTGCAGGTTCTCGACAATCGCCTCCTGGAGGGCGATCTTCCTCGTCTGCTCGGACAGCTTCATCACGCCGTCCATGACGCGCCGGGGATAGACCCAACGGCGCCATTGCAGTTCCTCGCGGGCCTCGGCGAGCAGATCTGTGAGGGTGGGGTCAGCCATGGGCGCTCTCCTCGTACCGCTGCGCGGCCCAGATCCGGCGATTGCGGGCGTGGGTCTCCTGGGTACGGCGCTCCATTGACCGGTATTCATCCGCGATCAGGGCCAAGGCCTCGAACGTGAAGGCGGCCTCG
This sequence comes from Microvirga mediterraneensis, assembly GCF_013520865.1. Taxonomy (NCBI): domain Bacteria; kingdom Pseudomonadati; phylum Pseudomonadota; class Alphaproteobacteria; order Hyphomicrobiales; family Methylobacteriaceae; genus Microvirga; species Microvirga mediterraneensis. Next base: position 32,221 of record NZ_JACDXJ010000004.1, read on the forward strand.
AGGCCCAGACGGCGCACCGCGTAATCGATAATCCCCGGGTCGGCATGAGGGTGGACCCCACGCCATTCATTGATCACCTGCAGGTCGGCGGCCACGTCGGCCGCCTGTTCCTTCTGCAGCTCCCGCAGGAGCACCGGGGCGAGCACTTCTCCGACTGTCTGTGCCATCGCCATCACTCCGCCGCCTCGGCCACCTGGACCCGGAGGGCTGCGCGCAGGGCACTATCGGCCTTGCGCCAATTGATCTCGGCCACCGCTGAATGAGCCTCGCGCGCCCAGGTCGCAGCCGACCCGCGGCGGATGATTGCATTCAGCTTTACATACAACCTTCTCTTTGTCTGCACCTTCGTTTTCATGATTTTTCCCCTCATCATGTGTCTTGCCAACGGACATATGTTAGGCAAAACGTTCGCCATATGTCAACGGGAATTTCAGCGAATATGTCGACTAAAATCGCACCCTGAGCCGCTCGACATACTCGGCGGCCGGCACTCTGCGCCTCCGTTCCCCCGTTTTTTGGCCGTTCCCCCAGGTAGGGGGTACGGGGAGGAACGCCATAAATCCATTATGTTTCAATAGCTTAACGTACCATTCCGGCCATCGGTTCGCCACCAAGGGGGAACGCTTGGGGGAACGGTTTTTCATTAATTATTTCAATGACTTAGCTTCTCTATATATCTATTGTTCCCCCGTTCCCCCTCTATAGATAAAAAATACCCTAATAATACTGATTATAGTCCTATATATGTAACAAAGTGTATAATATAGGAGGATAGTCAGCGTTATTAGGGGTATATATAGGAAAAACAGGTGGAACAGGGGGAACGGTGCTGGATCCGAGTGCCTAACTCATTGATGTATTGGTATAATCACCGTACCCCCGCCGTTCCCCCTGGCAGGGGTACGCCCGCTCCGGTCGGGAATAGTTCGACTTTCGATCTAATGAACGGATGTTCAGCTTCCTGAATGGTCAGGATCGTTGACATATGGCGAACGGCAACCCTCTGAGACTTAAGGCGAATTACCCCTGTGGCAATCCTCCCATTCGCCGAAAACATGGTTGTTTTACAGCCATTCCAATGTACTATCTCCGGCGCAGATTTGCTGATCTGCCTTTTTCCTTTCGCCGTGAATTCAGGTTCCGGCACCTTCAAGGCGGCTCCTCATACGGGCCGCTTTTCTTTTTCGTATATGTCGTGATATTTGTAGCGATAGATAACCATTGAAATTTTGCTACATTTGCGGACAGGAACGGCATGGCTAGGGGGAAGGGCAAGAATCCAGGCTCGCCGCTGGTGGATCTTCTGGCGGAGGACGAGGAGTTCTTCGGGCCCGGCAATTGGACTGATCGGCAGCGTCTCTTCGTGCGGGCCTACATGCGGCACAGGAACAGTTCCAGGGCCGTGCGCGAAGCCGGGTTCGGGTGCCACCCTGAGAATGCCGGCAAGGTCGGCTGGAAGCTCCTCAACGATCCGGCCTTCAAGCACGTCCAGGATGCGATTGCAGAGCGAGAGGCGGCGATCAAGCAGCGGCTTGCCATGGACGAGGCCCGCGTCCTCGAGGAGCTCCGCAAGGTCGCCACGTTCTCGCTGGCCGACGTGTTCGACATCCAGGAGGACGGCACGGCCCGGCTCAACCTGGCGCATGCCGACGCCGATCAACTCGCAGCTCTGTCCGAGGTCCAGATCGAGCAGCACGAGATCCGCGGCGAGGAGGGCGAGAACGTCACCCTGAAGACCACGATCAAGATCAAGGCGCACTCCAAGCTCGACGCCCTGGAGAAGCTCGGAAAGAACCTCAAGCTATTTACTGACAAAATGGAGTTAAACGGATCTCTCGACATAGGTTCCGCTTTACAGGCCGCTCGGAGGCGCGCTAGATTGCGTAATACGTCGGCCGATATGTCCGATGAAACTGACGGGAAATGAACGTGGATCTACGCAAAAAATTGCGGGCCAAAGAACGCGGCCTGCTCTGGCTCAGTGAGAAGTTGCGTAAGAATGGGTTCACGCTCGCGGAGCGGATCGAAGCCCTCGACCAGGCCGATCGGGATGGTATCTCGCGCCCGGCCAAGCACCCACGGTTCAAGCCCAGGCAACGGGCCTTTCTGATCCAGCGGGCCAAGCAGCGCAAAGCAAAGGGCGAGGCCATGGCGAAGATCGCGGCCGACATGGGCGTGACCTATGGGACGATCGAGCGGTGGACGCGTGGCGTCAAATGCCCGGTCAACCATCGCCCGAAGCGCCAGAAGGGCTGGAGGGAATCCTGCCATGCTGCCTAGAGACCTGCCTCCATCCGAGAAGAAGATTCTCGCCCAGACCATGGCCCGGCGCATCGACGAGAGCGTGGCCGAGATCTCGCGTCAACTCGGGGCGCCCCACTCAACGGTCCTGGCCTGGGTGAACGAGGTCCGTCCGCCCAAGGTCAGGATCCCCCGCGGGCTCGCTGCGGGCCAACGCAAATACAACGAGTACATGCGCGAGGCCGGGATCCCCGTCGCTGATCGCATCAAAGCCCTTGAGGAGGCTCGCCGTGCCGCCTGATTTTCGCGTGGTCGCCTGGTGCGCCAACACTCACGACCTGCTGGTGGAGACGCCCGACGCGTTCCTGATGGTCGATATCGCCGGCTACGAGGATGCCGACGGCAAGGCTGTCCTGCCGGAGCTCGCCGAGCAGCAGGCCTCGTTCGTGCGCTTCAAGCTCCAGGACGAGGAATGGACCGTGCCTCTCGGCTCGAACCTAGGCGCCACCATGATCCGTCCGGACCATCGCGCCGGGACTGAGAAGGCGGTGCTGCAGTGACGGGTGGCGTCAAGATCCGTCATGCCCTGGCCGAGCGTGGCGATGATTTCTATCCGACGCCGCTCGAGGCGGTTCGCTCCCTGCTCGACGTGGAGCGCGTCTACCTTCCTGAAAGAATCTGGGAACCGGCCTGCGGTGACGGGGCGATCGTCCTGCCATTTCGCGAGGCGGGCTATCAGGTCCATGCCTCCGATCTCGTGGGCCGTGGCTGTCCTGATAGTGAGGCCGGGCTCGACTTCCTGAAACCCTTTGCCATGCCGCGCGGCCTTGGCGGGATCGTGACCAATCCGCCCTACAAGCACGCGCAGGCCTTCGTCGATCGTGCTCTCGATATCGTGCCCTATGTGGCCATGCTTCTGCGGCTCTCCTTCCTGGAAGGTCAGGCACGGCGCCCATGGTTCGAGAAGACGCCGCTTGCCCGCGTCTGGGTTTCGTCTGCCCGCCTGCCGATGATGCACCGCGATGGGTGGGACGGGCCGGTGGCTACCTCCACGACAGCGTTCGCTTGGTTCGTCTGGGACGCTCGCCACGAGGGTTCGCCGCGCATCCGCTGGTTCGACTGGCGGCAACATCAATGAGAACCGATCCCCTCAACCCGCGCCATATCGGAGCCCATGCGGTCGCGGCCGTCGAGTTCCTGGCGCAACTCGGGCTCAAGGGGATCCTGACACGCACCAAGCACCTGCGGCTCGAATGGAGCCACGGTGGCCGGTCGTTTCACATCAGCATGCCGTGCACGCCACGGGACGCAGACGCCGCGGCGAACCAGGCGCGGCAGAGGATCAGACGGGAAATCAGGAGGGCATACGGGTGAATATTCGTATCGACGTGGTGGCGCGGGCTTACCTCGAACACATGATCGGAATCGCAGTCTCTGACGCTGACTGGCTCGCCATGGAACATGACGACGACGGGTCAATGGTGGTGGAGGCCTGCCGCGAGGCGGCGCGTGTGGCCATTACGGCGGCCGATCTGGTGACGGAGACACTCCATTGAACGCGATCGCTCTCGGTATGGCGGCCCTGTCCGGTGCCGTGTCCTATGCCATCATCCGCGAGGTTCTCGTGCCGGCGGTGCTGTTGATCGGGGCGATGCTGTCGTGAGATGGTCGATGATTGTTCGTTGGTTCGGTGGGTTCTGGACAGTGGGCCCCGCGTCTCTTGTCATCCATGATGAGGGAGTGAGCCTGTGTTGGCGTCAAGTAATCCAATGGGAGTGGTTCCGGAACCCATGACCCAGGACGAACTCGACGCCGGCCTCGTCAACGATTTCGCCGACCTCTACGACGATCCGCTCGCCTATGTGCGCTATGCCTTCCCCTGGGGCGAGGGCGAGTTGGCCGATTATGACGGGCCGGACGAGTGGCAGTCGGGGTTCCTGAAGGAACTCGGCCAAGAGATCCGCCTGCGCAACTTCGACGGCGTGAACGCGGTCGAGCCGATCCAGTTCTCCACGGCCTCGGGCCACGGCATTGGCAAGTCGGCCATGTCGTCGTTCCTGGGCTGCTTCATCCTGGACACGCGCCCTCACTCGAAGGGAATCTGGACGGCCAACTCCGCGCCGCAGCTGGAAACCAAGACGTGGGCGGAGTTCTCGAAATGGCGCAAGCGATCGATCTCGGCCCATTGGTGGAAGGTCTCGACCGGCCGTGGTGCCCTGCGCTGCACCCACATTCAGCACCCGGAGACCTGGCGCATCGACGCCATGGCCTGGCGCGAGCATCAGCCCGAAGCCTTTGCGGGCCTGCACAACGCCGGCTCGACGCCGTGGTACCTGTTCGACGAGGCCTCGGCCATCCCGCGCGCGATCTTCGAGGTCTCGGAAGGCGGATTGACCGACGGCGAGCCGATGCGGTTCCTGTTCGGCAACCCGACCAAGAACACGGGATTTTTCTACGACACGTTTCACAAGTTGCGCCACCGCTTCAAGACGCGGCAGATCGACAGCCGCAACGCGCGCATGACCAACAAGGCCACGATCGAGGGTTGGCGCAAGGATTGGGGCGAGGATTCCGACTTCTTCCGGGTGCGCGTCAAGGGGCAGTTCCCGGCCCAGGCGGCGACGCAGTTCATCTCCAAGGGCGACATCGAGGCGGCGCAGAAGCGCGAGGTCTATTTCAACGACACGGACCCGATCATCATCTCCCTGGACGTGGCCCGCTATGGCGACGACCAGAGCGTGATCCGGGTTCGCCGCGGCCGTGACGCCCGCAGCCGCAAGCCGATCAAGTTCAAGAAGCTGGACACGATGCAGCTCGCCGCGCGCACCGTGGCCCTGTATCAGGAGCTCCTCGCGGATGCCCTGATCATTGACGCGGCCGGCGTGGGCGGACCGGTGGCCGATCGCATCCGGCAGATCGACCCGCATATCAACCTGATCGAGTTCAACGGCGGCAAGTCGGTGCCGGTGGCAGACCCGCAGTACCACGACTGGAACGCCTACGCCTGGGGCGAGATGAGGAAGGCTCTTCGGGATGGCCTCGCCATCGACGACGACCCGGAACTCGAGGAGGAGCTGGCTGCCCGGAACTACTCCTTCGACGGAAACAACGCGATTATCCTGGAGCCCAAGGAGATCATGAAGCAGGAAATCGGCCGTTCCCCCGACAACGCCGACGCCCTTGCCATGACCTACGCCATGCCGATCGGGCCCAGGGATCCGGGCAAAACTCGCCGTGAATTCTCCGGAATATCGCGTGACATAAACACGACCGTTGACTATGATCCACGCTGATTTATGAGCGGAGATATGTCAGGTGTGTTTCTCGGCCCCGAAAATGACCCCGCCCCCCTTGCCTCGTGCGGCCCCTGAACCGGCCAAGCTCAACGACGAGAACGTGACCCGGGCGCGCGACGACGCCACCCGCCGGGCCCGGGCCGCCGCTGGCGCGGGCTCGACGATCCGGGCTCCTGTTGCCGGTGATACCGGCACCGCCTACGGCACCAAACAGCTTCTCGGGCAGTGACCCATGGCAGGCACGGCGCGCCCGGCTGACCGGGAACCCTCGTTCACCAAGCCCAGGTTCCTCCTGACCGATCGGCCGGCCGAGCCGTTCCGCAAGCGCCTGGCCATGCTCAAGAACGAGCGTACGCCCCACGAGGGCGACTGGCGCGAGATCTCCCAGAACATCCGCCCGACCCGGGGTCTGTGGACGGCCGAGGAGCAGCGCCGCCGCAAGTCCGCCTCATCGATCATCAACAACACGCCGCTTCTGGCCTCCCGCACGCTCGGCGCCGGCATGATGTCCGGCATCACCTCTCCGGCCCGGCCCTGGTTCCGTCTGACCACGGGTGACCCGGCGCGGGACGAGGCGGCCGGCGTCAAGATGTGGCTGCATGTGGTGACGCGGCGCATCCAGCATGTTCTCGCCTCGTCGAACTTCTACACCTCGCGGCAGCAGATCTACCCGGATGTGGGCGATTACGGCACGGGCGTGGTCATCATCGACGACGACTTCGAGAACATCGTGCGGTTCACGGTCCTGCCCGTGGGGCAGTACTGGCTCGGCACGGACAAGAACGACCGCGTGGACACGGTGTACCGCGCCTTCGGCATGACGGTGCTCCAGTTGGTGCGCAAGTTCGGCTACGAGAACTGCAGCCAGACCGTGCGGGATATGTACGACCGCAGCCAGTACGACCAGATGGTGAAGGTGATCCACGCCATCGAGCCGAACCTGCAGCAGGTGCGCGGCATCAAGGGTCCTCGCGGCATGCCTTACGTGTGCGTGTACTTCGAGGAGGAGAACGGCGAGGACAAGCTGCTCTCGTTCAAGGGTTACCGGGATCTCAGGATTGCGGCGCCGCGGTGGGACGTGCAGGCCGGTGAGGTCTACGGTGTCGGCCCGGGCTGGTATGCCCTGCCGGACGCCAAGGGCCTGCAGGTTCTGGAGCGCAGGAAGGCCCAGGCGATCGACCGCATGGTGACGCCGCCCACGCAATCGCCTGCGGGCCTGACTGGCGTGAACTGGTTGCCCGGCGCGAACACGGTTGTCCCGACGAACGTGGCTCAAGGATCGGCCGCCATCCGGCCGATCTACGAGCAGCGCGCCGACGGGATCACGGCCATTCGCGGCGAGATCGACGCCACCGAGCAGCGCGTCAACAGCGCGTATTATGCCGACCTGTTCCTGATGCTGTCGCAGTCCGACCGGCGCGAGATCACCGCGCGCGAGATCGAGGAGCGGCACGAGGAGAAGCTGCTCGCCCTCGGGCCAGTCCTGGAGCGTCAGCACAACGAGGATCTGAACATCAACATCGACGCCGTGTTCAACCGGCTGGTCGATGTGTCAAAGCCCATGTGGGCGCAAGACATGGACGGGGTGATCCCGCCGCCGCCGAAGGAGTTGGCGGACGTAGAGCTCAAGGTCGAATACGTGTCGATCCTGGCCCAGGCGCAGCGCGCCGTGACGGTCGGCGGAATCGAGCGTCTCGTCGGGTTCACCGGCAACCTTGCGGGCGTCAAGCCGGAAGTGCTTGATAAGATTGATTTCGATCAGGCCATTGATGAATACGCCGACGCGATTGGTACGCCGCCCGCAGTCGTGCGCTCCGACGAGGCCGTGAAGCAGATCCGAGACCAGAATGCGGCCGCCATGCAGCAGCAGCAGGCCGCCGCCGCCATGCCGGCCGCCGCTCAATCCGCCAAGCTCCTGTCCGAGGCGCGCACCTCTGACGGCGGCTCCATCCTCGACCAGGTGCTCGGGGTCAACCAGTGACCCACCTCGAACAGTTCGAACAGGAACTCGCCGAGGAGATCGCCACCCGCGAGCGCGATGACCTGCGCAAGGTTCTGGACAGCCGCGAGGGCCGGCGAGTGCTGTGGTCGCTCCTCGATGCGGCTGGCGTCTATGGCCTGTCCTACACGGGCGAGGCGATGTCGACCGGCTTCAACGAAGGCCGTCGCAGCGTCGGAATTACGCTTTTGCAGAAAATCGAGGATCTCGCGCCGGGGTCTTTCCTGACCATGCAGCGCGAGGTGCTTGAGGAAAAGCAGACGGTCGAAGGCCTGCGCAAGGCTGCGGCCGAGAAGGACGAAGGAGAGAGCGAATGAATCTGAAATGGATGCTGTTGCAGGGAGTGCGGAATGCGGAGGGTGCTGCGGGCGGTGGATCGGGTTCTGACGGTGGCGCTCCCGCTGGCGGCGCTGCTGGCAATGACAGCGGGGCACCATCTGACGGCGGCGCTCCTGCTGCTGGCGGTTCTGCTGGATCTGCTGAGGGTGCCAAGCCCGCTGAGGGTTTTGCAGTGGCCGTTGATGGCACTGTTCCGGCTGCCAACGCTCAAGAGGGTGACGGTGACAAGCCCAAGGAAGGCGAAGAGGGGGCGGACAAGGACGTAAAGAAGGACGAGCCGGAGCCGGAACTCAAGGCGGAGGATTACAAGTTCGTCCTGCCCGACGGCGCCGAGCCGGACCCGGCTCAGGCGCAGGAGTTCACGCAGTTCTGTCTCGACCATAAAGTGCCGCCGGAGCAGGCGCAGGCCATGGTCGATTTCCATGCGCAGATCCTCGGCAAGCAGGTCAAGGCCTGGACCGATCAGGTGAGCGCCTGGGGCGAGGAGACCCGCAACGATCCGGAATATGGCGGGGCCGAGTACGAGCAGAACATGGGTATCGCCAATCGCGCCCTGCTGGAGTTTGGCGGCCCGAAGCTCGGGGAGGCCGCGCGTCAATACGGGTGGGGCAACCATCCGGAGTTCGTCCGCTTCATGGTCAATGTCGGCAAGGCCTTGGGCGCGCCCTCGACCGAAAAAGGCGGTGGACAAGGGAATATGGGAACGTCCATTCCTTTGCATCAGGCGCTTTACCCGGGCATGAAATAATAGTAAACATTTCAACGCCCATATTCGGCGTCATATGATCCGCCGATTTGTTAGCAGTGTAGGAGTAAGAGTATGACACTACTTGCAGCGCAAGTGCTGACCCTGGCGGATCTCGTGAAACGCTCGGACGCAAACGGCAACGTGGCTTCCTCGATCGTGGAAGCCATGAACCGCGTAAACGAAGCCCTCGACGACATGCAGTTCCGCGAGGCCAATGACGGATCCGGCCACAAGACGGTCATCCGCACCGGCCTGCCTGCGGTCGCTTGGCGCCTTCTGAACTACGGCGTGCCGAAGTCCAAGAGCACCACCGCGCCCGTGCGCGACACCACCGGCATGCTCGAGGCTTACGCCGAGGTCGACAAGACCCTGGTGCAGCTGTCCGGCAATGCCGGCGCCTTCCGCGCCTCGGAGGTCCGCCCGTTCCTGGAGAGCATGTCGCAGGAAGCTTCCTCGACCCTGTTCTACGGCAACACCGAAGTGAACCCGGAGCGGTTCCTCGGCCTTGCCCCGCGCATGGGCAAGCTCTCCACCGATCCCACGCAGTCGGGCTACAACATCATCGACGCGGGCGGCACCGGTGCCACCAACACCTCGCTCTGGATGATCGTGTGGGGCGAGGATTCCGTCCACGGCATCTACCCCAAGGGCACGACCGCCGGCCTGCAGCATCAGGATCTCGGTGAGGTCACGCTGCAGGACGCCAACGGCAACAACTATCAGGGCTACCGCGACCATTTCCAGTGGCACCTCGGCCTGACCGTGCGCGACTGGCGCTATGTGGTCCGCATCGCCAACATCGACGTGGCGCTCGCCCGCACGGACATGGCCTACCTCAAGTCGATCCTGAACAAGATCATCGACGCCGAGGAGCGGGTCTACCGCATCCCGGGCACGGCGACCGAATCCGGCATGCCGCGCGCGGCCTGGTACGGCAACCGCACGGTGCGCTCGCTGATCCGCACGGCGCAGCTGGAGAAGATCGCCAACAACATCACCACGGAAACCATCTACGGCAAGCCGGTGACGGCGATCAACGGCGTGCCCCTGCGCGCGGTGGACGCGATCCTCAACACCGAGGCCCGCGTCGTCTGATAACAGCGGGGCCGGTTCGCCGGCCTCTTCCGCTCTCAAGGATCGGTGAGGTTTTGAAATGATCCAGGACAAGCAGCTCGAATTCTCCAACGCGCAGGCGATCACCGCCACCGCGTCGTCCACCAACGTGATCGACCTTGGCCCGAAGAACGGCCGCGGCACGACAGGCCCCGGCACGCCGATCGAGTTCACGGTCGGGCAGACGTTCGTGGGCGCCGGCACTCTGACGATCCAGATCCGCACCTCGGACAGCGCCGACATGTCGGGCGCGACCGTGGTCGCCGCTTCGCCAGCCTTCACGGCGGCGGATCTCGTGGCCGGCAAGGATCTGCCGTACTACCCGCACATCCCGGTCAACACCAAGCGGTACGTGGACCTGAACTATGTCGCCTCGTCCGCCTTCACGGCGGGCACCCTCACGGCGCGCGGCACGGCGGCGGCCCAGATCGGCGGCTAACAGGCCGCTTCACTCTGGGGGCTGATTGAAAGGTTGAAACGATGGCAAACCGCAAGAACGAAAACACGACCCGCGACGACGTGAACCAGGGCGACGTGCGCGCCACGGTGGCCGAGGATCCGACCCCGCGGCCGTCGAACCCGCAGACCTATGACGGCGGCGATCCGATCACCTCGGACCGCGCCAACCCGGTCGGCACCGAGGTGGACAACACCGCCGAGGGCGCTCCCGATCCGGCCCCGGTTGTGGTCCCTGCGGGCCAGCAGATGGTCGTCCTCCAGGCTCCCGAGCACGAGCAGCTCGACGGCGCCCGCGTCCGCCTGACCCAGAAGAGCTACATCAACGACGTGCTCTTCGACGAGGGCGCGATCATCGAGAGCTATTCGGGCCCGGCCGCCCCGCACATCGTCGAGATCGACGACAAGGGCAACGAGGTCAAACGTTAAGCGCCATCCAGTCACGCGTCGGCGCGAACCAACGGGGGGCCTCGCGCTCCCCGTTCTCATATCAAGGGTAGGGTGATGGCAGAACTCGTCTCGATGAAACTCTCCGACGCGGACCGCAAGGCGCGCGAAAGGGAAATGCTCGCGTCTCCGTCCTACGAGGGCGAGCAGTACCCGTGGGGCCTGTCGCTCAATCTCGACAACGACACGATGAAGCGGCTCAACCTCAAGGGCCTGACGGCCGGGCAGGAACTCTCCCTCGTGGCGGTGGTCAAGGTCACGAGCGCCACCACGTCAAGTTACGACGACGGCAAGGAACATGCCTCGGCCTCGCTCCAGATCACCGACATGGCGCTCGAAATGCCGTCGGCGAAACGATCTCTGGCGGACGCCCTCTACAACAAGGGTGAGTGAGCATGGCAGCAACGCCGGTCGATATCTGCAATCTCGCGCTCGGCATCATCGGGGACAGCCGGATTCAGGCCATGGACGAGCAGCGGTCGAAAGAGGCGGCCGAGTGCTCGCGGTTCTACGATCAGGCTCTCGACGAGGCGCTGGAAGCCTTCGACTGGCCGTTCGCCCGCTCCTATGCCCGCGGCGTCTCGCCGTCCGACGTGGACGTGGCCTCGGGCTATGCCTATGCCTACGGCATCCCGTCCGACGCGATCGCCATCCGGGGCGTGGCGCGCTCCATGCGCGGGCAGGTCTCGCCGGAGTTCACCCTGTCATCCGTGGCCGGGCCTGACGGCTCCTCCCTGCGGCTCATGCACACCGACCGGGACGGCGGCGTGATCGTCTACACGAGGCGCGAGACGTTCGTGCCTTCGTTCACGCCCCTGTTCGTGGCGGCCGTGGCGGCGAAACTGGCCTCCTACATCGCCATGCCGCTGACCAAATCGAAAGAGAAGCGCGACGACGCCGAGAAGAAATACATGCAGACGCTCGAACAGGCCGCGGTGAGCGTCGGCAACCAGGGCGTGACGCGCCTCGGCGGCGATGTCATGCCCGACTGGATCGAGGCGCGGGGGTAGTCGCATGGCACTGGCACGCAACCTTCAATCCTCGTTCACGGGCGGCGAGCTCGCCCCCTCGCTTCACGCGCGCGTCGATCTCGCCAAGTACCGCACGGGCGCCAAGAAGCTGCAGAACTGGATCATTCACGCCCATGGCGGCATCACGCGCCGGGACGGGCTGCAATTCGTCGGCGCGGCCGGCGACGGGTCGCAGCCGGTGCGCCTCGTGGGGTTCGAGGCTTCGAGCAGCGACACCTATATTCTTGAATTCGGCCATCTCTACATGCGGGTCTACCGCAACGGCGCTCTGGTGACGGTGCCGGGCGGGGCGCCGTTCGTGCTGTCGCTGCCCTACGCTGCGGCAGATCTGCGGGGCCTTGTCGTCGAGCAGTCGAACGACGTTCTGACGATCACGCACCCGAGCCATGCGCCGCGCGAGATCGCCCGCTATGCTCACGACGACTGGCGCGTGAGCGTGATCAATTTCGCGCCGCCGACCGGCGGGCCTCCTACGATCACGGTCACGGCACACAAGGACTTCACGCAATCGCCGCCGGCGGGCGAGAACCCGAGCCAGTATTATACCGGCGAGACCTATCGCTACCGCGTCACGGCGGTGCGCCCCGACGGACAGGAGACCCTTTACAGCGAGGTTGGGACCGCGAGCAACGACCTGCGCTGGTATCCGTCGAACTATAACGATCTCGATTGGGCCGGCATCCCGGGGACGCTATTCTACAACGTTTACCGCGAGGAATCGGGGCTCTATGGCCTGATCGGCACGGCGCCTTCGTCGAGCTTCCGCGACAAGAATTTCAAGCCCGACCTGTCTCAGACGCCGCCGGATGGGCGCAACCCGTTCAGCGCGGCCGGCGCCTACCCGCGCGCCTCGGCGTATTTCCAGCAGCGGCGGATTTTCGGCGGGACCGTGCTGCGGCCGCAGACCACCTGGGCCACGGTGTCGGGCAACTTTCAGAACTTCACCGTGTCGCGCCCGGCCAAGGATTCAGACGCGATGGAATTCACCATCGCCGGGCGCAAGCTGCAGAAGATCCGGCACTACGTCGCCATGCAGGACCTGATCGTGTTCACCGAGACCGGCGAATGGCGCGTGACCGGAACCGAGGGCGGCGTGATCACCCCCACGGGCTCGCTCA
>NZ_JACDXJ010000005.1 GCF_013520865.1 Microvirga mediterraneensis
ATATCTTCATCGGCGAGAGCCTCGACGATCACCTCGCGGACCCTCTCCTCGTCATCGACCACCAAAACGCGCATGTGTTATCTTTTCATTCGAGCGAGCATGTCCCTGCGGCTCGCCGTCGACGGCGGAGGAGACGGCGGAACCTTAGCCGTTCGGACGCATTGTCCGGCCTCTAGCACGCAGCAACGGAGTCAACCAATGCGCAGGATCCTGATCGCCCTCGCCGCCACGACAATGCTCGCCGGGGCCTCCTCCGCCCAGACGGCGGTGACCACGACACAAGAGGTGTTCGTCAAGGCGCAGCCAACCGACGTGCTGAGCGCCAACCTCATCGGCCTCAACATCACCAACGAGGCCAACGAGACCATCGGCGAGATCAAGGACCTGATCCTCTCGCAGGGCCAGCTGTCCGGCTACATCATCTCGGTCGGCGGTTTTCTCGGCATGGGCGAGCGCTACGTCATCGTGCGCCCGAGCGCCGTGAAGGTCACTTACGACGAGAACGGCAAGAAATGGCACGCGGTGATGAACGCCAGCAAGGACCAGCTCAAGACCGCGCCCGAGTTCAAGTACGAAGGTCGCTGGGAGCGCTGATCCAACCCGGCCACGTCTTTCATGGAAAAGGCCCCTCGCGGGGCCTTTTTTTTGCGTTCTGGCGTCTTCCCACGTCCAAGCCGTGAATTATCCGACAAGCCGCCGCCACCAGGGCCTCACGGCCAGGCCATGCCACCGGTCGCGGTCTTCCCGAAGCTCCACCACACGGGCTTCAGCAGCATCGGCCCGCCGACGCTCGGCATCGAGAGCCAAGCGCAGGCCCACAACCTCTCCCTCAAGCCGCGCGAGAGCCTCATGAACCGGGTTCACAGGAGGCGTCGACACCGTCGACGTAGGCAGTGTCGTATCCGGTGACGTAGGCGGGTTCGTAGCCGGTGTCGTCGCCTGCTTCACCTCAAGCAGATCGGACGGCACCGCCACCCTGGCCTTGCCGTCATTGCCCACTTGGCGCGGCCAGCGGCCCCGCCGCGCCTTCTGTTTCACGGAGGCAGCGGAAATGCCGAGCGCCTCAGCCGCCTCGGCATAGCTCATCCATACGGTCGACTCCGTCACGGCCTACACCTCCGGTGCTGTAGCGGGTGTCGTCGGCGGCTACGTAGGGGGCTTCACAAAGCAGGAACGCTACCGGCCGCATGGTTAACGAAAGATTACCAGAGGCCCACCAACCAGGCTCCCGCTACAGGGCTTCCGGCCACTTGCGCGCGCCATGGAAGACCCGGAGCACCGTCACGGCCTCCTCGTCGATGCGGTAAGCCACGACGTAGGCGGTGCGGTTGATCGGGAGCTCGCGGGTGCCAGCGACACGGCCCTCGCGGCCCATGAGAGGATGCCGGGCCAGGGCCGCCACCTGGCCGGCGATCTCGTCATGGATCCTGTAGGCAGCCTCCGGATCATCGTTGGCGATATAAACCACGATGCCGGCGAGATCCTCCTCGGCCAGGGGATGCCACTCAAGCCTCATGCGGTTCGCCACGCTTCTCCGCCGCCATCTGGTCGATGATGGCGCGCGTCCGGCCCATGACCGCATCATGCGGCACAGCCGGGCGAGGGTCATCCAAAGCCGCCTGGATACGGCCGCGCACCCACTCGTCATGCCCTGACTCCGACTGGATTTCCCGCTCGCCACGGGCACACTCGACATAGGCGCGCATGAAGTCGCGGATCACCTGCGCGGCGGAGCGGTCGGCCAGCTCGGCCGCCGTCTTGAACGCCACCTTGAGATCGGCGGGAACCCGGAAGTTGAAGTTCTCCTCCTTTGGGTAACTGGTGGTGCGGGGCATAGCCTTCCTCCAAAATTGCGATGATTATGTAATTACACATTCATCGCCTAAAGGTTCAAGGCAAATACCAGCCGCCCGCACCGGCCACGTCGACGAAGCAGGCCATGCGGCCGTCAGACGCCGGCTTCCTGACCCACTTCTCGCCAGTGCACTCGGCCACCCGGCGCAGGAGCCCAGTATCGGCCATACGCTTCGCCAGCCGCCCGTCGGCGGAGTTGCCCCATTCGGCCGCCACCTTCTCGTCCCTGGCCATGGCATAGGCCTCGGCATAGCCCCTCTCGGAGCCCCAGCGGCTCGCCTGCCACCAGACCCCAGCCAGGGCCAGGACGGACACGCCAACAGCCAGGGCAAAGGCCCTGAGCTGCTTCGTGCCGGCAGCATCCGCCGCAACCTTCTGCGCCACACCGGCCACGGATTCGGACAGCTTCTTCAGGGCCTCCTGAGAGGAAGCCGCCATCACGGCGTCCGCCGTCTCCTTGGTCTTCACCAGCGCCTCATCAAGGGCTGCGCCGAGCTTGGCCGGAATGCGCTCATGATAGGAGCGGTAGTATTCCAAGGCGATGATCAGAGACCAGAGCGCATCATTGTCCCGGATGCCGAGCGCATCCCGGACCTTGAGCAGCTTCTGCCTCTCGGCATCGCTCATCGGACGCCCCACCAGGGTCTCAAAGGCATCCTTCATCGCTACACCAGCCGCTCGATCACCTTGCGGACCTCCGCGCGCCACCGGTCGAGCTCGACCCGGTTGCCAAGGGGCATCCCTTCGCGGGCCGCCTGGATCGACTTGCGATCCGTATAGAAGGCATCCGCCACGCGATCCGCCAGATCAGGAAAGTCGAGCACCCCACCCTTGCCGCTGCCGGCCTCCTCCAGCGCCTTGCGCAGGTTGGTCGCGTTGAAGAATTCGAACTTGCTGGCCGGCGAGAAGTAGAGGTTGCGCAGGATGTAGAACGGCACCCCCGGCATCCTGTCATGGACGAGCTTGGCCGCCTCGATGCTATCGCGGCCCCGGTTGATCGGCCACACGATCACTAGCCTCCGGCCGAGTTCCTTGGCGGCCTCCTTGAGGCCCCCGCCATACTCGATGATACCCGGCAGCGATCCCGCCGCGCTGTTGATCACCACCGGCGCATCTGCCTGCTCCTCCAGGGCGTTCACCAGATCGATCCACCCATCCGCCACGTTCAGGTCAACCGTCAGGCTCGGCAGGTGCGGATAGGCCTTCGCCACGTCACTGTTGCTCTGGTCCGTCTCAACCAGCACCGGTGTCTCGCCGCTCTGCTCCAAATAGTCCAACAACGCCATGGAGACGAGCGACTTGCCGACCCCTCCCTTGCTGCCCCCAGCCAAGTACACGCCGCTCATTCTCACAGATCCTCCTGATCCGGCCTAATCTTAAACGAACCCAACGGCTTCTTTGCCTCCACGGCTTGCTTCGGAGCCGCCTCCTTCTTCGTCACCACCGTCGGCTTCTTCGATACCGACCTCGCCTTCGGCTTTGCCTTCCCCTTCGCCCGCGTCAAGTAGCTCTTGAGCGTCGTGCTGCCGATATCCAGGCCTTCACCGCGCAGAACCTCGGCAATGTGCTCCAGCGTATATCCGCGCTGCCGCAGCGCCTCGATCTCCTTGCGCAGCGAGGTTACCACCTCCTGCTTATTCAGCTTGCGTGGCGGCGGCTGCACCGCAGGCAGCGCCTCCAGCTTCTTCGCGATCTCCGCGACCTTCTCTTCCGTGAATTCCATTGCCTTCTCCCGAATCGCCATCCGTGTTCAAGCTGCCTCGTCCGGCATTATAGTCCAGCTTCGTTGTGCTGCCAAACGTAGCGTGTTAAATTGGTAGCAGGATGGTCCTTGTCATACACATGCAGTGCATGTGGTGCCAAGGCACGCCGGGGCGTTCGGCGCTTGCGCTTCTCACACCACGGCTCAACCTGCCAGGGGCGAGCCCCTGGACCCCCACCCGCTCGGCGCTTCGCTTTTCGCAGGCGTCCGGGCACAACCCGGAGGCTTCGCGTGCCCTTCGAACCTATCGGCCCGGTCAAGCTCGATGCCATCGTCAACGTGAGGCTCACGCCGGACGAGAAGGCGGACCTCGTGCGCCAAGCGGGTGACGCCGGCCTGTCCGTGTCCGAGCTGGTTCGCCGCCGCGCGCTCGGCCGTCGCGTCGACACCGCGCTTGACCGCGCCACGCTCAACGAGCTGAGACGCCTGGGCGGGCTGTTCAAACAGGCCTTCGCCACCGGAGCCGACAAAGCGCAAACCGGAGCTGCCTTGCAGGCCGTGCGCGAGGCCATCGAAAGGCTGTCCCGATGATCGTGAAGCGCTCCGCCGACCGAGGCGGCAAGAGCCGCGCCGCATCCGCCAAAGCCATCGTCGAGTACATCACACGCGCCGAGAAGGGGGAGCGCCCCCTCCACATCGGCAGCGAGGGTTTCTTCGCGGAATCATTGCAAGCCCAAACCGCCGAGATGGCCGCGCTGGCACAATGCGCGATCCGATCGAGGAACCCGGTTTCGCACTTCATCCTGTCCTGGCCGGAGCACGAGAAGCCGACGCCGGAGCAGGCCGACGAGGCCGCCCGGATCTTCATGCGCGAACTCGGACTTGAGGGCCATCAAGCGATCTGGGCCTTGCACGACGACACCAGGGTCCGGCACCTGCACATCGCCCTGAACCGGACCCATCCCGAGACAGAACGAGCCGTGAAGATCAACAAGGGCTTCGACATCAACGCGGCCCATCGGGCCGTCGCGATCATCGAGAAGGAACAGGGTTGGGAGCCCGAGGCCCGGGCCCTCTTCCAGATCGACGACCAGGGCCAAGCGGTCGCCGCAGAACGCGACACGAACCGCCATCCGACCAGCAAAGCCCGCGACTTCGAACACCGGACAGGCGAGCGATCCGCGCAACGGGTCGCCATCGAGGATCTCGCTCCCCTCATCCGGGAAGCGGCCTCCTGGAAGCAGCTCCACGCCGCCCTCGCGGACCGCGGCGCATCCTACATCAAGAAGGGATCAGGCGGTCTAATCCTCGTCGGCGAAACGCCCATCAAAGCCAGCCGGGCCGACCGTTCAGCCTCACTAACAGCTCTCACGAAACGCCTCGGCCCCTACGAGCCAGCACAGACACAGGTCCAGGAAAAGACCCTCTCGGCCACACCAGAGCAGGCCATGCCGGCCCCGTCACTCAGCGCCGCGCGGTTCCTGGAATACTGGCAGCAGCGGGCCGCCTGGCTGCGCGAAAAGAAGGCCGCCACTGAGAAGCTGAAGGCCCGGCAGGAGATCGAGCGCGAGGCGCTGAAGCGGAAGCACGCCCAGCAGCGGACAGAGGCCCTGCGCGGGGTCTGGCGCAACCGGGGCGAGGCCCTGAACGCGATGAGGGCGGCCGTCGCGGCCGCCCAAAAGGCCGACCGAGCCGAGCAACGCAAACTGCACCAGGCCGAACGGGAGCACCTGCGGGAGCGGCACCCGCCCCTGCCATCCTACGAGGCCTGGCTGCGCCTCGGCGGCCACGCCAAAGAAGCCGACGCCTGGCGCGAGCGCCTGCGGTCAACCGCGATCATGGGCGTCTCATGGGTGGAGCCAAAGCCCTCGAACCGTGCCGATGTAAGGGCCTTCGAGGCGGTTCCGGTCGGGCGCGAGGTGCACTACCGCCGCGAAGGCCGGACCGATCTGGTCGACCGGGGCCGTTCCATCGGCCTCGCCAAAACCGACGACACCGCCATCCTCGCTGCCCTGCAGATCGGGCACGAGAAATGGGGCGGCGTGGCACTCCGGGGCAGCCTGGAGTTCCGCCAGCGGGCGGCCACACTCGCCATCGCACACCGCATCCAGGTCCGCGACCCTGGCGAAGGCGTCGATCTCAAGGCAATCCAGAAAGCTCACGAGCTGAAGCAGGAGCAGACCATCACGCAATCACAAACGCAGAAGGTTCACCGGAGCCGCGAGCGGGGAGGATACAGCCGATAGCTGCCAGCGGATCATCGTTCCAACAAGACCACAATCACCGCGCCGAGGCTGAAGAATTCCTCCGCGTCCTGCGGGAGCTACGCGAGCAACTCCATGTCCATCGCCGCCTGATCCTCGAACGGATCGAGGCGCTGCGCGCCAACAATCCCTGATTGGGGTGTCACTGCCCGGTCCCGGCATCAAGCCGCTGCGCGGCTCCTCCACTGCGTTCCGGCCCTGACGGGTGACGCCGCGCCCAGCCAGCGACTTGGCTTGGCATGGGCAAGGCTCCGCCCTGCCCTTCTCCCCGAGAAGGACCAGATCCCACCGATTCGGAACAGTATTGCGCGCTGGAAGAACCTAAGCGGCCACGGAGGGCGGCGCGCGGGGACCTTCGCGCGTCCGATTTGCAACGGTGGAACGCGGAAAATCCGGACAGTTATCGTGTATGTCTGCCACCTTACTGGACCAACCCGCCTTTCGGCGGTCCGGCATCATGCGCCGCGCGCGCGCGGCGGCGCTGCGGGCGTCGACGCGCAGGGTCTTGAGGTTGACCAGGCACGGCCGGCCGTCGGGCAGGCGCTCGACGCGGCATTCCTTTGTTACAAAGTCACAAAGGAAGCGCCCGCCCAGCTCCTCGTACCAGTCCTCGGGGGCGGCCGGGCCATAAGCCTCAACGAAACGGCCTTGGTCGACCACCGTCACGGCCTTGCGCCAGACCCGCCAGACGGCCCGGCAGCGGACGCGCGCGCCAGTCCTGTCGTACTCGAGGCCGACCCGCTCCACGCGGTCGAAGCCGGCCGGCGGCACGGTCGCGGCCTGGTAGCTCTCCGACCACGGCCCCTTGCGCTCCTCGCCCGCGATGGCGGGCGCGACGGTCACGACGGGATGGCCCCGGACCTCGGGCACCTCGTCCGGGCGCTCGTGCATGGTGGCGATGCGGGCGATGGCCGGGTCGAGGATGGCCGAGCGGGAGGCCTCGGGAACGCGGGCGTTGTAGATCGAGCGGACATAGTCGACGTAGCCGGTGCGGGGGGCGTCCCAGGCCCGCAGGATGTCGTCGCCGGCGAGCTTGCCGGTGTAGTTCGCGACCAGCACCGCAGGGGCCCGGAAGCGGGCTCCGCGCGCCGACGGCGGCACTTCGGCCATGACGGCATCAAAGCGCACCCCTTCCGATTCCGGGCGCGTGACCCTGACCCCAGGCATGACGTAGACCTTGGCCATACCCTCGCCCGCCTGCACGAACTTCAGGTGCTTGGCGGGCTTCTTGACCAGCTCGATGGTCCCGTCAGGCCGCTTCACCTCGATGTCCTCGGGCCGGAACTGCTTCGACCAGTCCAAGAACCCCCCGAGCTTGCGGTGCATCTGGAGCCGGTAGAGCTCCATCGAGAGCACCGCCAGCTCCTCGTCGGTCAGGGGATCGGCGAGCAGGTTCCTGGCATAGCCGTCGGTGCCGTCGTTGGGGTTGTTCTCGTCGTTGTCCTTGGTGTCGTCGAAGCAGTACTTGACGACCTCGTCGGCCAGGTCGCCCTTCACGTACTTGGCATGCACGTTGAGATCGCCGGGCGCAGCGGCATGGATGCGAGCGAGAAAATCGTGCCACTTGCCCTCCTCCATCCATTCGTGGAGGGCCGGCGCATGGGCGTGGATGTGGAAGAGCGGGAGACGGCTGTCGGGGCACCTGCCCTTGTACTTGACCTCGGTCGCGACGAGCGACGGGTCGAAGCGGGTGCCGAACTCGGCCGCGACCCCGCGCATCGTTGGCCAAACCACCCGTGACAGGTTGCGTGACAGACGGCGGCAGCCCCTGCGGACATCGTAGAGCCCCGTGAAGCGGAAGGAGGCGGTGAGGTGCGTCATGCGCAAGCCCTCCTGCCGCTTGAGCGCGGAATAGACCCGGAAGAGGCTCTTCATCTGGGTCTTGTTGCGCCGCCCGATGCCGGGCAGCACATTGAGGTTGCGCATCCTGATGTATTCGTTCTCGGCCGCCTCGCCGGTGGCGATGTTGACCATGGCGGCGCGGCCCGTCGGCGTGTCCCACTCGGCCGCGTCGACGCCGTAGACCGGCTTCGGCTGCGGATCGGGCCGCCAAGCAGTCCAGAGCTCACCCGTCCGTGGATCGACGAGGCCGAGGCTCGCCGCCCCGCGGGTGATCCGCTCGGCCATGGTGACGGTGCGCTCGTAGAGGGCAAGCCTCGCCTGCTCCCCAAGCGCCTGGTCGCCGGCGTCCGTGCCGGTCAGGACGGCGAGCAGCGTCTCGCGATCAATGCTCGCGATCACCCCGGTGGAGCCGGGTTCCAGCTGGACTTGAAACGGCCGCGGAGGCCTCGCCTTGCGCCTAGCCTCGCCCACCGCATGCCGCCTTTCCTGGCGGCAGGAGGGGCCGGCGCGCAGATTCCCGATTCCCTTCCGGAGCGGGACGCGCTATAACCAGCTGTGCGGGTGGTCGATGCTCTTTGAGCAACGATCTACTCCATGTTGTGATGCTCCTCGTCGCGCTATGGCCGCCAAACCTTCACGCGATGCAGTCGCATCGATCACCCCGCACCACCTTCTCGAATCGCGATGCAGGCACAGCCGAACCGCTCGGCTGCACCGTCATGCTTAACAGGAAATAACCTGAGCGTGAAGCGGGGCCGTCACGCCGTCAGGCCAGGGTGGCCTTCAGCCTATCACCCCATAGACGGCGGCCCCGATCACCAGCGCCCCAATGAGCAGCACCGGGGGGAACCAGTCCGGATACGGCTTCTCGTGACCGTTGTAGCTCATGTGACCTCGCTGCGGTTGGTTAAGCCTCGCCCGATGGAGCGGAACCGGGCGGTTTCATAACAGCGGTCATCCTGGCCTTGGAAGCCAGCTCCGCTATAATGGCAGTCGACGCGGCTGTGGTTGTAGCGAGGCGGCCGCATGAGATGTTACTTCCATCTGGTCAGTGCGACCGAGCACCTCCTCGACACCACGGGTGTCGAAGTCGCCAGTGCTCACCAGGCCTATTCTGTCGCCCTGACCGTGCTGCAAGAGCTGCGTGACGAAGGCGACAGCGACAGCTGGAACGGCTGGTTCCTTGATGCAACTGATTCGACCGGTCACGTTATGTTCTCGATCAATCTGACCACCGAAGCCATGGCTTTGCATTAGTGCCGCCCGGCTTCCAGAGGCCGCGCTTGCGCACGCTTCAGCTTGCGGTACAACGGGTGCCGAAGTTTCGCACCCCTACCCCCCCTGCTGCCATGCCCTCGAAGTCTTCCTTGAACGTCTCCCTCACGCCCGAATGGGCGGCCTTCATCGCGGATAAAGTCCAGTCCGGCGAGTACCGCAGCGCCAGCGAGGTGGTGCGGGCCGGCCTGCGGACCCTGACCCAGGAGAGCCGGAAGGATCAGCCGAAGGGCACCGCGCCCGCCCCTTGCGACCTCAGCTTCCTCGACGACGGCAGCGAAATGGGCCGGCTGATGCGGGCCCACGACTGGTCGCGCACCGCGCTTGGCCCGCTCGCCACCTGGCCACAGAGCCTGAAAACCACGGTCGGCATCCTGCTGCGCTCGCCCATCCCCATCGTGCTGCTGTGGGGTCCGGACGGGGTGATGATCTACAACGACGCCTATTCGGTGTTCGCCGGCGGCCGCCATCCGCTCCTGCTCGGCGCGAAGGTGCGCGAGGGCTGGCCCGAGGTCGCCGATTTCAACGACCACGTCATGCAGGTGGTCTTGGGCGGCGGCACGCTGTCCTACCAGGACCAGGAGCTGACGCTGTACCGGAAAGGCCGGGCCGAACAGGTCTGGATGAACCTGGATTACAGCCCGGTGCTCGACGAGAGCGGCCGGCCCGCCGGGGTGCTGGCCATCGTGGTGGAAACCACGGAACGGGTGCTGGCCGAGCAGCGGGTGGCGGCCGAGGGCGAGCGCTTCCGCAGCCTGTTCCAGAAGGCGCCCGGCTTCATGGCAATGCTGCGCGGCCCCGAGCATGTGTTCGAGATCGTCAACGACTCCTACGTCCAGCTGATCGGCCACCGGGATGTGATCGGCAAACCGGTTCGGACGGCGCTGCCGGAGATCCAGGGCCAAGGCTTCCTCGAGCTGCTCGACACCGTGTTCACAAGCGGCGAACCGTTCCGGGGCCATGCACTGCCGGTGAAGCTCCAGCGGCAGCCCCACGGACCCGTCGAGGAGCGCTTCGTCGAATTCGTCTACCAGCCGATCAGCGACAGCACCGGCCGCGTCACAGGGATCTTCGTCGAGGGCTATGACGTCACCGAGCGGGTCGAAGGCGAGGACAAGCAAAAGCTGCTGCTGCGCGAGCTGAACCACCGGGTGAAGAACCTGTTCGCCATCGCCAGCGGCATGGTGACGATCAGCGCCCGCTCGGCCAGCACCCCACGGGAGATGGCCCAGGTGCTGCACGGGCGGCTCAATGCGCTGGCGCGGGCCAACGAGCTCATCCGTCCGGGGCTGATCGGCACCGAGCAGGATCAGGACCGCACGACCCTCGACCAACTGGTCGAGACGATTCTTCTGCCTTACGTCGACGAAGCCCGGGCCAAGGACCAGGAGTGCATCATCATCGACGGCCCCGCCGTGCCGGTGGGCGGCAATGCGGTGACCAGCCTCGCCCTGGCCTTGCACGAGACCGCCACGAACGCCGCCAAATACGGCGCGCTCGCCGCGCCCAAAGGCTGCATCCGGGTCGATTGGCACGTCAAGGACACCGACCTGCATCTGCGCTGGGAGGAGACGGACGGCCCCGCCCTGACCTCACCGCCACAGATCCAAGGATTCGGCAGCAGCCTGGTGCAGCGGAGCATCGCCGGCCAGCTGCACGGCCAAATCAAGTATGACTGGCGGCAGGACGGCGTCACCGTCCATGTCACCGTGCCGCTGGAACGCCTTTCTCAATGACCTGTTGACGCTTAGGGCGCTAAGTTCTTGCCCTGGATAGGATTTTTATTTTGCTCCATGGCGCGTGCATCCTTGTCTGCGAGGACGAGCCCTTCATCGCTCTCGACCTGGCCCTCTCCATCGAAGATGCGGGCGGACAGGTCGTCGGCCCGGCGGCCAGCATTGCCGAGGCGCGCGCGCTTCTGGCAACCACCGCGGTCTCAGGGGCCATCCTGGACGTGCACCTGAGCGACGGCGAGGTGACGCCGATTGCGGTGCAGCTGCTCGAAGGCGGCGTGCCGGTGGTGGTCCAGACCGGGGTCGGGCTGCCCTCCGACCTGAAGGCGCGCTATCCGGCCCTGCCGGTGCACACGAAGCCGGTATTCCCGCAGCATCTGATCGCGAAACTTGCCAGCCAAATAGCCCCTGCCTAAAGCTTGGGAATCCGAGGCCGTCTCAACCCATGCCCCCTTTGCGACCGACCATGAGCCAGACCCCTCCCCCAAACGGTTCCACCAGCCAGTCGGATCAGGACCGCCGCTCGTTCCAAACGACAATGGACGAGGCCAACCGGGCCATCGCGGAGACGCAGGCCCAGATCGCCCGCTCGCGCGCCCTGGGCCAGGCCGAGGCTGACCTGGCGCGAACCATCGACCGCATGAGCCAGGAGCCGGACGAATCGCGTGACCGGTCCTGACCGGATTCATCCCGCCGGTGCACTCCTCACCGATGCCAAGATTGCCGGCATGAGTTGAGCAATCCGAGCCGGCTTGTTCAAGACAATGCCCCCTGGCACCAAACCCGTCTGGTCCTCGGCAAACCCCGAAGCGTAAACAACGCCGACCCCAGGCAGCACCACACGGAAGCGGCGCGCCAGCTCCCAGCCGTTGATGCCACCCGGCATGCGGATGTCCGTAAACAGGACATCGATCGGCGGCACCGCAGTGAGATATTGCAGGGCCTCCTCACCGCTGCCCGCCTGAAGAACCTCCATATCTTCATCGGCGAGAGCCTCGACGATCACCTCGCGGACCCTCTCCTCGTCATCGACCACCAAAACGCGCATGTGTTATCTTTTCATTCGAGCGAGCATGTCCCTGCGGCTCGCCGTCGACGGCG
>NZ_JACDXJ010000006.1 GCF_013520865.1 Microvirga mediterraneensis
CCACGGCGTCAGGGCCTTGCCCGCGAAGCCCGCCGGCAGGATCAGGAACGTGCCTTCCTTCGCGCTCTGAAGGTCCAGCCCATGTGTGCTCGCCTTCAGCCGCTCCAGCGCCGCTGTCTCGTGCGCGGTCGCGGCCCGCAGGCTCTCCAGGTCGGCCCTGAGCCAGGCCGTCACGCTCCAGAGAAAGAGCAAGGCCGTCAGCACGATCACGCTGCACCCCAAGGCGGTCCAGGCTGGCCAGCGCCTCTGCCTGGCCTCGATCTGCTGCATCTCGGCGCTCAGAGCCGTGATCTGCTCCGCCACCGCGTCCGCCAAACTGCTTTTCATGGAACGCAGCGCGGTCTCGGACTCGGCGTGCAAGCTGCTCGCGAGCCTGGTGAGCTCGTCGCGCGCGACGCTCTCGATCTCGTGCCGCTCGCTCTGCATCTGCGAGCGCAGACGATCCGCCAGCCGGGTCCCGGCTCCATCCTTCAGCATAGATTGCCCCCTTCAGCCGCCATTTCTCAGCCGTCTCCCGGTCCTTGACCGACACGTAGTCCCGTCCCTGCCGGGTCACCTCCAGGCCGGCCTCCGCCAGCGCCCGCACGATCCCGGCCCGGTCCTGCACGTCCCCGGCCACGATCCGCTCCGACAGATAGCCGGTGATCGCCTCCCGGTCCGCCAGCCGCTCCGGGCGCTCCCGCACCGGCGGCGCCTCGCGGGCGCGCTCCGGGTCGTCCGGGCGGGCCCAGCCCTTCTCCCAGTTCAGCGCGTCCCGTAAAGGATCGTAGAGCCGCTGCCAGCCGGGCGGCGCGATATTGAGCGCCTTGCCGCTCGACAGCTCGACGCGCGGCACCACGAAGTGCAGCTCGACCCGGCTGCCCTCGGTGTGCTGATGGCGCACCCACAGAATGTCGTACTGATCCTCCTCCAGGCCAGCGAAGGCGGTGCGCTCGAATTCGTGCATCACCTGGCGCTGGTCGGCCGCGCTCGGCGCGTCCTCGGCCGCGAAGCTGATCACCCCCGAGGTGTAGCGCCACTGCCGCTCGATGCCGTCGATCAGCTCCCGCGTCCGCTCCGGCGTGCCGCGCAGCACCGTCGGTGGCGCGGCCTCGCGGCCCTCGCCCTTGGTCACGTATTCCACCGGCCCGCGCCCGCTGCCGGTGCCGCGGGCGAAGAACTTAATCAGCATGCGACGCCTCGACCGCAGCCCGCACGGCGGACAGCTCCCGGTCGATCTCGATCAGGCGGGCCACCACCGCCACCGCGTCCACCCCGCCCCGGTCGCGGTTGGCCCAGCGCGCGAGCTGGTTCAGGTTGTTGCCGATGAGCGCCAGCTGCCGCAGCAGCGCCGGGTCCACCAGCGGCCGCGAGCGGCGGCGCGCCGGCCGGGCCTCGTCGAGCGCCTGTCGCACCAGGCCGGACAGGCGCATGCCCGCCGCCTTGGCCTTGGCCTGCCAGCGGGCAAGCTCCTCCGCGGAGGCACGCACCTGCACCATGTTGCTGCGGGGGGATCGGGTCGTCATCGGGTTCCTTGGTGGGGTTCGAAGGGGAGGCGTAGCCACCCCTCGACAGCCTCGCCGGCAGGACACGCAAGTGTCATGACAAGAGTAGGCTGGCTTAAGAGCATAAATCCAGAAGCTTCAGCCCAGCAAGCCGGGTCGTCCACAACCATGTTGCGGCGGATCAGAGGGCGCGGTTTGATGATGGCGGCATGGGGGCAGACAGGGAGAAGAGGACCCGGAGAGGGGGTTGGTGTGATCCAGGTCCTCTTCTGGCTCAGGATGAGGAACCCATGGCCAGGACCGAGCATGCGCCTGTCTGTGATCCCTGTCGATCCACAAGAGGAGGTAGGGCCTCCGCCATTGACGCACTGCGCCGCTGACGCATCTTCCTCCCCATATGGGGAGAGTCTCGTGGACAAGGATGACGACTTTGACCAGCTCATCGCCAGCCTGGGCGCGGTGCTCGCGCTCACCGATGACGGCCAGGGCCTCGGCGACGGCCTCAATATCCCCTACGCCATTGACGTAGCTACCATCCGGGACAAAACCGGCCTCTCACAGGCCGCGTTCGCCCGCCGCATTGGGGTGCCCGTGGGCACGATCCGTAACTGGGAGCAGGGCCGCCGCTCGCCGCAGGGACCAGCCCGGATCCTGTTGGCCCTGCTGGACCGGAACCCGAGGATTGTCGAGGAGACCTTAGGGGGCTGAGTGCGGACGTGGGGAAACTGGTAGACGCAAGGGACTTAAAATCCCTCGGGCTCATTGCCAGCGGATTTACAGCCCGCCCCTCGTCCGGGTGCAAGGATTTGCAGTCCTCTGCGTAGCCGTAGCGCAACGGACGGAAAATCCGTTGCCGGCGGCGTTCCATAAGGCCCGTTCGGAGAAACTCGTTGCAGATGAGGCTCGCGGTCCTCCGCAAGGGTACCGAGCGGACCGCGAGCCGTCTCAGGACAGCGCAGGAGGCATCTTGCGCGCCTGAGAGGGATCAAGGCAGCTCAAGGCCAGCTGTTAAGCCGTACGGGAGCCTCGATCCGATCTGATCCTATACGATCAGATGACCCGAGGAGAACCCTGCGAAAGCCTAACCGACTGGCTTAGTGCAGCTGGTGAAGCGGGTCTGAGAAATAAACAACCAGCATGATCTGACCTGCGGCATCGGTGATCTCAATGGTCATTGTGCTGCGGGCGTCCGGCGGCAACTCATCCCAGAGGTCAGATTGAGAAATGGGCTGGATTGCTCTCACCGCCGCCTCATAGGCGGCTCTGAGGTTCGGCACGTCCTCCCCGACCTCGTCTGGAGCAAACCAATCATGGCTACGCAGATGAAGATAATAACGCGGCATCCAGGTCCAATGCGCCAGAGGAAGGGTCACCTAATAGTTCAGGTCGGGATGAGCGGGCCGCCTCTCGAAGGTGGTCCAACGCTTTCGCACATAAGACCTCTGGATCGTGTTCGCCATTAAGGGCGTGCTCGATGATAAAGCGGGCCAGGATCTGGCGTGCCTTGTAGGCCTTCATCTCATAAGGCCCCTCATGCAGCGCCTGCAAAGCGGCCTGGAAGGCATCGCCGGCCCGGCGCAAATCATCAGGACCCAGGAACCGCTCAAGGGTAGGCGATGCAAAGGATTGAAAGGGAATAATCTCAGCCATAAGGCCCTCCCATTCCTTCCGCGAGAGCATTGCTCTTGCGGGGGTGCTGGAGACTACCGTCGAGAATGCGCTCACTCAACCGTCAGTCATCCGACTTCTAATGCACAAAAAACTCCCTCGCCGGTGGAGCCAAGGAGGGAGCAGTTCCAGAAGGGAAGACCAAGAAGTCCATTTGCCAACGGCTCAGGTGTACGACTTGTTCCCACTGGGATCATGGCGGCGATGGCGCTCCTTGCCTTCAAAGATCTCACTAGTATTCCTGTGCCGCTCGGGTGGTTGAAAAAGCTGGATTAGACTGGACCTGTACTAGGGCCAAGTGCGACGGTCACGGAATGACTTCCGAATACGCTCAAACGACACCTTATCCGGTTCCATAAATGGCCTTATCGGAAATCCGGCTGCCACAGAAAGTCATCTATTCGTGGCTATGAAGGAGATCATTATTGGTTTGCTCTGGCGGCTAACGGAACGGTCAGGATAAACTTGGTGCCGGTCGACTGGCTCTCCACCTCCAGCTCACCCCCAAGCTGCCCGATTAGGCTGCGGACCAGCCGCGACCCGAGCCCGCTTTTCGGTGTGACCTTCGGTGGCATGCCCATGCCCTGATCCTGGACAGTCACCCGCAGGACCTTCTGGACATCCTCTCTGGCAATCACATCAATCGGGCCTGTTGCTCCTCCATAGGCGTACTTCACCGCATTCGTCAGAAGCTCCGTCACTACCAGCGCCAGAACCACAGCCTCATTAGTCGGCACCAGCACCTGCCCAGCATGCACTTTAATGTGCTCGGCCCACGCTTTGCCCCAAGCTTCCAGCAGTCCTTCCCGCAGCTCCTCCAGGTAGGAGCCAAAGTCGATGCTCTGGATCTGGTCCGACCGCCACAGGCGCTGATGGACGGTGCTCACCGCCATGATGCGCCGGGTCGCCTCCTCAAACTGCGCTTTGACTTGCGCGTCAGAGGTTTGCCGCGCCTGAAGCTGGAGCATCGAGTTGACGAGCTGAAGGCTGTTCTGGACGCGGTGGTGAACCTCCTGCATCAGCAGGTCCTTTTGGCTGAGCAGCGCCTCTTTGTCAGCGAGTGAGCGCCGAAGCTGCACATTCAGCTCCTTCAGGGTGGCCTGCTGGCTCAGATCAAGCACCGCGCGGCGCAGCCTAGCGACCGCTTCGATCTCAGCCAGTGACCAGGCCCGGGACTGGTGCCGCACCGTCTCCTTCCAGGTCTCGAACGAACTGCGCGGCGAGAGCTGGCCCATGCCGCCCCCTGGCTCGGCTGGCTTATGGGGATTGCCGGCCCAGTTGATCGTCTCGATGTGCTCGGCCCGAAACCAGAGCAGGACAACCGGCTCCTCGCGCGACATCACCGTCGCCAGCACGCCGCTGGCCTGCTCGGCATAGGCCGCGGCAGGGCTATAATGGCGAACAAGGCTGTTCGTAGCATAGGGGCGAGACGAATCGTGTTGAAGCAGCCAGTCCGCCAGCGCGCGGGTCTCGGCCTCGGATGGGGCGTGGCCTGCCTGGCTCACCCGATCCCGGACCACAACGGCGGCTCCGTCGCAGGGCACAAGCTTCGTCAATGGCGCGATAGCATCGAGCAAGCCCTGCTCGATCGATGCGGCTTGTACGAGCGCCTCAAGATACTTCTCACGAACAGTGGTTAGGCGGGCCGTCTGCCGGTGCAGCTCGGCATCCTCGCGTGCCTTGATCTGCTGGCTCAGGATCTGCCCCACGTGCTTACAGCTCTCGCGCAGCTCGCAGGGCACGAGCTTGGGCGAGGCGTGATGGCAGGCAATGAGGCCCCACAGGGCGCCGTCCACGACAAGCGACACCGACATGGACGCGGCCACGCCCATGTTCTTGAGGTACTGCACGTGAATGGGCGAGACGCTGCGGAGCGAACAGTCGCTCATGTCGAGCGGCTTGCCGGTTGCAGGATTGAGCGGTGGCACGAGAGGATCTGGCCGGTAGTCCACGTCCGGGATGACCCGGATGAGGTTCTGGAGGTACAGCGCCCGGGCCTGCTTCGGGATGTCCGAGGCGGGATAGCGGTGGTTGAGGAACGGATCCAGGTTGTCGGCCTTGGCCTCCGCCACCACGGCCCCGGAGCCGTCGTCGAGAAAGCGGTAGATCATCACCCGATCGAAACCGGTGAGGCGGCGAAACTCTCGGCTGGCAACCTGGATGAGCCGAGCCAAGTTGGGAGCAGCATCGAGTTCGGCGCTGATCCGGCGCACCGTGGCCAACGTCTGGGCTGCGGTCTCGGGATGCGGCGTGCTGGGTTCGAGTTCAAGGATGAGAACCCCGTCGCGCTGGTGAGCAGTCACATCCAGGTGCCTGCACGGATCGGCAGGGGCAGAGATGGCTCCGAGATACAGCGGCTCCGTCAATGGCATGCCCGCCGAGCGGATCAGGTG
This sequence comes from Microvirga mediterraneensis, assembly GCF_013520865.1. Lineage (NCBI taxonomy): Bacteria > Pseudomonadati > Pseudomonadota > Alphaproteobacteria > Hyphomicrobiales > Methylobacteriaceae > Microvirga > Microvirga mediterraneensis. Next base: position 5,546 of record NZ_JACDXJ010000006.1, read on the forward strand.
GACCACCTGCCCACCAAGGACCGCCTCGGCATGCTCGCCAGGAAGCCGGTCGACCACACGTCCGACAGCGCCTCTGGTCTCACCGGCCGCCTGGTGGACGATCAGCGTCTCAGGGTCAAGGGAGAGAAGGATGCCGTGGGGCTGGATGGATCCGGGAACATGGATGGGCTCGCGATCACAACTGGTGAGATCGAGGGAGGGGGTAGGCTGGCTCATGGTGGGAACCTAGCTCAACAGCTCAAGACAGACTAGCGAGGTACAATCGCCCTCATTGAAAATCGTTATGACTAACCGCCAAATGCGGTTTCGCCGTAGAGCCGTTCCATAAATGGCCTTACGCGCAATTCGCGGACTACTGGTTCATGATACTCCGCTCTGGTATGGCTGCCTGGAGCAGATTGAACCGAGCAGAAACCAACCATGTCTGAGGACAACCTTCAAATTTGGCAGCCTCGTCCACGTCCTGAGCGCGTGGTACTTCACGGGAATTACGTGCGGCTTGAACCGCTCAGCGCCGCCGCTCACGGACAGGGCCTCTTTGTGGCCTCCTCAGTCCCAGACGCCGATGCCAAATTTGCCTGGCTCTCCGAGTATCCACCAACCAACCGCGAGGACTTCCTAACCTGGGTCGAACAGGCCGAGCGCAGTACAGACCCGCTGTTTTTCGCCGTCATCGACAAGGCCAGCAATCAGGTCGCGGGACGCCAGGCCCTGATGCGCATTGACCCCACCAATGGGGTGATCGAGATCGGCAGTATCTACTGGGGACCGCTGGTCTCGCGCAGACCCGCAGCAACCGAAGCGCAGTTCCTCTTCATGAAGTACGTCTTCGATGAGCTGGGCTATCGCCGCTACGAGTGGAAGTGCAACAATCGCAACGAGCCCTCGAAGAGAGCCGCCATCCGATTTGGCTTTCAGCCCGAAGGCATTTTCCGCCAGCATCTCATCGTCAAAGGCGAAAACCGCGATACGGCGTGGTTCTCGATTATTGATAAGGAGTGGCCCGCCCTCCGCGCTGCCTATGAAAACTGGCTTGATCCCTCCAACTTCGACGCGGATGGTAGGCAAAAGCGGCGGCTGGAGGAGTTTCGGGCTTAGACCGAGGCGTACCCTTCCTGCACTCTGTTCCATAAACGGCCTTCTGCGAAATTTGCCTTCAGAATCTGCCTCTGTCCGTCCTGACAAACGCCCCGGCTATGCCGATAGCCCTTCTTCGGGGTCTGCTGGGCTCTGTCGTCTCCGAAATAGGCCTTTAGGCGCTTCCAGCGCCCCAGGATTCATGTTCTCGCGCGTCAGCGCGAGGCCGTTCTTATAATTCTGTACTCGTGGGGTTCGCGAATTTGCACCCGTACCGAGACGGAGCCACAGGCTCCATTCCTTGGAGACAATTGAAACTTTGTTAGGGTAATTCATCCAGGCCGTGCGCCGGCGCTCCTCGATGGTAACGAGAGCGAGCGTTTGCGCCTGTCTCAAGGCATTACGCACGGTCGTTTCAGAGACACCCGCGAGGGCCGCGATGTGCCCGATCGTCAGGGAACAGGCCCCGTGCTTCTTCACCTCAGACGCAACGACAGCCAGCACGGCCTGCTCGGCCAGGGTGAACTGCGCCGCCAGAGCGGGCGGCAAGCGGCCTGCGGCGGCCCAGGAGCGGCGTCTTTCTATTGAGGCAGAGGAACGAGGTCGGGAACCGACGCGCCGCCTAGCGGGCGCCCCTGTGGTCGGGATGGCTGCTCTGGCATTGATCAGGGTATCGAGGGTCTCAGCCTCGGTCTCTGTGATCTGTCCAGCCGTGAAGGCTTTGTATAGGGCTGACCGGAGCTCCGGCAGCTTCATCCGCGGCGATGCCACAACGGCACGCCGGATCTCCTCGCAAAAGGACATGCGAGCTCCCTCGGGTTGGGCCCGGCTGAGGGAGTGGCTTCAGGCAACACCTCACCATTGCGAAAAACCACTGTTTTTCGCTTGACGAAGCACGGCGATGTCAGGGAAGATCAGCGTCGCCAAACATTGATCTGTCCCGGTTCGCCGGTATGCATGAGGCCCGTCTCCCTGAGGCGGGCTTTCGTGTTTCTGGTCTCCGGCTCGCCGCTGATTTGCAAAACGCAAATCAAGACAACGGATTGCATATTGTGCCCCGGCGACTCGGCAGAGGTCAATGCCACGTTACAGGCTGGCCACAATCCGTTAACGGCACCTTAACTGTAATTCGCCACCCTGTACGACACCCGTAAAACGGGTGTCGTACAGGTGTCCAACATGACAGAAGAGTGGTTTACATACAGCGACTTAGGTGAGCGTCTTGGGATCTCATCTGAAGCTGCTCGGCAGAAAGCTATCCGCTACCGTTGGCCACGTCGTACAGCTAATGATGGCAAGGCCCAGGTGCGTGTCGACCTGGAGGAGGTAAAGGCTTCCACTTATCCTCGCAGGTCCAAGGATGATCAGCTGCCGGACGACCGTCCGACACCCGATGAGCTGCCGTCCGACACCCGAACGATTGCTGCGCTCGATGCTCACATCGAGACGCTCAAAGCCATGGTGGTGAAGGCAGAGGCTATTGCAGATCGTGAGCGCACCCGGGCCGACAGTGAACGGGCTCGTGCAGATGTTGAACGGGCAAGGGCCGACGGCCTCGTTGAGCGGATTGAAGAAGTTCTAACGGAACGCAGAAAGGGCGCAGATGACCAGCGCCAAACGATTGCAGGGCTTGAAGAGCAAATTCAGCAACTGCGTGGAATGGTCGAGTTAGCACGTCGTCCATGGTGGCGGCGGTTAGCTGGTTGATCGCCCGTTCGACGGGCGTCCGACACCCAAACGGGAAATTTACGCGCGGCAGAGTGATCAGTGGGGTCTTCTAGTTGTAGCTACCTATATGCTATACATGTATAGCAAAAGAGGATTCCGCTATGCTGGCTCTTCGCCTGCCCGACGACATCGAACAGCGCCTGGATCGGCTCGCCAAGGCCACCGGCCGCACCAAGAGCTTCTACGCCCGCGAGGCCATCCTAGAGCACCTGGATGACCTTGAGGATCTGTATCTGGCCGAACAGCGCCTGACCGACATTCGGGCTGGCCGCACCCAGACCGTGCCGCTTGAGGATGTCATGAAGCGCTATGGCCTGGAGGATTGAGTTCGATCCCGCCGCAGAGCGGGAGCTGAGCAAACTCGATCCCCAAGTGGCGCGGCGCATCCTGAAATTTCTCCGTGAGCGTGTGGCCACCCTCGATGACCCGCGCAGCATCGGCGAGGCTCTCAGGGGCTCCCGCCTGGGCGAGTTCTGGAAATACCGCGTTGGGGATTACCGCATCATCAGCCACATCGAGGACGCCGCTGTGCGCATCCTCGTGGTCAAAATCGGCAACCGCCGCGACGTGTACCGTTAACGCGAGTACCCGCCTCGGTCCCTTGGACGCTGAGGCTGGCGCTGCACCTGGCGGGCCTGCTCGGCTTGCCTCTCGGCCTCCAGGCGGGTTGCCATAGCCTCGATCACCTTCGGCAAGGCCTCGAACTGCGCCACCTGCTGCGTCCGCTCCCGGCTCTCCCGTAGCGTGAACTCGCCCGGCGTACCTCCCTTCGCCTGCCACTCCCGATAGCCGTGCAGCGCCGCCTGGGCCTGCTCCAGCGCCTGCCGTTCGGCCCCCTCCTGCTGTGATGCATGGGCTTGGCGTAATGTCTCAACCGCCCGCCCGAACAACTCGCGCCGCTCCGCCTGGCGCTGCCGCGTCTCCCAGACCCGCTTCAGGGTCTCAAAATGCGATCCAAGTGTCCGGACAGCTTGCTCAGTTGTTCGGACAAGCCCTTCGTAAAAGCCTCGGACATCGACAGCCGCTGCTCCAGCCCCTCGATCCGCGTCTGCTGCTGCTCGGAAGCGCTCACGGCCTGCCGCAACAGCTCCTGCAAGGCGCTGGTGTCCCTGTGATACGCGTCGGAGACAGCTTTGAGCGAATGCAGAAGCTCGCGCTCGAGAGGGGTTAGTTGGTTCATGGCTCAATCCAGTTTCAGGCAGGGGCGGGCCCCGCAGGTCCACGGCGTCAGGGCCTTGCCCGCGAAGCCCGCCGGCAGGATCAGGAACGTGCCTTCCTTCGCGCTCTGAAGGTCCAGCCCATGTGTGCTCGCCTTCAGCCGCTCCAGCGCCGCTGTCTCGTGCGCG
>NZ_JACDXJ010000007.1 GCF_013520865.1 Microvirga mediterraneensis
GGCGCCGACGAGCCCCAGTTCCTGGAGTTTGGCCGCCTCCTTCGGGTCCATGCCGTCGGCCTCGAGCTTCTGGAAGACCTGGGCAAGATCGTTGGGATCCGGTGACAGCGCCAGCACCGGTGCTGGCATCGCGCGCGCCTCGCTCAAGGCCTCCCGGGCGCTGGCGGTAGCCTCTGCGGCGGCAGCGGCCACAAGCGCGTCGTCTGTGACGAAGCGGGCGAGCCAGCCCAGGGCGCCGGCATAATCCGCTCCCATCACGGCCTTGACGAGGTCGATCGCGCCGCGGCCGCCCTGGCCGGCGTCCTGAAGGAAGAACTTGTTCGGCTTGCCTTTCGCGGCCTCGGTGGTCAGGGGACCCGCCGGCCCGATCCATTCCTCGTCCTGATCCTTGTGGCGCCGGCTGTAGCCCAGAAAGGGCAGGATCTGCGGCAGCGGAAGCTCCCGCACCTGGCTGGCAAGCGCCCGCTCGGCCTGTTGCGCCTGTTTCAGGGCTCCGTCGCGGGCCGTTTCAGCCGCGCCCCGCAGCTTCTGCTCGCGATCAGCCCGGTCCTCGGACGCCCGCAGCCGGCTCTGGGCCTTCTCGAGCTCGTCCCGGATCATACGGCTGTCGGTGGCCTGAGCCAGGAGCTGCTCGACCGTTTCCGTGGTCCGGCCGACCGTAAGGGCGGCCTTGTCGCGCAGGGACAGCTCCGGCGGTTCCTGAGCGGCGTTGACGAGGCCGTAGTAGCGCTGGACGTCTTGGTGCTTGGCCTGGGAGCCCTCGACGCCGCGCCGGATGCCGAGCGGCTTGAGGGCCTTGGCATAGTCGGTCTGAAAGCGGCGCAGCTCGGCGCGGCCGAACTGGGTCTTGGCGTCGAGGCGGCCGGTGGTGCGGTCAAGCGGCACAATGGCGACCTGGATGTGTGGGGTGGCCTCATCGAGATGCAGGACAGCCGAGGCCAGGCGATCGCCGAACTCTTTCCTGAGCCAGGCCATGGAGGCTTTGACCCAGGCCTCGGTGCGCTTGGGATCGTACACGCCGGCCTGGCTCGGGGTGTCCGGTCGGAAATATTCCGGCGAGGCGGAGAGCAGCCCCTCCAGGCACAGGACGGCGTCCTTGCGGCGCTTCTCGGGCAGGCGCCGTTCGACCTCTGCGACCGGGTCCTGGCCGTGCAGGAACTGCACCGCCTCAGGATGAGGATTGGGGTCGGCGTTGGGTGTGGGCCGGGAGCGGTCCCAGTGGGCGGTCATGCCCTTGAGGTCGCTCAGGGACTTGATCTTCTCGAAGCGCAGGATGGCGAAACTCATCGGGCCGAGCGGGTTGAGGAAAGTCTATAGACTTCCTGGTAAAGCCTACGAGCTTGGCTGTAAAGTATATACCTTGAGGAACAGGCACCACAAGTGTGGAAGCGGAGCGGGTGGAACTTCTGACAGGAGAAGTATACTCACTAGACTTTGCCGAGGGCAAAGTCTGCTCCCCTCAGCCTCTGGCTGAGGGGAGCAGGGCCAAACTGCTCCGCAGCTTTGCCTCTGTCAATCGCCCTAACGGTAGACCTCGCGGCGGTTGCCGATCCGCACCACGAGAATGCGCAGGGCGCCATCCTCGATGCTGCTGATGATGCGGTAATCGCCGACGCGATACTTCCAGAACTCGCCCAGGCGGGAACCCCTGAGGGCTTCGCCGATGCTGCGCGGGTCCTCGAGATTGGCCACACGCTCCCGGAGAAATTTGAGGATGCGCCGGGCCATCTGCGGATCGAGCTTGCTTAGTTCCCGCTCGGCGGCGGGATCCAGCTCAATCCTCCAGGCCATAGCGCTTCATGACGTCCTCGAGCGGCACGGTCTGAGTACGGCCGGCGCGGATGTCGGTCAGGCGCTGCTCGGCCAGATAGAGATCCTCAAGGTCATCCAGGTGCTCCAGGATGGCCTCGCGGGCGTAGAAGCTCTTGGTGCGACCGGTGGCCTTGGCGAGCCGATCCAGGCGCTGTTCGATGTCGTCGGGCAGGCGAAGAGCCAGCATAGTGGATTCCTCCAGATGCTATACATGTATAGCATAACTTGGCTGGCCGCCAGATTTGATGCAGAAAGGGGAAATTAGCCCGCCAATCGACGCCACCAAGGACGGCCTCTCCATTCAGCTAATTCAGATCGTGCCTTGTCGGCTTCTGCGTTCATCCGGTCTCGCAACTCCTTCAACTCCGAAAGGTGTTTCTCCTGCATAGCGGAGAGTTGGGACTCGGCATTAGCCAGGGCAGCTTGGGCAATAGCGGCATCCCGCTCGGCCTCTGCCCGCCCCTTCTCAGCGTCAACCAGCCGGTCCGTCATTGCCGACAGTTGTGCTGTTAGCTGAGGAATAAGCTCAACTAACATATCTATGTCATTGGTATCCCTGCGTTCTGCCGCTTGTTGGGGTAGGGGCGTTAGTGTCCCATCGTTGGGACTGTGGGTCAGGGAACGTTGGGGTGAGCTCCACTCCTCCTCGGGTATCTCAACACGGATGATGTCCTGCGGATGATTGCCGGGGATAACCCGCCACAAGCCTTTTGCTGCCCGTCGCTTAGTCTTAATCCGCGCGCCTTCGATGCCGATGCCGAACCGTTCCGCGATCTCGCGATAGGTGGCCGTCACAAACCGGTTTTCAGACATCCAGCATCCCCAACATTGTCAGTAGGAGGACGTTGGCACTGAAGGGCGGCCTACGTTGGAACCGGCCTGTCGGTGGGTTGGACGTGTAGGGCGGCCTACGGCACATACGTTCCCCGCCTCACGTTGGGAGTGTTTGGTTAATTTCCCGTAAAGGTTTTGGGTGGAGCCTAACCTGGCATTGACCCCTGTCGAGTCGCCGGGGCACAATATGCAATCCGTTGGCTTGATTTGCGTTTTGCAAATCTGCGACGCACTGGAGACTAGAAACACGAAAGCCCGCCGAAGGGGCGGGCCTCATGCATACCGGCGAACCGGGACAGATCTATTTGGCGATATGATCTTCCCCGACAAGCCGGCCTCTCGTCAAGCGAAATCGCGATTTCGCTAACGGCGAAGCTATGCCTGAAGCCACTCCCTCCGCCGGGCCCAACCCGAGGGAGCTCGCATGTCATTTGGCGAGGAGATCCGGCGAGCCGTGATGGCATCGCCGCGCGTGAAGCTGCCGGAGATCCGGTCAGCCATGTACAAGGCCTTTGCGGCTGGGCAACTCACAGAGGCCGAGGCTGAGACCCTCGATACCCTGATCAATGCCAGAGCAGCCATTCCGTCCACGGAGGCGCCCGCCAGGCGGCGCGTCGGATCCCGGCCCCGTTCCTCTGCCTCGATGGAAAGACGCCGGTCCTGGGCCGCCGCAGGCCGATTGCCGCCCGCTCTGGCGGCGCAGTTCACCCTGGCCGAGCAGGCCGTGCTGGCTGTCGTTGCGTCTGAGGTGAAGAAGAATGGTGTCTGTTCCCTAACGATCGGGCACATCGCGGCCCTCGCGGGTGTCTCTGAAACGACCGTGCGCAACGCCTTGAGACAGGCTCAAACGCTCGCTCTCGTCACCATTGAGGAGCGCCGGCGTACGGCTTGGATGAACTACCCCAACAAGGTTTCTGTCGTTTCGAAAGAGTGGAGCCTGTGGCTCCGTCTCAGTACGGGTGCAAATTCGCGAACCCCACGAATACAAAAATCTAAAAGCAGTCTCGCGCTAACGCCTAAGAACACGAATCCTGGGTCACTCGCAGCAGCAGGAAACCGATTCTGGAAGCGAGAACACCCAGCTGACCCCGAAGACGGGCTATCGGCATAGCCGGAGGCGGGTTAGGGGAGGGCAAATCCAGATTAGCCGCCGTCATCAATTCACGATGAATTGTCAAACCTTAGTCAGGATGTTCTCCAACTCCTATCGTGCAGGCATTGTCAGTTAGAAGATCAAGTTCTCGTTCGTGACAGAGCACGATATCATGCTCCGCCTCTGGACCTGGTTTCCGGGAAACAAAAAACCCTGCCGTTGAGGCAGGGCTGGAAGTTTCTTCTCGCCTTCAGTTGCTCTGTGAAGGCAGAGCCAGTAGCGCATGCGCCCAGTCTCATGTCAATGCGCGACGCCCGCCTCAGGCCAAGCCCCCCGCTCGTCTGTCATAGGGGCGCACAACGATCAGAGCGCCGCCAAGGAAAAACCCTGCCGGTTGCGCGGCAGGGTTTTCCGTGGCCCTCGCTTCCGGGATACGCATGCCGAAAGGCCAGAGCAGTAACGCATCCGGGCTGGGCGATGTCAACGACGCCTCCTCGCCTCTCCCTCGCAATTGCTCGCGCCCGGCAAACTCCCATGACGAAAGTCTTTGGCTGTTGCAGCGTTGCTATAGCCATCCCTCCCGAGAGGTCCATACTCCCCTGGCGAACCCTCGCAGAAGGATGCACTTTCATGAAAATTCGTATTCTCGGCCTCCTGGCCACGACTGCTCTGACCACCGCCGGCTTTTCGGCGGCCTCCGCGGCCGACCTGCCGGTCCGCAGCGCTCCTCCGGCTCCGGTCATCGCAGCCGTTCCGGTCTTCACCTGGACCGGCTTCTACGTCGGTGGCAACGCCGGCTGGGGCTTCCGCACGGAGGATCGCGAACCGGTGGTTCTGTCAGGCCCCGGCATCCCGGCTGGCCTGGCAGGCACACTGAACTTCGATGACGATGACGGCGGCTTCGTCGGCGGTGGCCAGATCGGCTACAACTACCAGACCGGCAACTTCGTGTTCGGTGTTGAAGCCGACATCCAGTGGCGCGACACCGGTGACGATGAAGATGTCACCTTCTCTCCCGGCGTTGGAAACACCGGCGTGTTCGTGCCGGGCACCTTCGCGAGCCAGGAGCCGGACTGGTTCGGCACCGTGCGCGCGCGCGCCGGTGTGGCATTCGACCGCGTGCTGGTCTACGCCACCGGCGGTCTCGCCTACACGGAAGACAACACCGGCTGGACGGCCGGTGGCGGTGTCGAGTGGGCGCTGCCGACCAACTGGAACCTGTTCGGCTCCAACGCCGTGACCTTCGGGGTCGAGGGTCTGTGGGTGAGCCTGGATCAGGACGACGATGGCAGCACCGGCCCGATCGGCACCTTCACGCCGGCCGGCGGAACCACCCCGGTGAACGTGTTCATGCCGGCCCGGGATGATGATGAGAACGAGTTCTTCGTGGCTCGCGCCAAGCTGAACTTCAAGTTTGGCACCTACTAAGATCCGCCACTGCGGTCGACCAATACAGGGCCCGGGGCAACCCGGGCCTTTTTCGCTGTCTGGGTGTTTGGCTGTTGCCGCCGACCTCCTGTGGCCTTCAGCGCCTTCCAACAGGCCGCCGGGAGTGATGCGGCACCCGGCAGAGGGCGGCGCTGAAAAGAGAATTGGCAGTGGCCGCCTTACTGCGCAGGGTCTCTTCCACCGTGGGGTTCTGGATCAAGGTGGCGGTTGCTTGAAGAAAAGCCCTGTCGCACGGGCACGCCCTTTGGCCCAGCCGTTCGTAACAGAGATCATGGGCGCGGCAGGCAGCGTCCAGGGCATCGATGGGCGCAGCACGCCCGGCATCCCCCGGACCGCACCAATTGCCGTGAAAGAGAGGAAGCGCCGGGGCCGATGGCCGGCTGGCGCGAGGTCCTGCCAGAACCGGATCTTGCATCAAAAGGGACAGGCTGAGCCCTAGCATAAACCAACGCAACCAGAACACAGCAGCCTGGAACTCCAGTGAGGTCTGCTCAGGACATTGAGCACAAGCGAGAGGGTGCCCCTGGTGAACCGATTTGTCCTAGGGCCGGTTCCATGGACACTGCCCTAATGTCTGCTCAGCGCCAGTACCTCAGTTTGCCGCACCGCCGACAGGAGCCGGTTGCTGAGCTTACCACGGCATAACGCCTTAGGGCGGCTTCGCGCACTGTCATTTGCTCCGCTACAACGTCCTGCAGAAGGTGAAGCCGATTGATCTCCGGCTGGCTCATCCCAATCACCGTCATCAGACCCAATCTCCCCAGGACTATCACCCAGGGAGAGTGACATTCCTACTTTGCTCCGGTGGGACATTTTAACTCTGCGCCTACAGGCGAATTTCCGATAAGCGCCTTTATGGAACCGGATAGGGTTGCAATTCAGCGTATTCGGAAGATGAGTTTACAAAGCTCAGCCGCGTCTCTGTAAAGGCCTAGTCTAACCGACCCTGAAAAGGCCCGGAAACAGCCAACAGTTACTTGAAAATACTATCACGTGGGAACGCCTGTTCCGGGCTGTCGTTGTCCGCTGAGCGCCTCCTGAAATTGCTAAGGCTGTGCGATCATGGACGATGCTCCTCTCCTGGAAGTCCCCAAGACCACGCCAGCCAACGACACCTTGGCCCGTGTTTTGGAATGGGTCGGGTTGATCGCCGGCATCGGCTTGATCGCCTGGGCCATCGCGATCGCTTTGTAGCTGCCCCTTCCCCACAGCTGTGCTCTCTGTGTGTCCGTGTCCGATTTCGCGAAACGGGACCTTATGGAATGCGTGATGGCTTTCACCCTCTGAATGGCGTAGAACGGCAGCATACATGGTCCTCAACCTTGCTCCCTTCTCGCCCGAGGAGGGGTTTTTGTATCCCACCCATGAAAACCGCGGCAGACTACCGCCAACATGCTCAGGACTGCCGGGTTCTGGCCAAGCAGATGCCCGAGGGGCCACCACGGGAGCAGTTACTGGAGATGGCCCGCACCTGGGAGCAACTCGCCGAGGAGCGACTGAGGGCGGCTTCCCCCCATGACAACGTGGACACCAGTCCGGCACCGACCGAAGGATCGCGGCCGTCGAAGCGGTAGCCACCACCCAACTCCCCCTGTCTAGGAATTTCTACTGGATGGGTCTTATGAGACCCGCTCAGGCGCGGGCAAAGAAAGGCCTCCTCACCCGCCGTTGCCAGGAAGGCGAGGAGGCCTCCTGGCCCCTGAAGGCCGCCATGCGAGCCAGCCTTCTCCACAGCAACCAGCCCGGCCGGGGGCGGTTTCAGCGGAGCCATAAAAAGAAGCCCCTCCTGAGAGGGGCTAAGCGCGCGAGGCATGCGAGACATGAAGGAGGGGATGCCTTCATACTCCGTCAATGCCGCCTCTCGGGTTCCGTTCCGGCCAAGCGGGTCTGATGGATGGAGGTGCCCTGTGGGCCCGTCAGGTGTATGATCGCACCAACCATGGAACCCCGTCTTTGAAGCCCTCTGAGACATTACCGACCATGGCCAGGCCCGGCGGCAAGCTCAAACCGCCGGGCCGCTGCGTTCAGCCTCCTAAAGTTTCCTCAACAATGCGCGGATTGCGATCGAGCAGGGCCAGCAGGATGCGGGCCGGCCCCTGTGGGGAGCGGCGGCCCTGCTCCCAGTTGCGGATCGTGCCCACCGGCACGCCGATGCGGCGGGCAAAGGCGGCCTGCGACAGTCCGGTTTTGTTCCGGATGGCTGCTACGTCAATGGCGTAAGGCATCTGGAGGCCGCCACCGAGGCTCTGGCCGTCATCCGCCAAGGCGAGCACCGCACTCAGATTGGCGATCAGCTGGTCGAAGTCGTCATCCTGCTTGCCCATCGAGAGCCTCCACCCAATGGGAAGATGCGTCGGCGACGCAGTGCGTCAATGGCGGACACCTGTTATCACCCGCGGCCCTGTCCTCGCTTGGCGGCTTCGATCTCCTGCTGGCGCTTCCGGCGCGCCTCGCGCGCTGCCTTGAGACGCTCCAGGAGTCGTTCCGCACCCTCCCGCAGGATGGTGAGCCAGAGCTGGGCGAAATTCTGCAGCGAGAGCAGGGACAGGACCCCCGTCACGCTAGCCGTTGGAATAGCCTGCTTTTGGGCCTCCTGCGCCATGGACTGGCTTTGGATCCGGCCCTTGTCGTCATCCCGGTAGGCAAGCACGAGGGACGCCTGATCGGCCTTGGCCCGGGCCCACAGCCGGGCGCGATGCTCCTGGCCGGTCCAGCCGGTCGCGACAAAGACCGTGCGCTGGATGGTGTCCTGCTCTAGCTGCGGCAGAAAGCCTTGCTCCAGGCGGGCGATGTTCCACAAGGCCAGAGCCTCGCCCGGGGTCGAGGTGAAGACGTGGACGAGCCGGTCCGCGCCCTCGTAGCCCGAGCGATGGGAAAAGCGCCACAGGCCCGGCGCTCCGAACCGCCGCAGCTGCGCCTGCGGCTGGCTGAGATCCTCGACGACATAGCCGACCGGCGGCTCGGCGGGATCAGTGTGGTGGTCCTGAAACAGCGGAAACGCGACATGCAGGCGCTGCCCGAACCGGGCGGCGCCGACGAGCCCCAGTTCCTGGAGTTTGGCCGCCTCCTTCGGGTCCATGCCGTCGGCCTCGAGCTTCTGGAAGACCTGGGCAAGATCGTTGGGATCCGGTGACAGCGCCAGCACCGGTGCTGGCGCTGTCACCGGATCCCAACGATCTTGCCCAGGTCTTCCAGAAGCTCGAGGCCGA
>NZ_JACDXJ010000008.1 GCF_013520865.1 Microvirga mediterraneensis
AAGCCGGCCTGGAGGTGACCCGGCAGGGTCGGGAGTATGTGTCCGTCAAAGACCGGGAGACCGGCGAGAAATGGCGGTTGAAGGGGGCAATCTATGCAGAAGGATGGAGCCGGGACCCGGCTGGCGGATCGTCTGCGCTCGCAGATGCAGAGCGAGCGGCACGAGATCGAGAGCGTCGCGCGCGACGAGCTCAACAAGCTCGCGAGCAGCTTGCGCGCCGAGTCCAAGACCGCGCTGCTTTCCATGAAAAGCAGTTTGGCGGACGCGGTGGCGGTGCAGATCACGGCCCTGAGCGCCGAGATGCGGCAGATCGAGGCCAGGCAGAGGCGCTGGCCAGCCTGGACCGCCTTGGGGTGCAGCGTGATCGTCCTGACAGCCTTGGCCTTGCTCTGGAGCGTGACGGCGTGGCTGCGGAGCGACCTGGAGAGCCTGCGCGCCGCGACCGCCCACGAGACGGCGGCCCTGGAACGGCTCAAGGCGAGCACGCATGGGCTGGACCTTCAGAGCGCGAAGGAAGGCACATTCCTGATCCTACCGGCGGGTTTCGCGGGCAAGCCCCTGACGCCGTGGACCTGCGGCAGCCGCCCCTGCCTGAAACTGGATTGAGCCATGAAACAACTGACACCCCTCGAGCGCGAGCTTCTGCATTCGCTCAAAGCTGTCTCCGACGCGTATCAGAGGGACACCATCGCCTTGCAGGAGCTGTTGCGGCAGGCCGTGAGCGCTTCCGAGCAGCAGCAGGCGCGGATCGACCTGCTGGAGCAGCGGCTGTCGATGTCCGAGGCTTTTACCAAGGGCTTGTCCGATCAACTCGGCAAGCTCTCCGGTCACTTGGATCGCATTTTGAAACCCTGAACCGGATCTGGGAGACGCGGCAGCGCCAGGCGGAGCGGCGTGAGCTGTTCGGGCGGGCGGTAGAGGCGCTGCGCCAGGCGCAGGCCTCACAGCAGGAGGGGGCCGAGCGGAAGGCCCTGGAGCAGGCGAAGGCGGCGCTGCACGGTTATCGGGAGTGGCAGGCGAAGGGCGGCACGCCGGCCGAGTTCACCGTGCGGGAGAGCCGGGAGCGGACGCAGCAGGTGGCGCAGTTCGAGGCCTTGCCGAAGGTGATCGCGACTACGGAAACCCGACTGGAGGCCGAGCAGGCCCGTCAGGTGCAGCGGCAGCGGCAGCGGCAACGGGGCCGGGGTGGCCCCTCGCGTTAACGGTATATGTTGCGGCGACTGCCAATTGAGCCACGAGGATGCGGACTTAAGCTATATGCGTGTGGCGCAGCCTTGAGCTGCTCAGGCCTGTAAAAGGAGTGCAATAATGATACTGACTGGATATCGCTCTGTCGTTCATGTGCGGCAGATCGATAGATTTCCGACTTTCAACGGGGTTGGAAAAGACCCGTATGAGGTGGACGTGAATCTCGCCACAATCGAGAGCATCGATCCATGCAAAGTCACGGAGTTCCTCGGTCCTGGCAAAGGACATCGTGACGTAGAGTTGGAAAATTTCTTCACACTTTTTCTGACGAGTGGCAAAGAAATCCACATCGACGAGACGACACGTGATGAGCTCCGCGCGCGGATGAACCCGTAAGGAAGTATCATCCGGCCTTGGCTCAGGCTCACCGCTTGAGCCAGGCCCGCCATCCTGTCGGGCTGGGTCTTTGATCGGTCAGCAGGTGTTGCGTCTGAGCCTTCCAAGCATCGCGCTCACCCTGAAGCGCCTCACGTTCCCGGTGATGGGCCTCCTCCATCCGCTGCATCATCTCCCGGAGCATGCGAACCTCGACCTCCAGGGCGGCTTTGGCGGCTGTTACACCCTCTGTTTCGGCCGTCTCGCCTGTCTCATGGGGCGTCTCGGTTTGTTTCAAACCGCTGTCCGCGAGACGTTTCGGATACACCCGGAACAGCTCTGCGGGATCGATGGCGTAAGTGCCATCGTCGCGCTTGGTGGCGGAGAGCCGGCCGCTCTTAATAGCCCGCCAAATCGAGGCTTTCGACGTTCCGGCCTCTTTGGCCGCTTCAAGCATGGAGAACATAGTGTTTCGGCCGTCTCAGAGGGGGTGAACAGGCGTCTCGGATTGTTTCAACAAGACGTTTCGAAACGGTTCACAACCCTCGACCGGAACTCAGGTTTTTACAAACCGGGTGAAGTCCGACCACTGCTCGACCCGGAACGCCCGGATATCCTTGACGCTCTGGGGAAGCCAGGGCAGGCCCTTCAGGGCCGAGATGGCCGAGAAAAGGTTGGCCAGATCCTCACTGTTCGAGACGTAGAGGCTGCCCTGCACTCGGTTGAAGCCAAAGCCCGACAGGGTATTGGCGATGTCGGTATAGGCCTGAGAGACGCCCTTGGGGTGGTTGTTCGCCGTGTCCGCCACAACGAGATCGAAGGCAATGGCGAACATCAACGCTCCTTGGGATCATCGAGAATGTCGAGCAGACTGTACTCAACCTCCTCACCGGTTTCCAAGACACGGACCTTCATCGTCCGGTTGCCGTCTGGGCGTTCCTCTCCGGCCTCGATGATTTCATAGACCGGGCCGACCAAGCCGAACCGACGCCAAGTGCCGACGAGCTGCTGAGGCTCTGGAAATGCATGCATGGTGCTCATGCCCCCAATATAGGCCAACCCGGGCCGGTAGGAAATCCGGTGGTTAAGAGGGTCTTAACGGGTTGTGGCCAGCCTGTAACGTGGCATTGACCCCTGCCGAGTCGCCGGGGCACAATGCACAATGGCGTTGCTGTTGTTTTGATTTGCAAATCAGCGGCGCACAGGAGCCTAAAAACACGAAAGCCCGCCGAAGGGGCGGGCCTCATGCATATCGCCGGCTTGCCGGGGACAGATCTAAGATTGGCGTCATGATCTTCCCCGACAAGCTGGCCTCTCGTCAAGCGAAATCGCGATTTCGCTAACGGCGAAGCTTTGCCTGCATGACGCGCCATCCCCTGCGACGGGTTTGAACAACCCGAAGGGGGACGCATGTCCTTATCCGACCAGATCCGGTGCGCCGTCGCGGCTGCGCCGCGCGTGCAACTCAACACTATCCGCGAAACCCTCTGGCGGGCTTGGGGCCAGCGGCTTGTCACCGACGATGAGGCCGAAGAGCTGTCGGCCCTGATCGACGCCAAGTTGGCTCTGCCTAGCCCATCCAAGCCCCTGCCGCGCCGGGTGGGCTCGCGTCCGCGCTCGCCAGAGAGCCTGGAGCGCCGGCGCCGCTGGACCGCATCAGGGCGGCTGCCGCCGCGGCTCGCGATGCGGTTCACGATGGCGGAACAGTCCGTGTTGGCCGTGGTCGCCGTGGAGGTGATCAAGCGGGGAGCCTGTACCCTGACGGTGCCACATATCGCGGCCCTGGCCGGGGTGTCGGAGACGACCGTGCGCAACGCCCTGCGCGAGGCCAAGGCGCTCGGCCTGGTGACGGTCGAGGAGCGGCGACAGAGCGCCTGGCGCAACGCCCCGAACGTGGTGCGGATCGTCATGCCGGAATGGCGGAGTTGGCTGCGCCTGAGCCCACAGGGGGGAGGGTGCAAATCTGTGTACCCCACGCATACAGATTCTAAGAATAAGGCTCTGTTTGCGCCTGAACGATCTGTTGCAAGGGCTGCCGGGGGGCAGCGGGCAGAGTCGACGGCGCTTCGACGGCGATTGTAAGCGCCTCGCGGACACCCAGATTTAGAGCAACCAAAGGTAGAACCGGGCTGGGGAACAGACCCGGCTCAAGCGGCTGGTTTCGCGGAACGGGTTTTATGGAACGCAACCAGAAAGTGGGGGAGGGTTGGTGGCGGCCGCTCAGCAGAGGGAACGATTTACGCCCTTGCCCATTGGAAGGGTACGCATTGATGGATCTTCTTCTGGAGCCTGATCCCTCCCCAGCGGGGCTGGGGAGGGATTTTTCGTGCCTCATTCGCTTCAGCCTGCCAGGAAGACGGCACCAATTATAGCGATCACAATCCATACCACGGGAGGGAACCATCTCGGGTAAGGCCTGTCGTGCCCATCATAGCTCATGAGCCCTCGCGTGGCTGAGAGGATCTTTCGGCCCTTACGGATGAATCGGCGGGCGTGCTGCTCTGTCGGGCAAAACAGGCTGTTTCGTGGCTTGGCCGCCCCCTGCATAGACAAGCCCTGCTGGAACGCCAGCAGGGCTCATGCCGATTCATAAGACGGGCTTGGGGTTAGCGTTTGGAGCCACCGCCGCCATGGCCGCCGCCGTGACCTCCGTCACCCTTGCCGCCGCCACCGTGACCGCCGCCGTGACCTCCGTCACCCTTGCCGCCGCCGCCGTGGCCGCCGTCACCCTTGCCGCCGCCGCCGTGACCTCCGTCACCCTTGCCGCCGCCGCCGTGGCCGCCGTCACCCTTGCCGCCGCCGCCGTGACCTCCGTCACCCTTGCCGCCACCGCCGTGGCCGCCGCCGTGACCTCCGTCACCCTTGCCGCCACCGCCGTGGCCGCCGCCGTGACCTCCGTCACCCTTGCCGCCGCCGCCGTGGCCGCCGTCACCCTTGCCGCCGCCGCCGTGACCTCCGTCACCCTTGCCGCCGCCACCGTGACCGCCGCCGTGACCTCCGTCACCCTTGCCGCCGCCGCCGTGGCCGCCACCGCCGTGGCCGCCGCCGTGACCTCCGTCACCCTTGCCGCCGCCGCCGTGGCCGCCGTCACCCTTGCCGCCGCCGCCGTGACCTCCGTCACCCTTGCCGCCGCCGCCGTGACCTCCGTCACCCTTGCCGCCGCCACCGTGACCGCCGCCGTGGCCGCCGCCGTGACCTCCGTCACCCTTGCCGCCGCCACCGTGACCGCCGCCGCCGTGACCTCCGTCACCCTTGCCGCCGCCGCCGGGATTACCACCAGTTCCTGGGTCCGTGCCGCCACCAGGGTTTGTGCCACTGCCTGGGTTGGTCCCTCCACCAGGAGGTGTTCCGCCGCCTGGATTCGTCCCAGTTCCAGGCTCCGTTCCTCCGCCTGGGCTAGTTCCACCACCTGGGTTTGTGCCGTTACCAGGGCTCACGCCTCCACCCGGCGCACTGCCTCCTGGCTGTCCACCGCTTGAGCCGCCCCCACCTGGGTTACCGCCGCTAGGCAGACCTCCCGAATGTCCACCTCCCGGTTTTCCTGAACCTGGATTCCCAGTGCCAGGGTTGGAACCGCCGCCTGGCGTTCCCCCACCGGGGACCGTGCCACCAGGGGGATTGTTCGAGGCAAATCCGCCGTCCGGTCGCCCCCCGTCGTTGGGTCGATCCGTGTTGATCAGGCCAGGCGTACTAAAGCCCGGAGCTCCTGGGATTGTGCCTGTGACCAAGTCGGGCTGGTCAAAAGGGGTTTGGACCAGCCGCTGAGCGGGAGGGGCGATCCGGCAGCGGCAGATCTCTTCACCTCTCACCCGGTGCAGGCGGCAGTTGGTGTAGTCAGCGGGATTTGCGACGGCTGGGGTACATTGTCTAGCGGCACTGGCATAGCGCGACTTCCCGGCCATGGCATGAGGGCCAAGATCGGCGGCGAAGGCGCTGACAGAGGACAAAAGGGTAGCGAGGCCCGCCAAGGCGAGCTGATGGGATGGCTTCATCATGTACTCACGTTCAGAGTGGAAGCTGCCGGAGAGTTCCGGCTGAGGTTGGGGGACTAATCGCCCAAAAAGGAAAACGTTCCGGAATCTACCTTTAATCGATTGTCCCAGTCCGTCTACGGAACGCTGTTGAAGACCCAGTCCAACCGGGCTCGACCGTCTGGATTGTTGCTTTAAGCCAGCCTACTCTTGTCATGACACTTTCGTGTCCTGCCTGCGAGGCTGTCGAGGGGTGGCTACGCCTCCCCTTCGAACCCCACCAAGGAGCCCCATGACGACCCGATCCCCCCGCCGCATGATGGTGCAGGTGCGCGCCTCCCCCGAGGAGCATGCCCGCTGGCAGGCCAAGGCCGAGGCAGCCGGCATGCGCCTATCCGGCCTGGTGCGCCAGGCGCTGGACGAGGCCCGGCCGCCGCGCCGGCGCTCGCGCCCGCCGGTGGACCCGGCGCTGCTGCGGCAGCTCGCCTTGATCGGCAACAACCTGAACCAGCTCGCGCGCTGGGCCAACCGCGACCGGGGCGGCACGGATGCGGTGGCGGTGGTGGCGCGCCTGATCGAGATCGACCGGGAGCTGTCCACGTTACGGGCGGCTGTCGAGGCGTCGCATGCTGATTAAGTTCTTCGCCCGTGGCACCGGCAGCGGGCGCGGGCCGGTCGAGTACGTGACCAAGGGCGAAGGCCGCGAGACCGCGCCGCCGGTCGTGCTGCGGGGCACCCCGGAGCGGACGTGCGAGCTGATCGACGGCATCGCGCGGCAGTGGCGCTACACCTCGGGGGTGATCAGCTTCGCGGCCGAGGATGCGCCGAGCGCGGCCGATCAGCGCCAGGTGATGGACGAATTCGAGTGCACGGCCTTCGCCGGCCTGGAGGAGGATCAGTACGACATCCTGTGGGTGCGCCATCAGCACACGGAGGGCAGCCGGGTTGAGCTGCACTTCGTGGTGCCACGCGTGGAGCTGTCGACCGGCAAGGCGCTCAACATCGCCCCTCCGGGCTGGCAGCGGCTCTACGATCCGTTGCGGGACGCGCTGAACTGGGAGAAGGGCTGGGCGCGGCCGGACGATCCGGAGCGCGCCCGCGAGGCGGTGCCGGTGCGGGAGCGCCCGGAGCGGCTGGCGGACCGGGAGGCGATCACCGGCTATCTGTCGGAGCGGATTGTGGCCGGCGACGTGCAGGACCGGGCCGGGATCGTACGGGCGCTGGAGGAAGCCGGCCTGGAGGTGACCCGGCAGGGTCGGGAGTATGTGTCCGTCAAAGACCGGGAGACCGGCGAGAAATGGCGGTTGAAGGGGGCAATCTATGCAGAAGGATGGAGCCGGGACCCGGCTGGCGG